>DASCPP010000111.1:0-58434 GCA_036012565.1 Flavobacteriales bacterium | reverse complement strand
ATGCCAGCATCCACACTCAAATTAAGTGTAGTTGGTGCTCCTTCAAAGCCCATCCATTGTGAACGGTGAAGCATTGTTGCACAAATAGCTTGATTGCTCCCCGCATAGCCAGGATTATTAGCTAATTTGTTGAACATATTTTGACTAAACTGAGGGTCTTGCTGTGAAAAAACAAGCCCTGGGATCAGCAAAAAAGACAGAAATAATATCGTTCTTTTCATATTCAATTTTATCGTTTTTATAAATTTTACGTCCGCTAAAATAGACATTTTTTATTTAATAGGTAAAAAATCAGAAGAAACTAAAAATATTTAATTCAGCTTTTGGTAAGTTTTTATCCACCTTTCTGGTGGTTCTCCTTGATTAGATTGCTCATAATCTCGGTAGGAACAAGCTACAAAGTAATTATCTTTCTTTTCTTTTTCAGAAGTGTAAAAAGGAACACCAATCCACCACCTTCCGGTTTTATTGCTTTTATAAAACACCACCTCATTCACTCCGTCATCAAAAGAAACAGTGTATTTTGTGCATTCATTTAGGTTAGGATTTAATTCGTTTTTTCTTTGCTTAAAGCCATCCAAAAAATACCAAAACATTTGCGCCATTAGTTTTGCTGTTTGATTCCCTAAATCTAACTCCCTGTGGTATTCAAAAATACCACAAGAGGTAACTTTATCGCTCAAACCAGCATAACGCATAATACTACAACTTTCGGCTCCATCAAAGCCATTGGGGCTAGTATGCACATTGGCAGAAACATAAGAAGATGTAATAGCCGATAAATCAAAACTTAAAAAATCAGTATTACGCATAAGAGGTTCTACCTCAAACAAATTGGCTTTTACATAACCTAGCCTAAAAGTGTCAAAATGAATTTTATCGAGCATTTCAATGGCAGCAGGGCTTTCAAAATAAGACTGATAGCCAATATTGCAATAATTAAACAAATGATTGGGTTGATAAGCAATCATCTTGCTTAAATAGGAATGGGAATGAATTTTATCCTCTTCTGTACCTAAATCGAAAGCATTATCGACAGAAGTGAAAGTAATGATTTTTCCAATTGAAGCATAGGCTTTATAGATGGCATAAGAAATATCTTGTCCTCCACCAATTATCAAAGGAATGATTCCGTTTTCAAGCAAGCAAGCACAAACTTTTTCAATTTGTTTGAAGGATTCCTTTTTGGTTGGCATTAATTGCAAAGTCCCTAAATCAGCCAAAGGAGGAAGCATGTCAAAATGCAAGCTATAAAACTCTTCTCGGATTGCAGAATGATTATCGCCATTATTATCCGTTCCTTCATATTCTGGAACAGAGAAAAAAGCAATCTTTGCATTACTTATCTCAGGAAAATCAGAAGAAGTATGTTTGGCTATACAATGCCCAATCTGAGAGATTTGCCAGCTTTCTGCAAGCAAATCATCTTCAATGGGAAGAAAATGGGAAGATAAATTATACAAGATTCTTTATTTTTTCTTTTGCTCTTTCAGCAAAGATAAACAATCTTCTCTATTTAAACTTTTCGGCTCAGTATCTTTCGGTATTTTAAGATTAATTTTCTTACCTTTTTCAGGAGTTACTTGCACAAATGGACCGTATCTTCCATTCAAAACTTGAATAAGCGGCTCACCTTCAAAATTATTAATCAATCTATCTTTATCAGCTTGAATTTTTATTTTGATGAGTTCAATTGCTCTATCCAATTTTATCGTTAAAGGATCTTCTTCATCCGTTTTTTTGATGGAAGTAAATTTGCCTTTATGTCTTAAATAAGGACCAAACCTTCCAATAGCGGCAACCACTTCTTCTGCTTCAAATTCTCCAACTACTCTCGGTAATCTAAAAAGCTCCAAAGCTTGTTCTAAAGTAATGGTTTGAATGGTTT
Source organism: Flavobacteriales bacterium (assembly GCA_036012565.1). Taxonomy (GTDB): domain Bacteria; phylum Bacteroidota; class Bacteroidia; order Flavobacteriales; family BACL11; genus DUAL01. The sequence goes on along the minus strand of DASCPP010000111.1, from coordinate 56,546 downwards.
GTTCCCCAATAATGGAAGCATATTTTGGTTTTGGTGCATCATCCGATTGTTGCATTTCGCCAATTTGCACCATTGGCCCAAATCTTCCAACTCTTGCATACACATTGTTACCACTTTTTGGATCTTCTCCTAAAAGCCGCTCACCAGATGCTCTTTCGGCAGTTTCATCCACTTCCAATACTTTTTGGTGGAAAGGATCATAAAAATCCGCTATCATTTCATTCCAAACTTTCTTGCCTTCTGCAATATCATCAAATTCGCTTTCCACAGAGGAGGTAAAACCATAATCCATGATATTATTAAAATTCTCTTCCAGAAAATCGCAAACTACAGTTCCCTCTGATGTTGGAAATAATTTACCCTTTTCTGCTCCATAATTCTCCTGTCGTTTTTCCCCTGTTAGCTCTCCATTTTTTACAATTATTGCCCGAATTTCTCTTTGCTTAGCTTCTGTTGTTTGCTTTATCACATATTTTCTGCTTTGAATGGTAGAAATAGTAGCAGCATAAGTGGATGGTCTTCCAATACCTAACTCTTCTAATTTTTTTACCAAGCTCGCCTCTGCATATCTTGGCGGATGTTTGCTAAATCTTTCTATTCCTAAAATTTCCTCAGTCTCAACTAAAGCGCCTAATCTTAATGGAGGAAGCATTCCTTTTTCACTTTCAGATTCATCATCTTTCCCTTCCAAATATACTTTCATAAATCCATCAAAAGTAATCACTTCCCCTTTTGCAACAAACTGCCGCTCATCAGTGGAAATACCTATTGTAGCAATGGTTCTGTCAATTTGTGCTTCTGCCATTTGTGAGGCGATAGTTCTTTTCCAAATAAGAGCATACAATTTTTGATGAGTACTTTCGCCATCTACTATACTTTTACTCATATCAGTTGGACGAATGGCCTCATGCGCCTCTTGTGCTCCTTTTGCTTTGGTTGCAAAAGTTCTCCTTTTAGCATAATTTTCACCATACGCTTTTTGGATTGCATTTTCAGCAGCATTTAAAGCATCATTGGATAAATTCACACTATCGGTACGCATATAAGTGATTTTCCCAGATTCGTATAGTTTTTGGGCGACCATCATAGTTTGTGTTACTGAAAAACCCAATCTTCTGGATGCTTCTTGCTGCAAAGTAGAAGTAGTAAAAGGAGCAGAAGGAGATTTCTTGGCTGGCTTTTTCTCCACATTTTCTACCTTAAACTCTGCTGATTTACATTTATCTAAAAATTCTTGAGCATCCTTTAATGAACTTAATCTTTTTGGCAGTTCAGCCTTAAATTGTTTACCCTCAGTAGTTGTAAATAATGCCGATATCCTAAAAGAGGAAACGCTTTTAAAATTTATGATTTCTTTTTCTCTTTCTACAATTATTTTTAATGCAACCGATTGTACACGTCCAGCCGAGAGTCCTGGTTTTATTTTTTTCCACAAAATTGGAGATAACTCAAATCCCACTAATCTATCTAAAATCCTACGCGCTTGTTGGGCATTAATTAAGTTTTGATCCAATTCTCTAGGATTCCCCACTGCATTGGTAATTGCTTTTTTTGTAATCTCATGAAATACAATTCTTTTAGTCTCTTTTTTATCTAAGCCAAGTGCTTCTGTCAAATGCCAAGCAATAGCCTCTCCTTCTCTGTCCTCATCAGTTGCTAACCAAATAGTGTCTGCTTTTTTAACTTCTGCTTTTAGCTCGCTTACCACTTTCGTTTTATCATCAGAAATAACATATTTTGGCTTAAATCCATTCTCTATATCTATTGCCATTCCTCCTTTTTTAGGAAGATCACGAATGTGTCCAATACTTGATTTTACAGTAAATTCTTTTCCTAAATAACCTTCAATAGTTTTCGCCTTTGCTGGTGATTCCACAATAACTAAATTCTTGCTCATAATCAATTTCGATTTTTAAAATTTTGTGCAAATAAAAGAAAGTTTTTTTAAATAAAACAAATCAAAAATGCTGTCAGTTTGCATTATATTATATATAATATAAGAAAATTTGATTTCTGCCACATTGTCAGTTTAACAGATTTTTTATTTAACTTTGCGGCCCGAAATTGATAGAAAAATGACTTTTGTAAAAATGAGAGAGAAATGGTTGGATGAAAAAAGACAAGGCGAAACTTTGAGTATTGCTAAGGAAAAAAATGACAAGAAAAAGATGTATATCGAAAGTTATGGTTGTCAGATGAATTTCTCAGATTCTGAGATAGTTGCTTCTATTTTAACCAATGAAGGATTTTGTACTACAAATGTAATTGAAGAAGCAGATTTAGTTTTTGTAAACACTTGTTCTGTAAGAGAAAAAGCAGAGCAAACCGTAAGGAGAAGATTACAAGTCTATAATTCCATAAAAAAGAAAAACAACCCTGGAATGATTGTTGGTGTTTTGGGCTGCATGGCAGAAAGGTTGAAAGAAAAATTTCTGGAAGAAGAAAAATTGGTGGATATTGTTGTGGGGCCAGATGCATACAGAGATTTACCAAATCTTATTCGGCAGGTAGATGATGGGCGGAAAGCAGTGAATGTAATTCTTTCAAAAGAGGAAACTTATGCCGAAATAAGCCCTGTCAGATTTGGAGGGAATGGCGTTACTGCTTTTGTTTCAATTACAAGGGGGTGCGATAATATGTGTACTTTTTGTGTAGTTCCTTTTACAAGGGGAAGAGAAAGAAGCAGAAACCCTGAAAGCATTATAAATGAATGCAAACAATTAATTACTGATGGCTACAAAGAAGTCACTCTTTTAGGGCAAAATGTAGATTCTTACCTTTGGTTTGGAGGTGGAGCAAAAAAAGAGTTCAAAAATTTAAATGAAAAAGAGAAAGAAAATAGCACCAACTTTGCGCAATTAATTGAAATGGTTGCAAAAATTAATCAAAATTTGAGAGTTCGATTTTCTACTTCCAATCCTCAGGATATGAGAGATGAGGTTTTAAATGTAATGGCAAAACATAAAAACATTTGCAATTACATTCACTTACCTGTACAATCTGGTAGTAATAGAATCTTGGATATTATGAAAAGAGGATACACCAAAGAAGAATATTTAGGAAGAATTAAAAAAATTCGTGAGATTTTGCCCGATTGTGGAATTTCTATGGATATGATTGCTGGCTTTTGCTCAGAAAGCGAGAAAGACTATAAAGATACTCTTGATTTGATGGATCAAGTAAAATTTGATTTTGGATATATGTTTAAATATTCTGAACGACCAAACACCTCTGCCCAAAGGAAATTTGAGGATGATGTTATAGAGGAAACTAAACAGATAAGGTTAGCTGAAATTATTGAAAAACAAATGGCGCATTCTTTAATCAGAAATAAGGAAACCATTGGAAAAACTTATGAAGTACTAATTGAGGGGGAAAGTAAAAAGTCAAAGGACAAACTTTTTGGAAGAACAGCTCAAAATAAAGTGGTTGTTTTCGATAGAAAAAATTACAAAAAAGGCCAATATGTAAGCGTGAAAATTGAGAGTTGCACAGCTGCTACATTAATGGGAAAAGTAATATAATTATGGACACAAAACAAGCAAAACAAAGATTTGGAATTATAGGAAATGACACCGGACTTATCCGTGCAATTGATGTGGCTTTGCAAGTTGCCCCTACCGATATTTCCGTATTTGTGTATGGGGAAAGCGGAACGGGAAAGGAGAATATTCCAAAAATAATTCATCAGAATTCTAAACGAAAACATAGCAACTATGTAGCAGTAAATTGTGGTGCAATTCCAGAAGGGACTATTGACTCTGAACTTTTCGGACACGAAAAAGGAGCTTTTACTGGCGCTCACGATAGCAGAAAGGGATATTTTGAGGTGGCTGATGGTGGGACTATATTTTTAGATGAAGTAGCGGAATTACCACTATCCACCCAAGTGCGACTTTTAAGGGTTTTGGAAAGCGGGGAATTTATGAAAGTGGGCTCTTCCAAAATGCAAAAAACAGATGTAAGAATAATAGCCGCAACCAATGTAAATATTCAAGAAGCCATCAGAAAAGGAAAATTTAGAGAGGATTTGTTTTACCGATTAAATACCGTTAGCATCCAAATTCCAGCCCTTAGAAATAGAAAAGAAGATATCTCATTGCTTTTCAAGAAATTTGCAGCCGATTTTGCCGACCAATACAACACGCCAGTCATTCGCCTTAGTGATGAGGCAATGCAACTTTTACAGGATTATCCTTGGCCTGGAAATATCCGCCAATTGAAGAATTTTGTTGCACAAATTTCCGTTATAGAGCAAGAAAGAAACATCTCGGCTGATACTTTAGACTCTTATATTCCACATAATCAAAACCCTAATAAAACACCTGTACTTTTTGAGGGAGAAAATAGTAGTGAATTTTCGGAAAGAGAAATTTTGTATAAAGTGCTTTTTGATATGAAAAAAGATTTAACTGAACTTAAAAAAATTACTTTTGATTTGATGGAAAAAGAAGGAAAAATGGATAAGAATTCTCCAAAAGTTTTTGAAGATTTGGAAAATGAAAATGCAGTAACTATTCTGCCTACTAAAAAGGCAGCAGAGAACATTGAAGTTGCGCAAAATTTATCTTTATTTGAACAAGAAAAAAACTTGATTGTTCGGGCTTTGGAGAAACATAAAGGAAAAAGAAAATATGCAGCTCAAGAATTGGGTATTTCAGAGCGAACTTTATATAGAAAAATTAAAGAATTTGATTTATAATGTATAGAATTTTTAGCAAAATATTAGTAATTATTTTAGTAAGTTTGCTAACTGCTTGTGGGTTTTACTCTTTTACTGGGGCTTCTATTTCTCCTGATGTAAAAACAGTAGCAGTGCAATATTTCCCTAATCGTTCTGCAACAATTGATCCAACTTTAAGCCAGGTATTTACCGAAAGGTTGAAAGATTATTTTTTGCAACAAACCAATTTAAGTTTGGAAACAGATGCAGGTGATTTGAATTTTAGTGGTGAGATTACAACATATGAAGTAAAACCAATTGCCATTCAAGCCAATGAACAAGCTGCACAAAACAGATTGACCATTGCCATAAAAGTAAAGTTTGAGAATACAAAAGATGAAAGCAAAAATTTTGAGCAAAAGTTTTCTCGCTATGGGGATTATGATAGCATCAAAAGTTTAGCAGAAGTAGAAAGCGATTTAATAGAGCAAATAACATCTGAATTAGCAGAAGATATTTTTAATAAAGCAGTGGTAAATTGGTAATGCGAAACGAAAAACTCATAGAAAATATCCAAAACCCAATGAATATTAGTAAAGCTGAAATTGCCGATATGCGCATAAGTTTGCAGGCCTTCCCTTACTTTGCTTCCATGCAATTGCTCTATACCAAAGGGCTTTACAATACCGATAGCATCAGTTATAATGCTCAACTAAGAAAGGCAGCAGCTTACTCTGGAAACCGCAAATTGCTTTTCAAACTTATTACCAAGAATGTACAGGTTATAGAAGAAAAAGAGATAAAAAAAGTGGAACAAAATAAAGAAGTTCCAACTCCAGAAAAAGAACTGGGAATTGGCAAACCACTTCAATTTAATGAAAAAGAAACACACTCTTTTGCTGAATGGCTTACGCTTACAAATGCTAAAAAGATAGACAGAATACAAGAAGTAAAAGAAACTAATTTGATTGATAAATTTATTGATACACAGCCTTCTATTAGCAAGCTAAAGAGAGAAGAATTCTTTTCACCAGCAAAATCTGCTGAGGAAAGTTTAATAGAAAATGATGAAATTGTAACTGAAACTTTAGCAAGAGTATATCTAGAACAAGAGCATTTTGATAAGGCAATAGCAGCTTATGAGAAATTAAGTTTGAAATATCCACAAAAAAATAGTTTCTTTGCAAACCAAATAAAATTAATTTACGACCTAAAAGAAAAATAAAATGTATACAATTTTTGCAATCCTTATTATTATTTGCTGTATTTTACTGGTGTTAGTTGTACTGGTACAAAACCCAAAAGGTGGTGGACTTTCTTCCACTTTTGGAGGTGGCACAAGCCAAATGATGGGCGCGAAACAAACCACTGACTTTCTGGAAAAGTCAACCTGGACATTGGCAATAGCACTCATTTCGCTTAGCTTACTTTCCAATTTTGCTATACCAAGAAACAATGCGGAAGATCCAGAGTCTATCATGCAAGAACAAATTGATCAATCCATTGTTCCTCAAACGGATCAAGTGCCAAACTTACCACAAACAAATCCAACCACTGATGGTCAATAAAAGATTGTTTTGGTAGTAACTGACAAAAGTTCACTTAAAAATATTTTGGCACGCTTTATGCATATAATGATTTACAGAACAAAATTTTAACTTAAAAAAATAAAAAATGGCTAAAACAAAAATTACACCATTGGCAGATAGAGTACTTGTACAAGCTGCTGCTGCCGAAAGCAAAACAGCTTCTGGGATTATTATCCCTGATACTGCCCAAGAAAAACCACAAAAAGGAAGTATTGTATCTGTGGGTAAAGGCACTAAAGAAAATCCTATAACAGTAAAAGTTGGTGACAATGTGTTATATGGAAAATATGCAGGCACAGAATTAAAATATGATGGAGAAGATTATCTCATCATGAAAGAATCAGATATTTTAGCAATCATTAAATAAATTAAAAAATGGCAAAAGAAATCACATTTGATACAGAAGCAAGAGACGCCCTTAAAAAAGGAGCAGATGCTCTTGCAAATGCAGTAAAAGTTACATTAGGTCCAAAAGGAAGAAATGTAGTAATTGACAAAAAATTTGGAGCCCCTGTCATTACCAAAGATGGTGTAACAGTAGCTAAAGAAATTGAATTGGAAAACCAAATTGAGAACATGGGGGCTCAGATGTTAAAGGAAGTAGCTTCCAAAACCAATGATTTAGCTGGTGACGGAACGACAACCGCAACCATATTGGGGCAAGCTATCATTACAGCAGGATTAAAAAATGTTGCTGCTGGTGCTAATCCAATGGATTTAAAAAGAGGTATGGATAAAGCTGTTACTTCTATTGTAACTGACCTAGGAAAACAAGCTAAAGAGGTTGGAAATAGTTATGAAAAAATAGAGCAAGTAGCAGCTATTTCTGCTAATAATGACAATAGCATTGGAGCTCTAATTGCAGAGGCTATGAAGAAGGTAAAAACAGAAGGCGTAATCACTGTGGAAGAAGCAAAAGGCACAGAAACTACTGTAGAAGTAGTTGAAGGAATGCAATTTGACAGAGGATACCTTTCTCCTTATTTTATAACAGATGCCGACAAAATGGAAGCCGAATTAGAAAATCCTTACATTCTTATTTATGACAAAAAGATTTCAGCAATGAAGGATCTACTTCCAATTTTAGAGGAAACTGCAAAGGGTGGCCGACCACTTATGATTATTGCTGAAGATGTAGATGGAGAAGCTTTATCTACATTAGTAGTAAATAAATTAAGAGGAGCGCTTAAAGTAGCTGCAGTTAAAGCCCCTGGTTTTGGAGATAGAAGAAAAGCAATGTTAGAAGATATTGCTATTCTTACAAGTGGAACAGTTGTCTCGGAAGAAAGAGGTTTTACCCTGGAAGGAACAACTTTGGAAATGCTCGGAAGTGCTGAGAAAATTGTAATTGATAAAGATAACTCAACCATCATTAATGGTTCTGGGAAAAAATCAGACATTACAGCAAGAGTCAATCAAATAAAAGCACAGATTGAGGGTACAACTTCTGACTATGACAGAGAAAAATTGCAAGAAAGATTAGCTAAACTAGCTGGTGGTGTTGCTGTTCTTTATGTTGGTGCTGCATCAGAAGTAGAAATGAAAGAAAAGAAAGATAGAGTAGATGATGCATTGGCTGCTACCAGAGCTGCTGTAGAGGAAGGTATTGTTCCTGGTGGTGGAGTAGCTATTGTAAGAGCTGTCGATTCTCTTAGAAAAGTAAAAACTGAAAATGAAGATGAAAAAACAGGAGTTAGCATCATTGAAAGAGCAGTGGAAGAACCACTGAGACAAATTGTAGAAAATGCTGGAATTGAAGGTTCGGTAGTTGTAGCTAAAATAAAAGACGGAAAAGCCGATTTTGGGTTTAATGCGAAAAGTGAGAAATACGAAAACCTTTATAAGTCAGGTGTTATTGATCCTGCAAAAGTAGTGCGTATTGCATTAGAACATGCAGCTTCAGTGGCAGGGATGTTACTCACTACTGAATGTGTAGTTGCAGATATTCCTGAGGTTGAACCACCAATGCCTGCTATGCCAGGTGGTGGAGGTATGCCAGGAATGATGTAAACGCAATGCGTTATATATTTATTAAGAATCCCTGCCAATTTGGTGGGGATTTTTTAATAGGAATGATATGACCTTATTCTTTTGGCAAGAAATTAAAAGATAGATTAACAAAATTCTGTTTGAGCCAAAGGCGAGTTTATTTTATTCTATATTTTATGTTTCTTATGCGTTTCAAAAGAATACAGTCTTGAACTTTTGATTCTTTTGCTTCAAAGTAAAAGAACAAAAAAGATTGCTTCAAAATTATTTTTTTGCAATGACAAAAATAGAAAAGGGAGATACTTCACTTTATTCAGTATGACAAAAAAATAATTAATATTTGCATAAAAAAACCCTCCAAAGAGGGCTTTAACAATCAAAAACTATTAAAAAACTAATCTACATTGTCGTGCAAAAAGGAATTATTTGGTTTTATTTCCGTTTCATTATCCTCTCCTTCCGATAAAGTATATTTAGAAACTTCCGACTCAGAAGAATGTGGTGTTTCCTCCAATTCCACATTATCACGTTTGTAAGCTGGCTCGTCTTCCAATGCAGTTAAACCAGAAGGCGTTCTTAACTTCATAGAGATATTCTTTAATCTATCTTCTCTTTCTCTGGATTTATTAGTTAATGTCTCCAGATTTACCGGTGGAGTTTCCTCATCATTTATCGCCTCTTCTTTTATTTCCAATTCTACTTCTTCTATTGCATCCTCTTGTTTTAATGTTGGGATTAATTCCCCTGGTAATTCCACTTCATCATCCAAATCAATAACAACTGTTTGGGGTTCTAAGTCCAAATCTATTTCGGCTGATAATTCCTTTTCTTCTGTCTGCTCCAACTCCTGTTCTTCTATCTCAATCTCTACTTCTTTTTCTATTGCTTCTATTTCCAATTCAGGATCATTTAGCGTTTCTTCCATTTCTAATTCTGTTTCATTATCAAAAATAGTGTGCTGCCCTTTGTCCTCTGTTTTAGCAGATATCACTTCTTGTACTTCCTCTTTTTCCTGGCTTAATACATCATCAATATTTTTCTCTCCATCTAAGGTAACGATAACATCATCCTTTATCACTTTTACATTAAATCCGGTGGCAATTACGGTAACGCACACTTCTCCATTTAATTCAGGATCAATGCCTATACCTTCAATAATATTTACCTCACAACCAGCTGCTTCCTGAATTTTTTGTTTGATATCCGATAATTCCATCATTCTTATTTCTTCCTCTCCTCCGCCAGTAACAATTTTCAAAAGCACTTGCTTGGCTCCTTTAATGTTATTATCATTAAGCAATGGAGAATCCAATGCTCCTTTTACCGCTTCAATGGCTCTATTCTCGCCAGATGCAGTTGCTTGCCCCATTACAGCTGTGCCACTATTTTCCAATACTCTTCTGGCATCATTAAGGTCAATATTTACCAGCAAATGTTGTGATATAACTTCTGCAATACCTTTGGTTGCAGTATTGAGCACCTCATTGGCTTTTGCAAAAGCTTGGGTAAAAGTTAAGTTACCGTAAATCTCAATTAGCTTGTCGTTATTAATAACCAAAAGCGTATCTACATTTTTTCTGAGTTCCTTTAACCCTTGCATAGCATATTTATGTCTGTTCCCTCCTTCTGTTGAAAAAGGGATGGTTACCACCCCAACGGTAAGTATGCCCTTTTCTTTAGCAACCTCCGCAATAATAGGTGCTGCACCCGTTCCGGTTCCACCTCCCATTCCGGCTGTGATGAATAACATTTTTGTATTTGCATCCAAAAGTTCTGTTACTTTATCAATACTTTCTTCTGCTGCTTTTCTCCCTGTCTCAGGGTTTGAACCTGCACCAAGGCCTTCCGTTAGCTCAGCTCCTAATTGTATTTTTGTAGGAACTGGACTTGCATCCAATGCTTGGGAGTCGGTATTACAGACCACAAAGTCCACGCCCTCAATACCATTTTCATACATGTAATTGATGGCATTACCTCCGCCCCCACCAACACCAATCACCTTTATAATAGACGACCGATTTTTCGGTAGGTTAAATTCGAATACATTTTCTTTTTCATTCATGATTTATTGTTTTTATAGTTAATAATTGATTGTTTTTTATGTTACATCTTCTTCAAAGAATTCTGCTAATAATTCTTTTAATCTGGATAATATTCCGCCAACTTTTGGTTTCTGTTTTTTGCCTGTTTCATCTGGCCAAATAACTTCCACTTCTAAATCTTCAAATCCTTTAAGCACCAAACCAACCCCTGTAGAATACATTGGGCTTGTCACCTTACCATGCGATTCCTTTCCTAAATGCTCATTTGGTAATCCTACCCTTATATCTTTGCCTGTTATGTAAGATACCAATTGGGGCAAAGCTCTGAGTTGAGCCCCACCGCCAGTTAGTACTATACCCGTCATTAGTTTATTTTCAAAACCTGAAACTTTTATTTCATGATATACCAAATCGATAATCTCTTTCATTCTCGCTCCTATTATTTCTGCCAGATTTTTTGTAGATATTTCCTTTGGCTCTCTACCTCTTAAGCCTGGAATGGAAACCATTACATTATCTTGATCAGATGTATGCATTGCCGAACCAAATTTCACCTTCAAGAGTTCTGCTTGTTTTTCTAAAATGGATAGCCCTGTTTTAATGTCCTTTGTTATAATATTCCCTCCAAATGGAATTACAGCTGTATGGCGAATAATACCCTCTAAAAAGATAGCCACATCAGTGGTTCCACCACCAATATCAACTAGTGCTACTCCTTCATTTAACTCATCACTATCAAGGGTTGCTATGGCGGAAGCGAAAGGCTCTAAAATAAGCTCCCTAGCATTTAATCCTGCTTTTTTTATACACCTTATAATGTTGCGCACTGCCGCAACTTGTGCCGTAATAATATGGAAGTTTGCCTCTAATTTAATACCCGCCATTCCCTTAGGGTTTTGTATACCATCTTCTCCATCCACTGTATATTCTTGGGGAATAACATGAATTACTTCCTCCCCAGGAACGGTAACCAGTTTGAACATATTTTCCCTGAGCTTTTCCATATCGTCAATGGTAATTTCATTTTCAATATCATCTCTTACCATTTCACCTCTGTGCTGTAAACTTTTGATATGTTGACCGGCAATTCCAATATAAACCTCATCAATCTCGGCTCCTGATTTTTGCTCTGCTTCCTCCACCGCCAGTTTTATCGACTCTACGGTTTTATCAATATTAGCCACAATACCTCTTAATACTCCTCCTGAGATGGCTTTTCCCATTCCTAATATTTCCAACTTTCCGAATTGGTCTTTTCTGCCAACCATCACGCTTATTTTGGTTGTTCCTATATCTAGTCCTACAATTATTGGCGAATTATTTTCCATATTTTTTATTTTTTAGTACAAACAATCTGATTTTTAAATTTTAAGTTGATATGTGAATAGTTGTTCCATCCTCTTTCTAAAATTCCTTTTTCATAAAATAATTTTAACTTACTGAATTTAGTAGCTATATTTATCGGCTTCCCAAATACTATTTGCTGAGAACCAACTCTTGGTATTAGTATTAACTCCCCATTTTCTTCTGTATGAATTTGCATAATTTGTGCCTTCCAAAACGGATTCTCATTAATGAATTTAGCCAATAAAAAGAGATCTCCTTTCTCTTGAAAATTTACTTTTCCTGTAATAACAAGCCTGCGGGCAGTATACACTTTTGACAGTGGCATGCGCTTGCCGTTTTCATCAATATAAAAGGAGTTGTTTTCGGTTTCCACTCTTGCTATTGGATTTCTTTGTAAAATCTCAACAAATACATTTCCAGCAATATCAAAGTAGGCATTTACCTCTTTAATGGAGGTATGATTTCCAATGCTTTTTTCAATTTCATCCATTGCTATTTCTGCTCTTATTTTCCCTAATGGATGCAAGTTTTTATTGCTTAATAGTTCATTAATCATTTTATCGTTTATAAAATGGTTTTCACTGCTTGCAACCACAACCTCAAATTTCTGACATTCCACTATTTGTTGGTTTTTTACCGAAAAAGCCATCAGCAATACAATGACAGCTATTAGCATAAGCCAGCTTAATATTTCAAATGCTTTTTTCATCAGTTATAAAATTCTTTTATAGGCTGAATCATTGTGCTTATGTCCCCTGCTCCCATTGTAAGTAACACCTCAAAATCCTTTTTTTCAAGAACGCTTAGTATTTGCTCTTTGCTACAAACTTCATTTTTTATAGTGCACTTCTCAGCCAACATTTGTGAGGTAACTCCATCAATTGGTTTTTCTCTGGCAGGATAAATCTCTAACAAAATAAGTTCATCTGACAGGGATAAACTCTCGGCAAATTCATCTGCAAAGTCCTGTGTTCTTGAAAATAAATGAGGCTGGAAAATTACCATGACTTTCTTTCCTTCATACAGCTCTTTTACAGCTTGTATAGTCACTTTTACTTCCTCAGGATGATGGGCATAATCGTCAATAAATGTCATCTTATCATTATGCAAATGAATTTCAAATCTTCTTTTTATCCCCTTAAAAGAACCAATTGCTTTTTCAACATTGTCGCAAGTTGCCCCCAAAAAACAAGCCACAGCAGATGCTGCTAACACATTTTCAATATTGTGTTTTCCTGGCATATCTATCAGTAAGTTGGTTATCTTTTTTTCATAAGCCATCCCGGGAAGAATATCTAAAACCCCAATATCAAATTTTGTTTTATTGTTGCTGATGCCAATATTGGAAGCATAATAATCTGCCTTTTCTGTGGCAGAATAGGACACTAAAGTCCCCTTTTCTGGTTTTTCAAATTCTGTTTGTACGCCAGCTTGCACCAACAAAAATCCTTTTTGTTTTACTTGGGAAGCAAATTTTTGGAAGGCAATCTCCAATGATTTTTTATTTTCGTAAATATCCAAATGGTCCTCATCTATAGAAGTAATAACTGCCACATCAGGATAAAGCGAAAGGAAAGAGCAATCGTATTCATCCGCTTCCACAATTACAATATTTCCTTTTTCGGCTAAAATAAGGTTACTATTAAAATCCTTACTAACTCCACCCAAAAAAGCAGTACAATCAATTTCAGAATTTTTCAAAATATGGGTAAGTAGTGCAGTAGTTGTTGTTTTTCCGTGGGTTCCTGCAATAGCAATAGTAAAACTTTGGCGCGTTATTATTCCCAAAACTTCTGATCGCTTTAAAGGGATTATTCCTTTTTCTTTAAAAAAACGAAATTCAGTATTATTCTCATCAATAGCTGGAGTGTAAATCACCAAAATCTCTGCGAATTTTGCCTCTTTTATCTCATCACTTATCTGACTTATATCATCTTTATAATGAATAGCAATACCTTCTTTTTCTAATTTTTCTGTAAGTGTGGTTTTGCTTTTATCATAGCCACTCACCTGTATTCCTTGTGCATTAAAATACCTTGCCAAGGCACTCATGCCTATACCTCCTATACCTAGTAAATAAATATGTTTGGATAAATCTAAATTCATTTTTTACTTAAAATCAATGCTTCATTTGCAATCTTGTCAGCAGCATTCATTACTGCCAAATTCTTGATGTTTTTTATTAACTCTTTCTGCATTATAGTATCGTCATACAGTTCCCGCAAACAATTAACCAATTTACTGCCTACCTCATTGTCTTTCACCAGCAGTGCTGCCTTTTTATTAACGACCGCTTGTGCATTCTTTGTTTGATGATCTTCAGATACATTTGGAGAAGGAATTAAAATGGTAGGCTTAGAAATACAACAGAGCTCAGAAATGGCAATTGCCCCAGCTCTTGAAATGATAATATCGGCTGCCCCATAAGCTTTATCCATTTCTTTTATAAACGTATATGCGTTTATTCCCTTTACTGCTTTTTCTCTTACACTTTTTTCTGCTTTTTTCTGATAGCTAATGCCCGTTTGCCAAATCAAATTCAAATTGTTTTCTACAAAAAAAGATATGTTTTCATCAATTGCCTCATTGATGGTTCTTGCCCCTAAACTACCTCCAATTACAAGTACTGTTTTTTTATTCTCTTCCAAATTAAAATGAGAAATACCCATCTGTTTTTTACTGGCAAATTCCAATACATCTTGCCTAATCGGGTTCCCCGTAAAAATGATTTTATTTTTTGAAAAAAACTGTTCCATATTATCATAAGCCACACAGACTTTATCTACCACTTTGGAAAGTACTTTATTGGTAATTCCAGGATATGAATTTTGCTCTTGCACCAAAGTTGGTATGCCGCTTTTTGCCGCCATATAAAGTAAAGGCCCACTTGCATATCCACCAGTTCCTATTGCAACATCTGCATTGAATTTTTTAATTATTTTTCTGGCGCCTAGTAAACTACTTATTACTTTAAATGGAAACAATAAATTCTTAATGGTAATTCTTCTTTGCAAGCCACTTATCCATAAGCCTTTAATTTTATATCCTTCTGCTGGAATTTTACTCATTTCCATTTTCCCTGTTGCTCCAACAAATAAAATCTCAATATTGCTCACTTTTTTCTCTAATGCCTTTGCAATAGCAAGGGCTGGGAAAATATGCCCTCCTGTTCCTCCTCCACTTATTATTACTCTAAACTGCTTCATAATTTCTATCGGTTGAATCCCTGCTTACGCTAAGTATAATACCAATGGTAATGCAGGTAAATAAAATGGAAGTTCCACCCATACTAATTAAGGGCAAAGTTTGCCCAGTTACCGGCATTATCCCTACTGCAACCGCCATGTTTATCATGGCTTGAAATACCAAAGAAAAAGCCAAGCCAGAAGCAATTAATCCGCCAAACTGACTTTCACTTCTGTTTGCAATTTTTACAGACCTAAAAAAAAGAATCATATAAAGTAAAATTGGTAAAAATGCCCCTATTATCATTCCGTATTCTTCCACCATTATGGCATAAATAAAATCAGAATGGCTAGAATACAGAAAATACCTTTGCACGCTTTTCCCTGGTCCTTGCCCAAATATTCCTCCATTGTGTATTGCTATTTTTGCTTGATAGGATTGATGTCCTTCATCCAAATTATAATTTTCTGATGGGGAGAAAAAGCCATCAATTCTGTTTACCCAAGTTTTGGAACGGGGCATAATCTCCCCCATTAAGGGCACATACTTGGCTGTGCCATATAATAATAATCCTCCAAAAAGTGCTATTCCAACAATTCCTAAAATATACTTCAAATTAATTTTTGCAATAAACATCAGCACCAAACCATTGACAAAAACAAGTGCAGCAGTCGAAAAATTGGCAGGAAGAATCAGCAAACAAATTAGAAGAACTGGCATTAAAATATACCATATTACTCCTTTAAATTCCCCTAGAAAATTCCTTTGTTTACTTAATTGCCTAGCCGTATATAATATAATCGAAAGCTTTGCAATATCGGATGGCTGAAACCTTTGCCCTGAAATAGAAAGCCAACGAGAAGCCCCATTAATACTCACCCCAATAACCATCACTAAAATAAGCAATGCAATCGAAAACCAAAACCCTAAAACTCCAAGCCGAGAAAAGTATTTGAACTTTAATTTGTGAATGACATACATACCTCCTATGCCAATGCTTAGTTTTAGTAAATGGCTAAAAATATCGCCAATGCCAACAGCACTATATACTACAATCACCGAGAAAATACACAGAAAGAAAACCACTACCCAAATGGTTCTGTCCCCTTCTAATTTTATGTTTCTTAGAACGGTATCCATTTATAATTTCCTAATCTGATTTTTGAATTCTTGCCCTCTGTGCTCGAAATTATCAAACATATCGAAACTTGAACAAGTTGGAGATAATAACACCACATCTCCTTTATCACCTAATTGATAGGATGACCTTACTGCTTCTTCCATACTGCTTACCGTTTCAATTTTACCCACTATTTTGTTAAAATATTTTTGTATTTTCTTGGTTGATTCTCCTAAACAAATAATGGCTTTCACCCTGCTTTTTACTATCTCCAAAATCTCATCATAATCGTTTCCTTTATCCACTCCTCCTACAATCCAAATAACTGGTTTTGTCATGTTCTCCAAAGCATACCAAGTCGCATTTACATTAGTTGCTTTTGAATCATTTATAAAATCTATTCCATGAACAGTAAGCACATATTCCAATCGGTGCTCAATGTTCTGGAAATCGAACATACTTTGCCTGATAATATCATTTTCTACATCCAGTACTCTTGTGGCAATTGCTGCTGCCATTGAATTATAAATGTTGTGTTTTCCTTGTAATGCTAGTTCTTGAATTGTCATCTTTTTGTTGTTTAGTTTAATATTAATTTGGTTGTTTTTATAAAAAGCGCCATTCCCTACTATCTGTTTATTTATAGAAATTGGTATCGCTTTTGCTTTTGTTTTTAAGTTAGCTTTTATCTGTTTGTTATCCCTATTATAAATAAGCACATCCTCTTTTTGCTGATTCATTGTTATACGCAACTTTGATGCTATATATTTGCTAAAATCATTTTCATATCGGGTTAAATGATCAGGAGTAATGTTGAGAATAATCGCCACATTTGGTTGAAAATCCTTTATGCCATCCAACTGAAAACTGCTAAGTTCCAAAACGATATAATCATAATCTCTTTTTGCAATTTCTCTAGCAAAACCAACACCAATATTCCCAGCTATGAGCACATCCAATCCTGCTTTTTTTAGGATGTGGCCAACAAGCAGAGTAGTAGTGGTTTTGCCATTGCTTCCTGTTATGGCAACCACTTTTGCTTTAGTGTATCTAAAAGCAAACTCCACTTCTGAAACAACAGAAATTCCTGCCAATTTTATGGCTTGAATGATGTCTATATCGTCTGGAATTCCCGGACTTTTTACTACTTCTTTTGCTTGCAAAATTTTTTCCATTGTGTGCTTACCTTCCTCCCATTTTATCTCATTATTTGAAAGAACTTTTTTATTTTCCTTAGTTATTATTCCACTATCTGAAACAAAAACTTTCAACCCCTTTTTTTTTGCTAAAATAGCTGCCCCCACTCCACTTTCCCCTGCACCTAAAATCACTATTTGTTTTTTCACCTATCTTAATTTTAGCGTCACAATAGTTAGTATTGCCAACATGATTCCTACTATCCAAAAACGCGTAACAATTTTACTTTCGTTATAACCCAACTTCTGAAAATGATGGTGCAAAGGCGCCATTTTGAATATTCTTTTTCCCTGCCCATATTTCTTTTTGGTATATTTGAAATAACCTACTTGCAGAATAACCGAAAGATTTTCAATTAGGAAAATTCCACACAAAATCGGTATCAATAATTCCTTTCGAATAAGGATTGCTGCTACTGCAATTATACCTCCGAGAGACAAACTTCCTGTATCACCCATAAACACTTGTGCTGGGTAGGAGTTATACCACAAGAATCCCACACAAGCCCCCACAAAAGATGCTATGAAAATCACTAACTCTCCAGTATTTGGGATGTACATAATATTGAGATAATCGGCTGCTATAATATTACCAGACACATAAGCAAATACCGCAATAGTAGCTCCTATTATGGCGGAAGTTCCTGTTGTCAAACCATCCAAACCATCCGTCATATTTGCACCATTGGATACTGCTGTAATAATCAAAATCACAATAAGTATAAACAAAATCATGGATGCAATTGGCGCTATGTCACCCATCCAGTTTGTAAGTATTTTGTAATCAAATTCATTATTTTTTACAAATGGAATAGTCGTTTTTGATGATTTTCTTGATTCAGTCTCAAATCCAAATTCATCAGTATAATCATTCATAGAAATAGTATCTCCTGGGTTTGGGGAGTTTTTAGAATTCCAATTCGCTTCCCAAGGACCTTCCGACTTTTCTTTTATGGTAATGTCAGGATGAAAAATCATAATCAGTCCTACAATAATTCCCAAGCCAACTTGCCCTAATATTTTGAATCGTCCGGCTAACCCCTGCTTGTCTTTACGATACACTTTTATATAATCGTCAATAAAGCCAATTACGCCCATCCAAAGGGTAGAGATAATCATGATGATAATGTAGATATTTTCAAGTTTTGTAAAAAGTAGTGTAGGAATAAGGATTGCAGCAATAATGATTAATCCTCCCATTGTTGGCGTTCCTTTTTTCTGCTTTTCACCTTCTAATCCCAATTCCCTTATCTGTTCCCCTATTTGTTTTTCTCGTATCAAATTGATGATTTTTCCACCAAAAACCATAGAAACAAAAAGGGAAGTGATTACTGCCATGGCCGAACGAAAGGAAATATATTGAAATACGCCCGCTCCTGGAAAATTATACGCTTCTTGTAGGTAGTCAAATAAGTAATATAACATTAGCTTTTAATTAGGTTTAAAGATTCTTTTATTTCATCCATATCGTCAAAAGGATATTTTACTCCTTTTATCTCCTGGTATTTTTCGTGCCCTTTGCCAGCTACCAATATGATATCTTCTTTTTCTGAAATTGTGCAAGCTGTTTTGATGGCTTGTTTTCTATCGCTTATTAGCAAAGTTTTCTTTTTCTGAACAGGATTGAGTACTGCCATCATATCTGAGATAATATCCTCTGGATTTTCTGATCTGGGATTATCGGAAGTAATAATAACTTGGGTACTTAAATCGCAAGCTATTACTGCCATTTTTGGTCGCTTTGTCCTGTCTCTATCTCCCCCACAGCCAAGCACAGTAATTAGTTTTTCATTCCCTGACCTTATTTTATTTATGGTGCCAAGCACATTTTTTAGCGCATCTGGTGTGTGGGCATAATCAACAATCGCCGTTACGCCTTCCCTATTTCTTACACTCTGAAACCTCCCTTCTGCTGAACTTAGCATACTAATACCTTCAAGGAGTTTTTTTTCATCTGTTTCTAGCAAAACGCCAACAGCATAAACTGCCAAAACATTATAGGCATTAAACTCTCCTATTAATTTAGTCCATAAATCGAAATTATTAATGCTTAAAAGCATTCCATCAAACTGATTTTCCAGAATTTTACATTTAAAATCGGACATGCTTTTTAAGGAATAAGTTTGCTTTTTTGCTTTTGTATCTCTTAGCATATTTATACCATGCTTGTCATCATTATTTACAAGAGCAATGGCATTAGAATTTAATTGATTAAACACTTTCTTTTTAGTATTTATATATTTATTAAAAGTGGAATGGTAATCTAGATGATCGTGAGAAATATTGGTAAAAACCATGATATCAAAAACAAGTCCTACAATACGATTCTGGTCAATTGCATGCGAACTTACTTCCATAAAACAATACTCACATCCATCAGAAACCATCTGAAATAGAAGCTGGTTAATTTCAACTGCATCTGCTGTTGTATGGGTGCTTTCAATAGTGTCATTATTTATCTTATTATTAATCGTAGAAAGCATTCCAACCTTTTTATTCATCCCTAAAAACAGATTGAATAAAAGAGAAACAATGGTTGTTTTTCCATTTGTTCCTGTTACCCCAATAAGTTTTAACTTTTCGGATGGATTTTCAAAATAATTAGTAGCTATTACTGCTAATGCCTTACTAGAGTTTTTTACAATAAAGTAGCTGATATTTTTTTCAGTTTCAGAAGGGAGTTGTTCTGCTACAATGGCGGTCGCACCATTTTTTATGGCTTGTGAGATATATTCATGACCATCCGTTATTGTCCCTTTTACCGCTACAAATAAGCTTTGTTTTTTTACTTTTCTGGAATCAAAATGCACAGAGAAAATAGGTAAATAGGTGGTGCCAACTACATTAATAATTTCTACTTTATAAAGTATCTCTTTTAAAGATTTCATGCTAATTCCAAAATTATTTCACTTCCATTTTTAAATCGTTTCCCTTTTTTTAAACTTTGATTTTTTATTGTTCCTTTCCCTGAAAAATGAACTCTAAGCCCATTGTTTTCCAAAAGAAAAAGCACATCCTGAATCCCCATTCCTCTTAATTCAGGAATAAAGCCATCTTTTAAATCTTCTTCTATTTTCCGTGTTTTTAGCTCAATAATATCTTGCTTAGCACTAGCAATTATCCAATTGGTTTTATCAGCTTGGAAAGAGATATTTAGCTCGCTTAAAACAACTTGTGCATCATAAT
Organism: Flavobacteriales bacterium; assembly: GCA_036012565.1. Taxonomy (GTDB): domain Bacteria; phylum Bacteroidota; class Bacteroidia; order Flavobacteriales; family BACL11; genus DUAL01. The sequence goes on along the minus strand of DASCPP010000111.1, from coordinate 36,228 downwards.
TGTTTCCGTTTTTGGTATAAGGCGAACTTGTGTTTTTTTGGGCTGTAAACACTTTATGCAATTCCAAGTCAGATGCAAAAACTTTATCTGCAATTTTCTTAAATACGGGTGCTGCCACTTTTGCACCATAAAAGCCGTTTTCTGTCGGGTTACTTATCACTACAATACATGAATATTTTGGGTTATCTGCTGGAAAAAATCCTGCAAAAGATGCCTGATAGCTTTTTTTCTCTCCTTTTTCTCTTTTCCAATAATTAAGCTGACAAGTACCCGTTTTTCCGGCAATACTATACTGTTTGCTTTTTATGTTTTTTGCTGTCCCTCTCTCCACTACTTGTATCATTAAGGGGATAATTTGCTCGATATTTGTTCTGGCACAAATTGCAGGATTGATAACTTCTGTATTATTTACTTCAATAAATTTTCCATTTCTTTTAAAGCCGCTTACAAAAAGTGGTTTTACCATTCGCCCTTTATTTGCTATTGCATTATAAAATGTCAGCAGATGAAGCGGTGTCAAACTCACTTCATAACCAATGGACATCCAAGGCAAAGTGGTGCCTGACCAATCAAGACTTTTTGGTGTTTTTATTTTAGGATTTTCTGGAGTTGAAATCTCAATATTAAGCGGAGTGTTTAGTTGAAATTTGTATAACCTATCCACAAATTTTTCTGGTTGTTTGGCATAAGCATTATTTATAACTTTGGAGATTCCAACATTTGATGATACTACAAAAGCTTCCCCAATTGTTATTTTCCCGTAACCCTCTTTTCTGGAATCAATCATAGTTCTGTCAAAAAATTTACACCTGCCATTTTCGGTATCTACACTATCTGATAACTTGAAAAATCCATCTTCCAATCCAGCCAAAATAGAAGCCAATTTGAAGGTAGAGCCAGGCTCGGAATGTTCCCCTATCGCATAGTTGTAATCTTCAATAAACAATCCTTCTTCTATTCTTCTGAGGTTAGCAATTGCTTTTATTTTTCCTGTTTTCACCTCCATCACAGCCACACAACCAAATTCTGCTTTATGTTTCTCAAGTGCATTTATTAATGCCTGTTCAGTAACATCCTGCAAATCAATATTGATAGTGCTTATTACATCATCTCCGGCTTTTGGCAATACATTCGCATTAGAATTGATTGGCATCAAAACCTTTTTAGAAATTTTTTGTACTAACTTTTTACCGTTTTCCCCTTTCAAAATTTGGTTATAAGCTCCTTCAATTCCTATTGGCTTTATCCCCTGTCTTTCATATCCTATTGTTCGTTTTGCTAACAGTTGAAATGGTATTTCTCTATTTTCTTTTCTCTCACAAATTAGCCCTCCTTTAAATTGACCCATCTTAAAAATTGGAAAAGATTTTAATTGTTTTACTTTATTGTAAGTCATTTCTTTTTTAAGAAAATAATATCTTTCATTGTTCTTTTTTGCATTTCGAAACCCAATTTCATAAGACAAAGCAGTTTTATCGTTAAATAAGTTTTCCAATTTCTTAGCTAAGGCAGAAATGTACTTGCGAAAAGTGTCATTATCTATTGTTTGAAAATCAATATGCACATCATAAAGAGGCATAGATATCGCAAGCAGACTTCCATCATCAGAGAAAATATTTCCTCTTGGCGCCTCAACCGTTATAAACTCGGGTTGGTTCTGACTAAATGATTCTTTTAATTGTTGAATTACAAAAACATGAGATAAAATGATAACTGCAAAAAGAATCATAAAAAAATACAAAAAAATCAATCGCCAGTTTATATTCCCTTTCTGTTTATTCATTAGTTTTCTTCAATAATATTTGGAGCTATTAGTGATGATTTTAAACTCATACTTACCACTGTATTTTCAATTGTTGATCTTTTGTATTTACCCATCAATTCCGACTTTGTAGTAATGTATTCCACTCGCAATTCATATAGCTCTTTTTCTGCTTTATCAATATTTCTGGCGATATGCTCAGCATTGTAGTAAAGGGTAATATTGATGATGATTAAAAGCACAACAAATAGGATAAATGGTAGGTGTTCCTGATTCTCCTTCTTAGAAAGAAAATCTCCTCTGATTATTTGGGTAATAATATTTTGCTCTTGCGCTTTTTTACTTCTCATTCTATATTTTTTCAGCAATCCTTAGCTTTGCACTTCTTGCTCTTGAGTTGTTCTTTATTTCCTTTTCAGAAGGAATAATTACTTTTTTACTGATTTCTTTAAATTTTTTGAAAGGATTTCCGTAAAAATCTTTTTGCAGATTTCCTTCTATATTTCCTTTTTTTACCAAATTCTTTACCAATCTATCTTCCAATGAATGGTAGGAGATTACCGATAATCTACCGCCAACTTTTAATAAGTCAGTTGCTGCATTTAGCATTGCTTTTAATGCTCCTATTTCATCATTTACCTCAATTCGTATGGATTGGAAAACTCTCGAAAAAAAATGATTTCTTTTTCTCTCAATGGTTAAATGCTGCATGCAATCTAAAAGCTGATTAGTGGTTAGAATCTGTTTCTCCTTCCTAGCTGTAATAATTGTTTTGGCAATTTTTCTTGATTCTCTAAGTTCACCATATCCGAAAAATACTTTTGCCAAATCTTCTTCTGAATAATTATTAATGATATGCTTGGCATCCAATTCAGAATTGAGATTCATACGCATATCCAATGGTCCTGAAAATCGAGTGGAGAATCCTCTTTCTGAAATATCAAATTGATGAGAAGAAACACCTAAGTCCGCCAACAATCCATCAATTTTATTTACTCCCTCCAATCTTAAAAAGTTTTTAATGTTTCTGAAATTAGTATTCAATAATTTAAAATTATTATTTTCTAAAATATTATTGTTAGTATCTGTATCTTGATCAAAAGCATACAACTTTCCTGTGCTAATATTTTTTAAAATCTCTCTCGAATGTCCACCCCCGCCAAATGTTACATCTATATAAATTCCGTTGGGATTTATACTAAGCCCCTCCACACTCTCACTTAGCAAAACCGGCTCATGATACATCATCCTCCCTCTTTACATGTGACTGATTCCCCATTACTTCTTCCGCTAATTTTCCAAAGTCTTTCAATGTTGATTTTATGGTGTCTTCATACTGCTGCTTATCCCAAATCTCAATGACATTAACAGATGCAGTTAGCACAATTTCCTTATCAATTCCAGCAAAAACAATTAGGTTTTTTGGGATAAGTATTCTACCATTTCCATCTGCTTCTACTATTTTTAATCCTGACATATACGAGCGTATAAAATCAATATTCTTCCTTATAAACCGATTTAATTGATTCACCTGTGCTGCTATTGTATTCCATTCTTTCATTGAATACATCTCCAAGCAATTATTAAAAACGCTTCTTTTTATTACAAAACCATCTTGCATCACAGGAGATAATTGTTTTTTTAGAGCGGAGGGAAGCATGATACGACCTTTTGCATCAGACTTACATTCATATGTTCCTATCAGATTAATCACTTTTCTTCTTTAATGGGTGTAAATATATTATAAATGCCCCACATTTTACCACATTTTACCACTTTGTTGAAAACTTTATCCATTTTCTGTGTTTTTCAGATGGTATTCAGAAGAATGAATATTCTCTACTCCTATCAAATAAAATTTGTTTACTTTGCAACTGCTGAAAAAGAATTAGATGATAAAAAAAGAGGGAAAATTTACATATATTGAAAAAGGGGAAGGAGCCCCTCTAATTTTATTACACGGCCTTATGGGAGGGGTAGATAATTTTGGGAGCATGGTTGATATTGTGGCTAATGCCGGATTCAAAGTACTTGCACCTGATTTGAAACTTTTTGAAGTTCCCTTACTTAAAACTTCTATAAAGTATTTAGCAGAATATCTTAATGATTTCATGAGGCATAAAAAATTAGAGAGAGCTGTACTAGTTGGAAATTCACTGGGAGGACATATTGCCCTTGTTTTTTCTAAAAAATACCCGGAAAAAGTAGAAGGCATGGTGCTAACTGGAAGTTCTGGTTTGTATGAAAACGCAATGGGAGATACTTTTCCAAGAAGAGGAGATTATGATTACATAAAAGTAAAAACAGAAGAGGTCTTTTACAATCCAAAAACTGCCACCAAAGAATTAGTAGATAAAGTATTTGATATTGCTAATAAAAGAGCTTCTGTTATCCGTTTGCTTGCTTTTGCAAAATCTGCAATACGGCACAATATGGCGAAAGATATACCTCGCTTTACAATGCCTGTTTGCCTTATTTGGGGAAAGCAAGACAAGGTAACCCCCCCACATGTTGCGGAGGAATTTCATAGTCTTTTCCCTAATTCCGAACTTTTATGGATTGACAAATGTGGGCATTCGCCAATGTGGGAACACCCTGAAAAGTTTAGCAAAATTACCATTGATTGGCTGGGTAATCATTTCTAAAATTTTGTGATGCAGATAAAAAGTTCCGATTTTATTATCAGTAATACGGATTATACCCTTTGCCCAAAAGCAGATATGCCAGAGTATGCTTTTATTGGCAGATCGAATGTCGGAAAATCATCTCTTATCAATCTTATTACAAATAAAAAACAGCTTGCAAAAATTTCAGGAAAGCCCGGAAAAACACAGCTTATTAATCATTTTTTAATCAATAAGGAGTGGTATTTGGTGGATTTGCCTGGTTATGGCTATGCTACCGTTTCTAAAACACAAAAGCAAGAATTTCAAAAAATTATTTTTAGTTATTTAGAAAACAGAGAGAATTTAATGTGTCTTTTTGTGCTTCTGGATTGCAGACACAAGCCCCAAAAGATTGATTTGGAATTTATGAAGTGGTTGGGCGAAAAGCAAATACCCTTTCTTATGATTTTTACAAAAATTGATAAATTAGGCAAGACTGAACTTAAAAAAAATATAGAAAATTACAAAACTGAGATGCTAAAACAATGGGAAGAAATACCTCAAACTTTTTTCGCGTCAGTACCTAAAAGAAAAGGAAGTAAAGAAATTCTTGACTTTATCGAAAAGACGAATCTTCTTTTTACTTCTTAGCTTTTATTATTCCTGACTTCTCCCCAAAAAATGCACAATAATCTCTTAGTGCATCTGCTAAATTGGTTTCATTAGTAGCTTTTTCTAATGAACTTGCCATGGAAAGCAAAGTTTGATGATACATGATAAGCATCTCACTTACCATCATATCCTTTGTCCAAAGATCAATGCGCAAAGTTTCATTTGTTTTTTTATCCCAAGCAGAAATTAAAATAGATTTTACATCTCCCTTTTTTAACTGTCCATCTGTACTGCTCATCTGAATATTTTGCGGAATGTTGTTTTCGTTTAGATCAATTTCGAAACTAATTTTTGATTTTTTCATCATTATTCTTTAGGGTTTGTAGCCCGATTGTTGTAAAATTTCTTGGGGCTTTGTGTTTTGCATTAATTCTATTAAAGTAACGCTCGTATTGTTTTCCATATATTCGTTCACAATTTTCCATCCTAGCCAATAGGCAATTCTTCCGGGAGATTTGTTTAACATTCCTTTTGCAAAAGGCGAATAATTGATGTAACTATTATACTGCTTCATATCGGTAGAAAAAAGAATGTCGTTTTGAATAAAATAAGCCCAAATAGATTGCTCATTATCCTCACACCAAACAATTTGTTTTTTACTGAATCTGAGTTTATCTTCATCAGAAATATGTGGTACGATTTCGTTAATAAAATACATGATTTTCCCTTTATAAATCATATGAGATAAAAAATCATTTCCACTATCAAAAATACCAAACTCATTATTAGCGATTGCTTCAAAGCAATAGGGCAGAATAAACTTTTTCTGATTTTTAAAACGCATATACTCAGGAAAATTAAGGCGCTTATAAAAACTACAATCTTTACCCAGAAAATAATCTAACCCAATAGCGAGAATAGTATCATTAGTTACTACTCCAAAATTGAAGCCACTAAAATAAGTGATTATAGTTGGGGGTTGCTTTTCAGGAAAATGTAATTTGTATCTGCCAAAAGCTTTTGCTAAATCCCTTTCCAAAAACGCTATATCAGGATATTTTTGCATAAGTGTATCGTATGCTTCTCGCATATCCGGATGAGAAACAAATTGCAAGATATCATCTTTATAATTTTCTTGCCTAGACCTTGTTCTTAAAATTTCAGAATTAAAACTCTCGAAAAAAGAACCTAATTGTTTTTCCCACTCCAAAATATCCCCCTCTATTTTAATGCTATCGGTAGTGAAAAGAGTTTGCTCAAATCGGTAAATATTTACTTCTTTCTTTGTCGTTTTATCAGCATTGTTGTTTCTGAAAATAAAAATACAAAGCGCTATAACAAATAAGGAAAAGAATAATTTGAATGCTTTCATATTTGCAAAATTAAGAATCTATTTAGTTTTAATGAAAACAATAATTACTTTTGCGAAAACATATTTTGTGAAAGAAGAAAAAATAATCAAACATATTGTTAGCTGGCTCAAACAATATTCTAACTTATCGAAAACAAAAGGGTTTGTAATTGGTATTTCAGGGGGGATTGATTCTGCTGTAACTTCCGTATTAGGAGCAAAAACTAACCTTCCAATACTATGTGTTGAAATGCCAATACACCAAAGTGCCGCACAAGTAGAAAGGGCAAATAAACATGTAAATTGGTTACAAAAAGAGTATCCTAATATAAGTGCAATTGAAACAGATCTTACCGCCATTTTTGATTCATTTATAAAACTAATGCCTGAAATCAAAACAGAAGAAACGGCAGAAAGAGCACTTATTAATACTCGCGCAAGAATCAGAATGACTACTCTTTATTATTTTGCTCAACTAAATAATTATTTGGTGCTTGGAACTGGCAATAAAGTAGAAGATTTCGGAATTGGATTTTTTACAAAATATGGAGATGGAGGAGTAGATCTGAGCCCTATTGCCGATTTAACAAAATCGGAAATTTTTACATTGGGGAAAAAGTTAAATATTATTGAGGACATACAAGCTGCTCGTCCAACTGATGGGCTTTGGAATGATGACAGAACGGATGAAGATCAAATTGGCGCTACTTATCCAGAACTGGAATGGGCCATGCGTTATTCAGAAAACAACAATAACATTACTGCAAGAGAGAAAGAAGTTTTGGCTATTTATAAAAGCCTCCGAGAAGTTAATTCGCATAAAATGAAGGAAATTCCAGTTTGTAGTATCCCTGAAAAATTAAGATAATACTATAAACTAGTAATATCTATTACTTCTTTTATTTCTGGAACAGCTCGTTTTATTGCTTGCTCCACTCCAGATTTCATGGTCATCATACTCACATTACAACTACTACAAGCTCCCATAAGTTTCACTTTTACCACCATGTCATTAGTAACCTCAACCAAATTAATATCCCCACCATCAGCTTCTAAGTAAGGGCGAACCTCATCTAATGCTCCTTCAATTTTACTAAGTAATTCCCTATCTGTAATTATTCCCATAATTTCCCTTTTAATTTGAACAACCCTTTGAATGGGTTGTTTTAACTACCTGAGTTGGTTTAATGTTAGTATTTCTTTTCTCAATTACAGCAATTACATTTTTTGCCAAAGTTATAAATGATTTTGCAATTGAAGTATCGTTTTGTAAAATAGCTGGTCTGCCTGCATCTGCCGCCTCTCTTACCGATTGTACAATTGGTATTTCTGCCAATAATTTAATATCCATTTGCTCGGCCAATTCTTTTGCTCCTTCTTTTCCAAAGATATAATATTTTTTGTCTGGCATGTCCTCAGGAGAGAAATAGGCCATATTTTCAATAATTCCAAGAACGGGAACATTAATGCTTTCCATCTTGAACATGTCAACCCCTTTTCTGGCATCAGCCAAAGCAATAGGCTGAGGTGTACTAACTACAATTGCCCCGGTTAAAGGAATAGATTGCACCAAAGACAAATGTATATCACCTGTTCCCGGTGGCAAATCAATAATTAGATAATCCAGCTCTCTCCAATGTCCATCCCAAATAAGTTGATTTAATGCTTTTGATGCCATTGGCCCTCTCCAAACTACTGCTTGCTGAGCTTGTGCGAAAAAACCAATAGAAAGTAATCTTACGCCATAGCTCTCAATTGGCTTCATTTTTGTTCTTCCATCTACATCAATTCCTTGTGGAACAGCCCCTTCTAAATCAAACATCATGGGCATAGATGGTCCGTAAATATCTGCATCTACAATCCCAACTTTATTCCCAAGTTGAGCCAATCCGACAGCCAAATTTGCTGTAATAGTTGATTTCCCAACCCCACCTTTTCCGGAAGAAACTGCAATAATGTTTTTTACATTAGGAATGGCATTACCCTTTATTTGAGTTGCTTTTTCAGGAGAGTTAATAATCAAATTCACTCTTACAGCTGATTTTTCATAAGCATAATCGTGTATCGCTTTCATGCAATCTACTTCTACTTTTTTCTTGTATTGCAAAGTAGGATTTTGAATCTCTACATCTAGCTCTACATCTTTTCCAAAAATCTGAATGTTTTTTATAGCACCACTTTCAATAATATTTTGCTCTTCATTAGGTAGTGTAATGTGTGATAGGGCCTGTTCTATTTGCTGTTTAGTTAGCTTCATTGTAAAATTTAAGCATACAAAGATACAACTAATGTACTAATGTAACAATGTGAAAATCTGATAATGCTATAATTTTAGATACAAAAACTACAAAGCATTTTTTGGCTCCCACACGTATTTTTTCAAATCAACAATTTGGTTGTTTTTAATTTCAACACCCTCATTTTCTAAAAGACCTTGCTTAATAATTCAATTTAAACCTCAAATAAGTAATCGGTAATCCTTTTTTAAAGAAAATTTTCTCATAATGTGTTTTAATCTCCATATGTTCTCTTTGCTGATTTGAATTATATAAATCCTCTGTTGCATCTTCTAAAATATGATTTTCACCAGTAATAACGCCCAGTGTAAAACCATGCAAAAATTGGCTGTCCGTTTTTAAATGAATAGGAGCACCTTCTTTTAAGATCTTTTTATAACGTTTTAAAAATCCTGGATGAGTCAGCCGCTTAGCTCCTCTCCTTTTTTTAAGCTGAGGATCGGGAAAGGTCATCCAAATTTCATCTACTTCCGTTTTTGCAAAACACATTTCAATCCAATCAATTCTAATGCGCAGAAACCCCACATTCTTCATTCCTTTCTCTAATGATTCAGTAGCTCCTTGCCAAATTCTAGCACCTTTAATATCGATTCCTAGGAAATTTTTTTCAGGATATTTTTCAGCCAACCCTACGCTATATTCACCCATGCCACATCCAAGTTCCAGTACCAAAGGATTATTATTTCTGAAGAAGTCCTTTCTCCATTTTCCTTTTAGCGCTAATCCTGCTTTTAATTCATCTAGTGATGGTTCAATCACATGATTGTAATCCTTCATTTGAGCGAATTTTTTTAATTTATTTTTTGCCAAAACCTAATAGTATAATACAAAAGTACGAGTGTTTTAAGTATTTTCGGCCTGTGAAATCGAAAAAAAGAATCTTAGTTGCGCCACTAGATTGGGGAATCGGGCATGCTACAAGATGCATCCCTATTATAAATGCTTTAATTTCACAAAACTTTGAAGTAGTTTTAGCTGCTGATGGGCGCCCACTACATTTATTAAGTACAGAATTTCCGAATTTAGAGATGGTTCGTTTTAGTGGCTACAATATTAAATACCATACTTATCTACCTATGAGTGTAAGTATGCTTTTACAAATACCAAAGCTATTATGGAGTATAAATAAAGAAAATCAAACTATAAAGCAAATTGTAAAAGAGTATGAGATTGATGGGGTAATCTCAGACAACCGATTTGGCTTATTTACTACAAAAGTGCCTTCTGTTTTCGTTACTCATCAATTACAAATACAAAGCCCCTATTTTTCTGATGAAATAAGAAAGCTCAACTACAAATACATTAATAAATTTGATGTTTGTTGGATAATGGATGGTGAAAAAGAGAATCTAGCAGGGAGTCTTTCCAAGCCAAAATTATTACCCAATAACAGCTTATATATAGGAGTTCAATCTCGTTTTAAAAAGCGTGAAGAAGAAAGGAAGTATGATCTTTTAGCACTTGTTTCTGGACCTGAACCTCAAAGAACAATTTTGGAGAAAGGATTAATAGAAGCTCTGAAGAGCAGAGAAGAAAAATCCATAATTGTTTTGGGAAAACCGGAATTGAGTACTAGTGAGCAATTAGGAAATTTAACGATTAAGTCACATCTTAATGCAAAAGATCTAAATACTACTATTTTGCAATCTGATCTTATTATTTGCAGGCCTGGTTATTCCACTATAATGGATTTAGCAAAGCTGGGCAAAAAGGCAATTTTTATTCCAACTCCTGGACAAACTGAACAAGAATACTTAGTAAAGAACTTTATGCGAAAAGGAATTTGTTTTGCTCAAAATCAAAGTGATTTTGATTTGCAAACTGCATTGGATAAGAGTATTGCTTTTACAGGATTTACAAATACAGTAAATAATAATACAACCTGGGAAGAGTTGTTTTCCCCTTTTAGTAAATCATGAGAAAGTTATTTGATTTTTTTAATCAAAAAGTAGAAAAAGTATAAATTTGCAACCAAAATAGAAAGCGATAAATATGGAATTTGGAATTTTTGAATTATTACAGCTTATAGGAGCGCTCGGGTTTTTCATTTTTGGAATGAAGATAATGAGTGATGGAATACAAAAGGTAGCAGGGAGCAAAATGAGAAGCATTTTAAGTAAAATGACTTCTAATAGATTTTTAGGAATAACCACTGGATTTTTAATTACTGCACTCTTGCAATCCTCCTCTGCAACTACTGTAATGATAGTAAGTTTTGTAAATGCAGGACTGCTTTCTTTAGTAGAATCTATAGGGGTTATAATGGGGGCAAATATTGGGACCACAATTACAGCTTGGTTGATAGCTATCCTTGGATTTAAAGTTAAAATATCCTCTATAGCATTACCAATTATTGCTATTGGATTTCCTATGATGTTTGCTTCAAAAGCTAATATTAGATCATGGGCAGAAGTATTCATTGGATTTGCATTACTTTTTATGGGGCTTGACGAACTGAAAAACTCTGTTCCGGATCTTAAACAAAACCCTGAGTTCTTAAGTTTCTTAGCTAATTATGCCGATATGGGATATTTATCAACAATAATTTTCATTGGTGTGGGAACGATTCTAACTTTAGTGGTGCAGTCATCTAGTGCCGCAATGGCTCTAACTCTTGTAATGTGTTATGAAGGTTATATTCCTTTTGAACTAGCAGCTGCTATGGTGTTAGGAGAAAATATTGGAACTACTATTACCGCTAATTTAGCTGCAATGGTAGGTAATGTGCATGCAAAACGATCTGCAAGAGCGCACTTTATATTTAATATTTTTGGTGTTATTTGGATGATTATAGCTTTACCTTTCTTTGTTGAAACTATTGACAACTATATGGTTTTGAATATGCAACTGTCACCTCTAAATATTATAGGTGAATCTGTAGCGATACCTATAGGTCTTTCTATATTTCATACTACTTTTAATATTATTAATGTATTACTTATGGTAGGATTTATCCCTTTAATTAGTAGCATAGTAATAAAAATGCAGCCCTCAAAAGGAGAATTGGATGAAGAGTTTCACCTAGAACATATTGGTACTGGATTAATGAGCACAACTGAACTTTCAATTGTTGAAGCGAATAAGGAGGTTGTTAAATTTGGGGAAAGAGTACAAAAACTTTTTAGTTTTATGCCAGCACTATTAGAAGAAACTAATAGCAAGAAAATTCAAGATAAACTATCTCGTATAAAGAAGTATGAAGATATAACAGATAGAATGGAAGTGGAAATAGCAGATTATCTAGCCAAAGCATCTCAAGGAGAATTAAGTGATTCAGCATCTATCAAGGTCAGAAGTATGATATCTATTATAAATGACATGGAGCGTATTGGCGATATTTGTTATCAAATGTCAATTGAAATTAGCCGAAAAAAAGAGCAAAATGTCAACTTCTTACCAGAAATGAAGATTCAGCTTGATGATATGATAGGCGCCGTAAATGATACATTAAACATCATGCAAAAAAATCTCAAAACTAATTATAGTCAAGTTACGATTGATAAAGCAGATAGATTAGAAATAACTGTTAATACAATGAGAAATAAGATACGAAAAAATTACTTGCAAAGAGTAGAAAAAGGAGAGGTAAAGATACAAGCAGGTATGATATATATTAATTTAATTCACTCTTTGGAAAAAATTGGTGATCATGTATTTAACATTACTGAAGCAATTATTGGAGAATAAAAAAGAATTATGAGACAAAAGATCTTAACGCTTAGTCTAACAGTCCTAACTATAGGATTTGTTAATGCACAATCTTCCGATAAAGAGCTAAAGTTCGGAGGAAGAATTATGTACGATATGGCAGTTTGGGAAAACACAACAAATGATGTTGCAACCCAGATGTCAGGAACAGAATTTAGAAGAGTAAGATTTTACAATTCTGGAAAAATTTACGGAAATGTAAAATACAAATTACAATTGGATTTTGCTGGTGGAAAAATCGCTTTTAAAGATGTTTGGATGGAACTAAACAAGTTGCCAATTAAAGGAAATTTGAGAGTAGGACACTTTAAAGAGCCGTTAAGATTAGAAGCGATTACTTCTAGCAAATATATTACTTTTATGGAAAGATCATTCGCAATTGCTATGTCTTCAGAAAGAAACTCTGGAGCCATGTATCACACTACTTTTGGCGAAAAAATATCCTTACAAACTGGTGTTTTCCGTGAGGGAGATAGCTTTGGAAATGATAAAGAATCTACAAATAATGTAAATATAACTTCCAGAATTACTTATTTGGCTATGAATGATGATGACAAATTATTACATTTAGGTGTAGCAAATAGTATCAGAAAAAATGCTGAAAAAACTTATGGATTCTTTACAAAAGCCGAGAATCATTTAGGAAATAACCTGACTTCTGTTAGTTTTGACAGTGTAGATGAAACTAATATTTTAGGTGGAGAATTTGCTTATGTAAATGGCTCTTTATTTTTACAAGGTGAGTATTTGCAAACTACTGTTTCTGGAATAAATGAAACTGAACTTAGTAGCTATTATGGACAAATTTCTTACTTTTTAACTGGGGAAAGAAGAGCCTATAAAAATTCATTATCAGTATTTGGAAGTGTAAACCCAAACAATAATTATGGCGGAAATGGTTGGGGAGCAATTGAACTTGCAGTTCGTCTTTCAAGTATGGATTTAACTACTGCAAATGCTGGAACTTTGGAAGATATCACAGTTGGTATTAATTGGTATTTGAACCCAAATACTAGAGTAATGTTTAACTATGTGATTGGAGAAATGATAAATGGAGAGGAAATTATAACAGAAGATGCAGTTATGATGAGGGTGCAATTAGGCTTTTAAAAAACACAATACATAAATAAAAAAGGAGTCCTTTTTTTATTGCATTACTTTTTCTGAAAATGCAGCCATTTTTTTATAAAATGTTTCTTGCTTGTAAGTAATTGCATTAATATAAATCAGTTTTGCGTTTAAGTATTCCTTTTCTGCATGAAAGAGTTCCAATTGAGAGGCCGTTCCTAATTGTTGCCTTTGCAAGGATTGCTCATAAGCCAATTTAGCATATTCAGATGATTGCTTAGCTAATTCATATTGCTGATTTGCAGAATTAAATGCAGCAAGAAGTGCATGCATCTCTGCTCTTAAATCATTTTCTAATTGGGATTTTTCAAGCGTTTTTAGTTTGTATAAACTACTCTCCGTTTTGTAATTTCCGGCGGGAAAAATATTGCCTAAAGGAATTTGCCACATCAGTGTTGTAGTCATAATATTTTGGTTTCCAAAAGCATCTTGATTAATAGGTCCCAACAATCCATCATTCATTCCAAAAGAAATTTTGGGCAATAACAGTCCATACAACTCCCTATTTTTTTTCCATTTCAATGCAGATACTTCACTACTTAATTGTTGCAACTCAAAGCGATTATTTAGTTTTTCTTCCAAATTAAAATCGTTTATAGTACTTGCATTTTTAGCATAAAAATCGCAATCTGTTTTCAAAATATAATTACCCTCAACATTAAGGGTTGCTAATAATTTCTGAGATAATTCAGTAGTAATTTGCTGCTGTTGGAGCAACTTTATTTTCAAGTTATTCAAATTGGATTGCGCCAGTAATAGTTCAGATTGCAAACGCAAACCAGCCGATACTTGCAATTGCAATTGAGCAACAATTTCTGTATTTTTTCTAACAAATGAAGCAGTTGCTTTTTCCTTCTCTTCACTTGCTAGCAAACGATAATAATTGCTGAAAACCTTAATTTTTTCATCAATATTATTGACCTCTTTGTTGTAAAAAGCGGCTTTTACCCCTTTCTTTTCAGCAACTGAATTAAAGATCAATTCGCTCAAATCCCAACTTAATCGGTAACTTTTTCCGCTCCACTCATTATTTTTATTTACATCTACAAATTCCCCTGTGGTGCTTTGGGTGAAACCACTGAGTTCATAGCGATTCATTCCCGTTCCTAATGTCGGCAATGCTTTACCAATACTTTTGTAAAAAGATGCTTTAGCTAATCTAAATTTAAGTTCATTACTCTGAATTTGCAAATTCTGATTGAGTGTCAACTCAAGCAATTTGTTATGTGACAAATACAAAGTGTCTTGTGCATTAACTGTAATTACAAAGCTCAAAAACCCTATGAACAATAATTGCTTCACTATTTGCTTATTTTAACCTTTATTCCGTCTTTCACCATGGCTTTCCCTTCTATAATAACTTGAGTATTTTCATTAACTTCATTGCTCAAGACTTCAAAATATTTACTATTAGATAAACCCTTCTTAATAAGGGTTTTTTCTACAATCCCATTCTTTACTTGTAAAATAAAAAACTCACTTTTTATTGCAATAAGCGCCTCATTGGGTAAGGATATTTTATCGTTAGTGGATTGCAGCTGAAGTTCAACATTAGCATACATGCCCGCTTTTATTTTTCCATTTTTGTTTGAAATATCAAATTGTACTTCCATAGTTTTGGTGCGATTATCAATAGCATTTGCCATTCGAGAAACTTGAGCAGGGAACTCCCTTCCTGGAAGTTCAGTAAACGAGATTACAGCTTCCATACCGTTACTAATATTATCCACTTCCGTTTCGGGAAGTGCAACAGTCAAACGAATAATATCTACATCCATCAATTCAAAAAGAATGATAGAATTACTGTTGTTTATTCCACTTTGAATCAATGCTCCTAATTCTATATTTCTTGCAGTAATAATTCCGCTAAAAGGTGCTCGAATAGTCAGTAAACTATCCCTATTTAAAGTTGCCTGATATTTAGCATTTGCCATTAAATATGTGGCTTCTACTTTCTCAAATTCTTGTAAAGTGGTAAGTTCAGGCGTTTTGGCAATTACTTTTTTAAATCTCAAATAATTGGCTTCAGCTACTTCTTTTGCTACTTTATTTATTTCCAACTCTCTTTTTAATTCAGGATTATTCAGTATTGCCAATACATTTCCTTCATACACTTTATCTCCAATATCTTTCTTCAATTCTGAAAGGAATCCTCCTTCCATAGCATGAATATCCACCCGTTTGTTTGGGATAGCATTTGCAATAATTTGCAAAACAGAAGTAAAGCTCCTTTGCTGTGGATTTACCACTTTAACTGTAGTGATTTTCAAATCTGTTTCCGTACTTTCATTTTGCTGATGTGTATCATTAGTACAAGAAAGCAAAGAAATTGTTAGGATTGAAATTAAAAATTTAGTTTTCATTATTTTGTGTTTTTGCAATCAGTAAATAAAATATTGGAATAATATATAGAGTAAGGAGTGTTGCTGTTATTGTCCCTCCAATTACAGCTATAGCCAATGGCACATTTGCTCCTCCGGTTTCTCCTATGCCAATAGCAGTAGGCAAAAGTCCAAAAACTGTAGTGGCAGCTGTCATGACTACTGGGCGGAATCGGTCGGAAGACCCATTGATAATAGCCATCCTTTTTTGCACTCCTTCCTTAATTAAGTTGTTGATTCTGTCAATTAGGATGTTTCCGTAAGAAACAGATATTCCTACCATCATGATAATTCCCATAATGGATTGTATGCTTAAATTGGTGTTAGTTAGTATCATTAAAGCAACAATACCTATTAATCCAAATGGAATTGCTAAAATAATTATGAGTGGTTGACGAAAAGATTTGAAAAGAGGTGTAATAATAAGAAATGCAAAAAGCACTGCTAAAAACAGCCCTAGTCCTAAATTAGCAAATGAACTTTTCATAACCGCTACTTCTCCTTCAAAGTTCACTTCATAGCCTTTAGGTAAATTTTTTCTGAATTCTTTAATTCGCAAAGCAATTTCATCCGAAACGCTTCCAATATCTACTCCCTCCACATTAGCATAGACATTAAATTCTCTTGTTAAATTATGATGATTGATTTCTACCGGCTGAGTAGTTTCTCTTATTCTAGAAAACAATTTATACGGAACAGGATTCCCAAATTTGGAAGTTGCAATTACATTTTCTAATGTATGTTCTTTATTGATTTCACTTTCAGGATAAGTAACCCCAACATAGTAATGGTTTCCATTGTTTTCATCTATCCAAAAGGCCTTATTGAAAGTTGTAGATGAGTTCAATGCCGATACCAAATTTTGGATAGCATCAACAGGTTCCACCCCTAATTCTGCTGCCTTTACCCTATCAATATTCATTTCTTTAGTAGGCTGATCAATCCTCTGCAAAATGCGCACATCCCTTGTTGTTGGAATTGCATTTATGGTATCTCTTAATCGTTCAGCTAATGCTCGCAACACTTCTAATTTATTTCCTTTTACTTGCACATCAATTGGAGATGTTTTTCCTTCATTTAGTGCTGCAGTAATTAATCCTCCTGTATTAAAACTTACTTCAACTCCAGGAAATTCTCTATGGAATTTTTCTCTTAGAATAGGCACATAACTATCCGTAGATTGCGTGTGATTTTCAGTCAATTGAACTTTGATGAAAGCATCTTGTGTGCCGGAATTAGGCGTATAGGCTGCTGGCAAATCATAAAATACGCCAATGTTAGAAACCGTTTGTGTCAAATCATTTCCCATTACTTCTTTTAGGATTTTTTCCATTTTAGCAATCGTTTTTTCAGTTGTTCTAAGAGGTGTTCCGGATTCTTTTCGGATTAGAATTTCCATTTGCCCAACATCTGTTTTTGGAAATAATTCATAACCCAGATTAACAAATCCAACTATAGAAAGAACAAACAACGCAAGTGTAAAGCCCAAATAAGAGTTCTTTTTTTGTAATACATTTTCTAAAGTATTTTGATAAGTATTTTTCCATTTTTCAACTGTCTTTCTAAATCCTGTTCTTTCTTTTTCTTCCCCGCTTGGTAAATGATTCTTAAATAAATTCGCAGCGGTTATTGGAATTAAAGTTAAGGAGAAGATATAAGATCCGAGCATTGCCCCTGCTACCGTAATAGCTAATGGAGAGAATAAATCTTTAGCAATTCCTGTTAAAAATAAGGTTGGAATAAAAACCACAATGATAACCAAAGTAGAGGCTAATACTGGAGTGGCAACTTCTAATGCGGCATCTAAAGCAGCTTTTGTAGCGCTTTTCCCCATTTGTAAATGCCTATCAATATTTTCTAAAACGACAATCGAATTATCTACCAAGAGACCTAAAACCAAAGCAATCCCTCCAAGGGTTATGCTATTAACAGCTTGCCCTGTAATAGACAAAACTATAAAAGCTGTCATAATAGATAAAGGTAAAGAGAGGGAAACAATAAATGCTGAACGATAGTTCCCTAGAAACAAGAATAATATCAAAATTACTAAAATCAAACCACTAATTCCTGAAAAAACCAAAGACGAAATAGCACTTTTTACATATGAAGATTGATCAAATATTACATTTAAATTTACATCCTCTGGCATTCTGTCTTTTAGTTGTGGTAATGCTTTTTTCACCGCATCAACAGATGCAATGGTATTTGCTCCCTGTCTTTTGAAAACAGGTAAATATACCTGTTCTTTGCCATCAATACGCACAATATTAGTTTGAATAGCACTAGCATCAGATGCTACACCAATATCTTTTACATAGATAGGGATTCCGTTTCGGTGGGTAATAACAATATCATTAAATTCTTCCACATGCTTTATAGTCCCTTGCGCATCAATGGCGTAAGTTAAATTCCCAATTTCAGCAATTCCGGAAGGAATCATAGTGGTATTTTTCAGAATCGCCTCAGAAATTTCGGTTTGCGAAATCCCCAAAGCTTCAATTTTTGCAGGATTTACATAAATATAAATTCTTCTTTTTGATCCTCCATAAGCGGCAGGACAAATTACGCCTTTCACTCCACTAAGCATTTGTCTGAGGGAATAATAAGCTAATCCGTAAAGTTCTTTACCATTTCTAATATCAGAACTAACTGTCAGTAACATCAAAGGCTTGGATGCGGTAGGATCAAAAGGTTGTACCATGGGAGGAAGAGTGCCTGGCGGTTGATAATACATATCTGACATAGCGTAAGAGGAGGTGTTAGCCATAGCCTCAGCAGCCGTCACATCTTCTTGATAATAATTAGTCACCAAACTTACGCCCATTAAACTTTTAGACTCTTGTTTTAAAATTCCATTTGATTGTCCAGTCCATCTTTCCATACGACTAGTGATGTCTTTTTCCACCACCTCAGCTGGCATTCCTGGGTAAAGCGTAAGAATTTGCATAGCTGATTTTTTGAATTGAGGTAAAATATCTACCGGCATTCTAGGCACTAACACAATGGACATAACAGACACTAATAGCGCTAACACGATAATTAAGTAAGGATTTTTAAAAGAGAGTTTTATCATTCTTAGCGAATTGTTAAATTGATAGCTTGACTCATTTTTACCATAAGATGTATTAATAGGTTTTTTGCAAGAATAAGGCTTTATTGAATATGCTATATAGCATATTCAATAAAAGATTAATAGGTTATATTTAATTGATGAAAATTACCCCACTACTTACCCACTCACTTTCATTAAGGGCTCTATCAAAAAGTTTCAGTTCAAATTTGATAGTATCTGAATTTCTGTAAGTAATATCCACATCATATTTTACATCCACTTTTAATGATTTATTTTGTCCTGTGGGAGTTAAGTTCGGAATTCGAATATGATAAGGAGGAGTAACATTTATTTGCTGTGAACTATCGTTATACATTTCAAAATAATTAACGAAAAGGTTGTAATCAAAAGGAGGAATAGTATCCTCATCAAAAAGCCCAATATCTCCATCTCCATCCGTAAAATAAAGATGCAATTCGAAAATCTTTGTAAGATTACCAAGAGCATCAACACTATCTTTTATTGTATATCCTGTAAATTCTAAATAAGGAATATCAGAAAAATTTTCGTTTTTTTTACAGGCAAATAAAACGGGAACTAGTACAAGAATAAATACTATTTTTGAAAATGCTTTCATTTGAAAATATTGAGCAAGTCAAAGGTAAAATTTTTAATTCATTAAATGATGGAGAATTTGAGAATTTAGCATTAGAACTTTTTCATTTTCAAATGGAGAATAATCCTATTTATGCTCCTTATGCATCACTAATTTTAAAAGGAGAAACGCCTAATAATATTTTAAAAATACCTTTTTTGCCTATTGATTTCTTTAAGAAAGAGCAGCTTATTTGCAAAGGAAGAGGGATAGAAGAAATTTTTATCAGTAGCGGAACTAAAGGAGAACAAAGCAAACATTTGGTTTCTGATGTTTCGATTTATAAAGATTCATTCCTAAAATCATTTGAGCTTTTTTATGGAAATATTTCTGAATATTGTATACTTTCTCTTTTACCAAATTATTGTGAAAGAGAAGGATCTTCCCTTATTTATATGGCAGATGATTTGATGAAAAAATCTTCACACCCAAAAAGTAGTTCTTATCTAAACGATTATGAAAAATTAGCAGAGACTATTTCGCAATTAGAAAAAGAAGGGCAAAAAACAATCTTGATTGGCGTGAGTTATGCACTTCTGGATTTGGCTGAGCAATTTCCGCAAAAGTTAGAACACACAATCATTATGGAAACCGGTGGCACTAAAGGGAAACGCAGAGAATACTTAAAAGAAGAACTTCACAAAATATTGCAAAATGCATTTTCATTAGATAATATACATTCTGAGTACGGAATGACTGAATTGCTTTCGCAAAGTTATTCGAAAGGAAAGGGGATTTTTTCCTCTCCACCATGGAAAAAGATTTTAATTAGAGATGTAAATGACCCATTGACAATTTTAGAAAATAATAAGACAGGAGGCATCAATGTAATTGATTTAGCCAACATATACTCCTGCCCTTTTATTGCCACACAAGATCTAGGAAAAACATTTGATGATAATTCTTTTTCGGTCCTTGGAAGATTTGATAATTCGGATGTAAGAGGTTGTAATTTGCTTGTAGAATGAAAATACGCAAAGCACAAATATCAGATTTAGACAACATCATGAAGATGTATAAATCTTGTGTTGCAGGAATGATAAAAAGCGGAATTGACCAATGGGATAACACTTATCCTGATACTGAAACAATCACTCAAGATTTAGAAAATCAAACCTATTATGTTGCGGAAGAAAAAAGAGAAATAATAGGCGGAATAAACATAGATCAAAATCAGGATCCAACTTATTTAGATGTTAATTGGCAAGATATTTCCAATCAGTTCTTAGTGGTTCACAGATTGGGGGTTAAAGAGAAAAATTGGGGTGATGGAATTGGTAAAGATTTAATGATATTTACTGAAAAATTGGTAATGGAAAAAGATTTGAAATCCATACGGTTAGATACATATTCAGGAAATCCGAAAGCCATGGAATTTTATATAAGATTAGGATATAGAGAATTAGGAGCCATCTATTTGAAGCTCGATAAAAATGAGTATTATTGTTTTGAGAAAATCATACAATGAGAGTATTTTTAACAATTATTATATTAGCCACTTTAGCGTGCAATAAATCAATGAAAAAAAATGAAAAAACCCCATATGTTGTAGTGCTTGGAGTAGCCCAAGACGCAGGCTATCCGCAAGCAGGATGCAACAAAGATTGTTGTAAAGATGCATGGGAAGATCCTGCAAAAAGAAAAAATGTAAGTTGCTTGGCTCTAGTGGACCCTATAAGTAAGGAACAATGGATTTTTGATGCCACTCCTGATGTGAAATTCCAACTGCAATTATTAGAAAAAAAATCAGGAATAAATCCGCTTAGTGGTGTATTTATTACTCATGCACATATGGGGCATTATACCGGGCTGATGCACTTTGGTAGAGAAGTAATGGGCTGCAATAATTTACCTGTTTATTGCATGGAAAGAATGCAAAATTTTATAAAAACCAATGCCCCTTGGGATCAGCTTGTAAAGATTGAAAATATAAAATTGAAATTATTAAGAAATGATTCTGCCATTGAATTGAACCAGAGAATAAGTGTAACTCCTTTTTTAGTTCCTCACAGAGATGAATACTCCGAAACCGTTGGTTATAAAATAAAAGCAAATAACAAATCCTTAATTTTTATTCCAGACATTGATAAATGGGAACAGTGGGAAACAGATATTACTGAACTTATTAAAAAAGTAGATTATGCCTTTTTGGATGCTACTTTTTACAAAAATGGAGAATTAAAAAGAGATATGAGTGAAATACCTCACCCTTTTGTAGAAGAGAGTATGGGTCTGTTTTCTAATCTATCCGAAACAGACAAACAAAAAGTACATTTTATACATTGTAACCATACTAATCCATTGTTACAAGAAGGAAGTAATGCTCAAAAAGAAGTAATTAAAAAAGGATTTAATTTTGCAAAAGAAGGTCAGGTTATCAGATTCTAAAACCAAATTACATATTCAGTATTTACAAGAATGGTAAAATACGTGAAAAGAGAATCAATAGAAAATTCAAAAACAGGATAAATGATATGGATTTTCAGTTATTTGAATATTCTTAAGTTTGTTATATGTTAGAAATTCTTTTTAGTATATCATTCTTCTTTAATGAAGGAAATATTATTGACACAAAACTTAAACTCCATAAGTATGAAAAAGAAGACTATAAAGAACTTTTTTATTTAAAAAATAAAAAGTCAGTTAGTACATATTGTATTAAACATTCTGAATTAGAAAATGTTAAGAAAACAAAATACCATAGTCCTAATGGTGGGCAAGAGACTCACTACAAAATAACCAAATCTACAGATAATAAAACAAAAAAGAAATATTGGGATAATGGTCAAATAAAATCTGTAGAATGTTATAAAAATGGTAAAAGAGACGGAAAATTTTCTTACTATTTCGAAAACGGACAGAAAAGGTGTGAAAAATACTACAAAGACAGTTACTTAATTGAAACTAAGCATTTTGTAAAATGGTAATGAAGTCGATTGTAAAGAAACCCTATAATCTCATGTCACACAATAGTTACTCTACAGTAACCGACTTAGTTAAATTTCTTACTTTATTTACATTAAACAGAACCCCATAACCTCATTATAGAATTTCTCTGGCTCTTCTGCATGCAACCAGTGTCCTGCACCATCAATAGTGGCTATACTAAAATCTGAAAAATGTTTCTTAATAAGAAGCTCATCATTAGAATTGATATGGTCAGATTTCCCTCCTTTTATAAAATGTGTAGGTATATCACAAACTCCATCTATAATGTATGATTCTTGTATAGTACTTAGTTCCTTTAATAAAACATCTATATTAAATCTCCAAGAAAACTTCTTCTCTTTATTTCTGTAAAGGTTCTTTAACAAAAACCTTCTGACTCCTTGATTCTCTACACATAAAGAAAAAGCTTTATCCACCTCATCTCTTTTTTCAAAATCTTCCAAAGGCAATTTATATAAAGTAGAAAGTAAGTTCTGATGAAAGTCAGTGTTGTATTTTCTAGGAACAATATCTGCCACTATTAGTTTTTCTGTTTTTTCAGGATATGTAAAAGCAAATTTCATAGCTACTTTACCGCCCAAAGAATGTCCTAATAGTATTGGTTTTTGAATATTATGATCCTTCATATATTCCAAAACATCCTCACACATCACATCATAATTAAAATCAGTTGAGTGAGGCGATCTTCCATGATTTCTTAAATCTATCAAATGAACCTTGCAGTATTTTGAAAACTGTTTGCCAAGCGTATTCCAATTATATCCCATTCCAAACAGTCCATGAATTACAATTAAATCCTGCCCTTTTTCACCATGTATTTCCGAAAAAAGTTTCACTTATAAAAGTCGTTTATACATTTGTATGGTGTTTTCCAATCCTAAATAAAGAGCATCACTTATAAGCGCATGACCAATAGAAACTTCTGCTAAATCTGGAATTTCGTTAGCAAAATACTCCAAATTCTCTAAACTCAAATCATGTCCTGCATTTATCTCAAACCCTAATTCTATTGCCTTTTTAGCAGCCTCTACATATGGTGCAATTGCTTTTTCTTTATCCTCAGTATAATTTGTAGCATAATCTTCTGTGTAAAGCTCTATCCTATCTGTTCCACAATTTTTTGCCCCCTCAATCATATCTATTCTAGGATCTACAAAAACAGAAGTTCTGATTCCGTTTTCCTTTAAAACACTAATTATTTCTTTCAGATAATCCTTAAATTTAATTGTATCCCAACCAGCACAGGAAGTAATTACATCTGGCCCATCAGGTACCAAAGTAACTTGTTCTGGTTTTACTTCCAATACCATTTCTATAAAATCTTCTGATGGATAACCCTCTATATTAAACTCAGTAGTTATAATTGGTTTTATATCATAAACATCTTTCCTAGTAATATGCCTTTCATCTTGCCTTGGATGAATAGTAATCCCATCTGCTCCAAATTTCTGACAATTAATAGCTGCTTCAACCACACTTGGAGAACTTCCTCCTCTTGCATTTCGGATAGTAGCTATCTTATTGATATTTACGCTTAAATTTAGCATGGGCTACAAAAGTAAAAAATAGTATGTTTGCCCCATGCAAGCAAGCGAACTTATTTCTTCTTCCATTATTTCGCTTCATCCTGATGATGATGGAGAAAGAGCTTTAAAACTTATGGATGATTTAAGAGTAAGTCATTTGCCGGTGGTGCGAAATCAGTTTTATTTAGGGAGTATATCAGAAAATGAAATCTTGGAATGGGACTCAACAGATGAACTCATAGAGCAACATCTTAGCAATTTAGCTGCTCCTTATGTAGTTGGAAATCAGCATCTCTTTGATATTATTGAGGTTTTAGAAGAAAACAGTTTAAGTGTTGTTACGGTTTTGTCAGAAGAGAAAAAATATATGGGAGCTATTAGTAATCGTAAACTTTTGTACACTATTGCAAAAAGTTCTGCTGTACAAAATATTGGTGGTATTTTTGTGTTAGAAATGAACCAAAACAATTATTCCATGAGTGAAATTGCTAGAGTTATTGAATCTAATGATGCAAAAATATTAAGTTCAAATATTACTTCTACTCCTGATTCTACAAAAATGGAACTTACCATTAAGGTAAATGTAACCGATATCAGTTCAATTTTAAAAGATTTTGAACGCTTTGAATATAAGATAATGGCATCTTATCATGAAAGCAGTTCGCAAGAGGATTTTATGCAAAGATATGAGTCCTTAATGCGTTATTTGAATCCATAAAAATGAGGAAAATAGTATTTCTTTTTCTTTTTCTTATCCTTTCCTTTCTTAGTTTTTCTCAAAAAGAAATTAAAATCTCCTCTATTGAAATAAATGGAAATAAAGTTACTAAAGATGCTGTAATCTTAAGAGAACTTACATTTGAAACCGAAACCTCTTTATCAAGAGAATCGCTAGAGAAAAAAATGAAAGAAAGTGAAGAGAACCTAAGCAATCTTACCCTTTTCAACTTTGCTGAAATTCAATCTGAAATTAAAGATGACAAAGCAAATATTGTCGTTAATGTAGTGGAGAGGTGGTATATATGGCCTTATCCAATTTTTGAGCTTTCAGAACGAAACTTTAATGTGTGGTGGGATGAGTTTAAAGCCAATAATTATTCCGATTTCTCAAGAGTAAATTATGGTGTGTTTTTAGTTTTGGAAAATTTTAGGGGTAGGAATGAATTGCTAAAAATAAAATATAGAAGAGGTTTTAAAGAGCATTATTTGTTCAATTACGAAATCCCATATTTCAATGAAAAGAAAACATTAGGTGTAAATGCATTTGCTCAACTTTTCAGAAGAAAGAAATCATTTTATAAAACTATAGATAATAAATTGCTTTATTATGAAAATGGAGAGCAGTATACTACAAAAGATTTTGAATTAGAATTGGATGTCTTATATAGAAAGGATACGCGCCACAAACACAAATTAGAATTACATTATTATAATACGAACATTGCCGATTTTATTAAGGAAAATAATTCTAATTATTTAAGAAATGATAAAAAAAATGGAGATTATTTTAAGGCAACATATCAATTTGCTAACGAGCAAAGAGACTATATTACATATCCTTTGCATGGGCATTATTTACATTTTGAGATTACAAAAAACTTTGCCGGTTCAAGTCCTGTAAATTATCTTGAAGTGGCAGGAAAAGCAGAAAAACACCTTAATCCTATTAAGCGACTCTATATTGGCTCTAGTTTTAAAGCAAAAGTTTCTTCTAATGGTTATCAGCCCTATTTTGCCCAAGAAGGATTAGGATATGGTGATTATGTGCGTACCTACGAATATTATGTTATTGATGGACAACACTTATGGCTTAGTAAAACTGCCATAAAATATCAACTCATTGGGAAAAGGAAATTTGATTTACCTTATATTAAAATGTCTCAATTCAAAAAATCTCATTTCTCTTTGTATGTGTCCGTTTTTGCAGATGTTGGTTATGTAATTGATAAGCAGACTAACACTGAAAACCATTTAGCAAATAGCCTGCTTTTTGGTAAAGGAATCAGCTTAGATTATGTTACTTATTACGACAAATTACTAAGAATTGAGTTCGGAATTAACGGATTAGGAGAAAAAGGTATATTTTTGCACTTTTCAAACCCCTTTGGGGATAACAAGAAATAATATGCGAATAGCATTATTTGGAACTCCCTGTTCAGAACAATTTACCAAATACATTCAGCATTTGGTAAGCCGACTAGAATCTGAAAATGTTTCTCTTTTGGTATATGAAGAATATTTGTTTTTTCTTGATAAGAACGTAAAGTTTGAAAAACCGCCAGAGGTTTTTGATTCCTACGAAACACTAAAAGATAATGCTGATTTTCTGTTTAGCATTGGTGGAGATGGCACTTTATTGGGATCGGTTACTCTTGTCAGAGATAGTAATATTCCTATTTTGGGAATAAATACTGGTCGGCTTGGTTTTATTTCAAGTATCTCTACTGACCAAATTGAATCAGCAATAAATGATGTGCTGAATAAAAACTTTCAAATAAAAAACCGAACGTTACTTTGCTTGGGAACAGAAAATAATTTGTTCGGAAAAGTAAATTTTGCCCTAAATGAAGTAGCTATTGTAAAAAAGGATACTTCCTCCATGATTCGGATTGATGCTTTTTTAAATGATGAATTCTTAAACTCTTATTGGGCGGATGGTTTGGTAATTGCAACACCTACTGGTTCAACAGGATATTCTCTTAGTTGTGGCGGGCCAATTATTATTCCGGGATCTGAAAATATTGTAATAACCCCTATTGCACCACACAATCTGAATGTTCGACCTATTGTGCTTAGTGATGAAAACATTATTAAATTAAAAGTAGCGGACAAAGATCAATTGGCGCTTGTGTCACTCGACTCGCGTTTCAGGGCTTTCGACTCTTCTAATTCGCTTATCATAAAAAAAGCCGATTTCAAGATTAATCTTATTGAACCACAATCTCATTCTTTTATCTCTACCATAAGGAGTAAGTTAATGTGGGGGATTGATAAAAGAAATTAAATAATTCAAGCCTTAAAAATTGAAATAACCCTATATTTGCCTGAGGAAAATTTTTACAAATCTATGATTACAACACTAAAACATATTGTCCAAAATAAAAATCGAATTCTAGCAATTTCTTTGCTTTCTTTCTTATTTTTTACTTCTAGTATAACAGCACAAGTTGTTTCTTCAACCGAAATTGGAATTATGGCTGGCAGCTCCTATTATTTGGGTGATATCAACAGTAATCATTTCGATTATATGATGCCTTCTGGCGGAATAGTTATTCGAAAAAATATCGACAGAAGAATTGTAGTAAAAGGCGAACTACTTTTAGGACATATTAGAGCAGATGATGCTAGAAACACAAACGATACAGTAAAACTAAATAGAAACTTACATTTTCGTTCACCCATTTACGAGCTTTCCGGTCAAGTAGAATTCAACTTTTTGCCATATGAAACAGGCAATTCTTTGTATCCTTTTACCCCTTTCATATTTGCGGGCATATCTCTTTTTAAGTTCAATCCCAAGGCAGAAGCTCCTCATGGAGAATGGGTAGCATTACAGCCATTAGGCACTGAAGGGCAAGGGACAACCTCTTTTCAAGACAGAAAAAAATATGCTCTTACACAATTTTCCATTCCTATGGGGGGTGGATTTAAGATTGCAGTAAACAAAACTTTCAATATTATTTTGGAATATGGAATCCGTAAAACTTTTACTGATTATTTAGATGATGTAAGCACCACTTATACTGGGGGAAATCTGAATGAGTGGGATAAAATACACAAGGAAATGTCTGATAAAAGTTTAAACGGACCTCAAGCAAAAGACTATCAAAGAGGGAACTCTAAAGATAAAGATTGGTACACTTTTACTGGCATTACACTTTCTTTCAAGATTTTATCAGAAAAAGAAAGGTGCAACTACTAATTCTAAAAAATTTCTGGAAATAAGATGGCTTTGATTGAGCAGATAGAAAAAGAGAATTTACCAAAGCATATTGCCATTACCATGGATGGAAATGGAAGATGGGCTGAACAAAAAGGGGAATTTCGAGTTTTTGGTCATCAGAATGGAGTAAAAGCAGTTCGAGAGACAGTGGAAACAGCAGCAGAAATTGGTATAAAATACCTTACGCTTTATGCTTTTTCTACAGAAAATTGGAAACGTTCGGAAAAAGAAGTAAATGCCCTTATGACACTTCTTATTTCTACAATAAATAAAGAAACTAAGACTTTAATGAAGAATGATATCTGCCTTCACGCTATTGGAAATTTAAAACAACTTCCTAACAAATGCAAACAGGAGTTAGAACAAGCTATTGAAAAAACAAAAAAGAACAAACAAATGACTCTCGTCTTAGCTCTTAGTTATAGTGGAAGATGGGAAATAATAAATGCTATAAATAGTATCTTGAAAAAAAGAGAGAATAATTTACCATCTGAAATAACAGAAGAAAAATTTCAGCAATATTTAAATACAAAAAACGTTCCTGATCCTGAGCTTTTAATCAGAACAAGTGGCGAGAAAAGAATCAGTAATTTTTTGCTTTGGCAAATTGCCTATTCTGAATTGTATTTTACCGATACTTTGTGGCCCGATTTTAGAAAAGAGGATTTGATAAAAGCTATTATAGATTATCAAAAAAGAGAAAGAAGGTTCGGAAAAACGAAAATACAGATAAAATAATAAAAATTGAAAAAACAAATCATTCTACTCATTGTCCTTTTTTGTGGCTATACGCAAACTAAGGCACAAGTTGCCCTACACAAGAATTTATCAACTATTGAATATAACAATCCAAGCGAATATATTATTGGTGGTATTACCATTTCAGGAACCAAGTATCTCGATCACTCTACTCTAATCAATATTTCAGGACTTAAAGTAGGAGATAAAATAATTGTCCCAGGAGAAAATATAAGTGCCTCAATAAAAAAATTGTGGAAGCAAGGTCTGTTTGCAGACATTAAAGTCTCCGCTACAAAAATTCATGGAAATAGTATTTTTCTGGATTTTTATGTAGAGGAACACCCCCGTTTGTCCAAATTTAAATTTGTAGGTAAATTGAAAAAATCGGACATTACTTCCATAAAAGAAAAACTAAAATTGATGAAGGGAAAGATCCTGAATCAAAATATTGTGAACAATAGCAAGCAAAAAATAAAGGATTATTTTATCGAAAAAGGATTTTTAAATATTGTCGTTTCCTCAATACAAACTGCCGATTCAACACTTGTCAATTCTGCTATTTTGGTTTTTACTATCGATAAAAAGAAGAAGGTGAAAATTAATGAAATAAAATTTATCGGACTTAAAGAAATGGAAATAAGCAAGAAAAATATTTTTGGGAAAACACAACCTAATATTCTAGCAGTTAAGAAGCTAAAAAAAATCATGAAAGATACCAAAGAAAAAAAATGGTATCGAATTTTTAAAGCATCAAAATTTTTGGCTAGTGCCTATCAAACCGATAAGAATAGCATCATTGAAAAGTACAATGAAAAAGGGTTTAGGGATGCAAGAATTATAAGCGACACTACCTACCTAAACCCAGACAACACCTTAAATATTGAGCTCACAATTAATGAGGGGAATCCTTATTATTTCAGAAAAATTTCCTGGGCGGGAAATCAGAAATTTAGCAATGAAGAATTGGATAAATTACTGGGAATTAAAAAGGGAGATATTTTTGACCAAAGCATTTTGGATAGTCGTCTTTTTGGGAACCCCAATGGAACGGATATTAGTTCATTATACTTAGATGATGGCTATCTTTTCTTTAATATTACCCCTGTTGAAATTGCTACAAATAACGATTCTATCGATTTGGAAGTAAGGATTTATGAGGGCAAACAAGCACGGTTAAATAAGGTCACGGTAATTGGAAATTCAAAGACCAACGACCATGTTGTGATGCGGGAGATCAGAACAAAACCAGGAGATTTGTTTAACCGTTCCAATATAATTCGTTCGCAAAGGGAATTGGCGCAATTGGGTTATTTTGATCCTGAAAAATTAAATGTGGACATTGATCCTGATCCAATAAAACATACAGTGGATGTCGGCTATATTGTAGCTGAAAAACCATCTGACCAGATTAATTTGCAAGGTGGTTGGGGTGCTGGAAGAGTAGTTGGCTCATTGGGTTTAGTTTTTAATAATTTCTCAGCAAGAAACTTTTTTAAGAAAAATGCTTGGACTCCTTTGCCCTCAGGAGATGGACAGAAACTATCCTTAACCGCATCTTCAAATGGAGTTTACTATCAAAATTATAATATCTCCTTTACCGAGCCTTGGCTAGGTGGAAAAAGACCAACCTCCCTTTCTGTTTCTTTTTACAAATCTGTTTCCTCAAACGGACAAACAGGAGAGGATAGAGAATCCATTGAAATTACTGGTGCAACTATTGGACTGGGGAAACGCCTGAAATATCCGGATGATTATTTTACACTTTTTCAAAATATAAATTTCCAACAATATAAATTAAGTAATTCTCAGTCTTTCTTTTCGTTCAGAAATGGCTATTCTAACAATATGAGTTATGGTGTAACTATTGGCAGGAACTCGGTTGACCAACCTACTTTTCCAAGAAAAGGTTCTAACTTTTCTTTGAGTTTGAAACTAACTCCTCCCTATTCATTATTTGATGGAGTAGATGATTACGCTACATTAGATGACCAGGCAAAATACAAATGGATAGAGTATTATAAATGGAAATGGAAATCAACTTGGTATACTTCTTTTGCCGAAAAATTAGTTTTAGGTACCCGGATTGAAATGGGTCTTTTAGGTGCATATAATAGTAAATTAGGTGTTTCTCCTTTCGAAAGATACTATGTGGGTGGGGATGGATTAAGTGGTTATGGAAGAATAATGGACGGAAGGGAATTGGTAGCATTAAGAGGATATTCTAATAACTCTTTATCAGCAACTAATGGCGGAACAATTTATAATAAATACACAGCTGAGCTAAGGTATGCCATTAGTTTAAATCCTACATCAACGGTATATATTTTAGGATTTTTGGAAAGCGGAAACGCCTGGGACAATTTCGACTCTTTTAATCCGTTTCAGGTTAAGCGTTCGGCAGGTTTTGGAGTAAGGATTATGCTGCCTATGTTTGGACTTATGGGCTTGGATTATGGTTGGGGATATGATGATATTCCTGGCAATCCGGATGCTAATGGCGGACAGTTTCATTTTTCAATTGGGCAACAGTTTTAATTTGTATATTTGTGACCCTAAAAATTTAGACTATGAAAAGAATACTTTTAATTTTAGCAGTTAGCTTTTTAGCAGTTTCAACTATACAAGCTCAAAAATTTGCTTATGTAGATACCGATTATATCTTGAATAATATCCCAGAATTTAATCAGGCACAAGATAAATTAGATGAAATATCCAAGCAATGGCAACAGGAAATTGAAGCCATTTATGCGGAGGTCGATAAGATGTATAGAGATTATCAAACTCAGGAAGTATTACTTACGGATGAGATGAAAACCAAAAGAGAGAATGCAATTATTGCAAAAGAAAAATCGGCAAAAGATTTACAAAAGAAACGATTTGGTCCTGATGGCGATTTATACGGAAAAAGACAAGAGTTAATAAAGCCTCTGCAAGATAAAGTATATGATGCCATTCAGCAATTGGCAGCCAACAGCAAATATGCTGTAATTTTTGATAGTTCAAGTGATTTGATAATGCTCTATTCAAATCCAAACTTAGATAAAAGCGATAAAATATTAAAAAATATGGGCTACATAGGAAAATAAAAACTAATAACTAATACAAAAACAAAAGATGAAGACAAAAAAAATCATAATCTTAAGCTTTTTAGCACTTTTAAGCTTTAGCACTTTTGCGCAAAACAAATTTGGATATATCGATTCTAGCGAATTATTATCCTTAATGCCGGAGAAGAAAACAGCAGAAGGAGAATTGCAAACTTTTGCCAAAAGCTTAGAATCTCAACTTGGTGCAATGCAAGCGGAATACCAAGCATCTGTTCAGGATTATCAGGCAAACGAAGCCACTTATACCGATTTAGTAAAGCAAGATAAAATTGCAGAAATCACGAATTTGGAACAAAGAATTCAATCTTTCCAGCAAAACGCACAAAATGCATTGCAGAAAAAAGAACAAGAACTATTAGAACCGATTTTAGCAAAAGCAAGAACTGCCATTGAAGATGTTGCCAAAAAAGGGAAATTCACTTATATTTTTGATTCAAGTATGGGAAGTATTCTTTATGCAGATGAAAATGAAAATGTGATGTCGCTTGTTAAAAAGAAATTAGGGCTTTAAGCAAAGACAAAATCTAAAATTTAAAGCATCTTTTTTAGATGCTTTTTTTTACTTTTAGCAAATGCAAAATTTACCAATTGGCATATTCGATTCTGGAATTGGCGGGCTTACTGTTGCCCATGCTTTGAAGGAGAAACTCCCCAATGAATCTATTATTTATTTCGGAGATACAGAGCATTTGCCTTATGGTGAAAAATCTGATGAAGCCATTCAAAATTTCAGTAAAAAAATTGCACTATTTCTTCTTGAAAAAAAATGCAAATGTATTGTAATAGCTTGTAATAGCGCCTCATCAGTTGCTTTTGAAATTATAAAAAATACAGTAAAAAATATTCCTATTTTTAATGTAATTGACCCAGTAATAGAAAAAGTATCCAATAGTTGTAATTCGTGTAAAGTTGGTGTAATCGGAACAAAAGCTACCATTAGTTCAAATATTTATAAAAGTAAAATAAATGCAAAATGTCCCAAAGTAATAGTCACTGCACTGGCGACACCTCTTTTGGCACCTATGATTGAAGAAAAATTTATAGACGGAGACATCCGCAAAAAGATTATTGCAAAATATTTATCTAATAAAGAATTGCAAAATATTGACCAGTTAATATTGGCTTGCACACATTATCCACTTATTTACAAAGAAATTAGAGATTACTATAAAGGGGAAATAAGTGTTATTAATTCTACAAATATTGTTACCGAGCATATTGCTTCCGAGCTTAAAAATAAAACCCTACTAAATAATCAGTTTAAACCTAAATACGAATTTTTTGTTTCTAACTACACCAAGGCATTTGAAAAAAGCGCTCGATTTTTCTTTCAAGAAGAAATCAAACTTAAAGAAGCTAATATTTGGACTTAACCCAAAAAATAATTGGATAATATGTAAATTTGCTAAAATGAAAAGAATGAATTATAATATATATGCCGAAAGTACGCCAAACCCTGCCGTGATGAAATTTGTTTCCAACAGAATCTTAATTGCTGAAAACATGGAAATTCTAACTGTGGAAGATGCAAAGAAAATATCACTTGCTGCTGCGATTTTTAATTTTCCATTTGTTAAAGGTCTTTTTATAAGTGGTAATTTTATTGCCATCACTAAAAATGCAGATGTTAAATGGGATGATATTGCCATGCAACTCCGCATTTTTATTGCTGATTTTTTGAACAAAGAAGGAGTGGCTGTTAAGGAACTGAAAACCATAAAAGAAGTAGAAAAAAAGACAGAGCAAGAAACACTGAATTTTTCAGAAATGGAGCAAAAAATAGCGGACATTTTGGATGAATATATTCGGCCAGCTGTGGAATCAGATGGAGGTTTCATTTCTTTAAGGTCGTTTGAAAATGGAGTAGTTTCTGTTGTTTTGAAAGGAGCATGCAGTGGTTGCCCATCCTCATCTTTAACGCTAAAACAAGGTCTTGAAGGGCTTTTAAAACAAAGGTTTCCTGAGCAAATAAAAGATGTTGTGGCCTATGAAGAATAAATTCTTTCTTTTAACTTTTTGTCTTTTTACACTATTTGTTTTTAGCCAAAATCGAACTTATGTAAAAGACGATAAACTCACGCCAAGAGAGCATAATGTGGATATGCAACATTTACTTTTAGATGTGAGCTTTGAACCAAAAATTGGAAAAGTAATTGGTAATGTAGCGCTCACTTTTACACCTTTACTATCAAGAGTAGATTCTCTTTATTTGGATGCCCCTAACATTATCATTCATCATATTTTGATGGATGAAAAAGAAATTAAGTTTTCTCAGAATAAAAAAGGAATCACCCTGTTTTTTACAAAATCTTTAAGTTGGGAAAATAGCTATACTGTAACTATTGATTACTATTGCTTCCCCAGAAAAGGAATTTATTTTATTGGATGGAATGATGAGCAAGATTTAAGCCGAAAACAAATCTGGACACAAGGGCAAGGCATTGACAATAGGTATTGGATTCCGCATTATGACGAAATGAACGACAAACTTATTACAGAACTTATTGTTCATTTTGACCAAGATTACAAAGTATTATCCAATGGCAATTTGATTGATAAAACAGAAGAAGGAGATTTAACAAAATGGCATTATAAAATAACAAATCCTCATCCTTCCTATTTGATAATGCTAGGAATTGGGGAATATGATATTTTAGAAAAAACAGCAGAAAGTGGCACGCCCCTTAATTTGTATTATTATCCCGATTGGAAAAGTAGAGTCCATTCTGCTTATCGTCTCAGCAAAGAAATGTTTGACTATTTGGAAAGGGAAATTGATGTGCCTTATCCTTGGGAAAGCTATGCTCAAATTCCTGTTCAAGATTTTATGTATGGCGCTATGGAAAACACCACCGCTACTTTGTTTGGTGATTTTTATTTTGTAGATTCTGTAAGTTTTAACGACATCAATTATGTGTATGTAAACGCCCATGAATTGGCACATCAGTGGTTTGGAGATTGTATCACTTCTAGAACTTCCTCACACCATTGGCTACAAGAGAGTTTCGCAACTTACTATGGTTATATGGTAGAAAAAGAATTTTTCGGTAAAAATTATTTTGATAATACCAGAAGAAAAGCAAAAGATAAAACCTTAAAAGAAGCCCTGAAAAATGACAATCCTGTCGCTTGTTCTTTTGCTGGCGGAGTGCGAAAATACCCGAAAGGCGCCATGGTTTTGGATATGCTAAAATATGTGGTTGGTGAGGAGGAATACCAAAAAGCTATCAAGCATTATTTGGAAAAACATGCCTATGAAAATGTAGATTCAGAAGATTTATTAATCGCTTTTCATGAATCACTTGGCCTTTCATTGGATTGGTTTTGGGAACAATGGGTTTATAAAGGTGGCGAACCAAATTATGAAGTAAGCTACAAAAGAATTAAGCAGGAAGTAACTTTTATAGTGGATCAAGTGCATGATACTACTGAACTTGTTCGCTTATTTAAAATGCCAATCATTTTCGAAATTCATTTTACGGATAGCACTTCCATTAGCAAAGACGTGATAATTGAAAGCAAGCAAGAAGAAGTGAAAATAAAAATTCCTAGGGGCAAGAAAGTTGATTTTGTTTTATTTGATCCTGATAATAAAATTTTAAAAAATATTACTTTCAAAAAATCATTCAGCATGCTGAAAGCACAAGTAATAAGTGCTAAGAATATTTTGGACAGATATGATGCGCTTGTGGCCTTAAGAGAAATTTCTTACTCTAAAAAGAAAGGATTGTTATTTGAAGTTTTTAATGCGGAGGAATTTTATTTGCTAAAAACGGAAGCAATTAGTCAGCTGGAAAAAGAGGATGCAGAATCTCTAATTGCAAATTTTACCGAAAAGCATAGAAATCAAAATGATTTAAAAGTAAAGAATGCTTTACTCAATAAATTAGAAGTAGACGAGAAAACTATTGACTTTTTTGTAAAAACATTAGACGATTTATCCTACAGAAACAAAACTATTTCTTATAAAAAATTAGTAGCACATAATCCGGATTTCTTGAATCAGGATATGGAACGAAATACAAATGGAGAAAATGATTATGGAAGAAAATTAAGCATTGCTAAATTAGGTTTATTTATTGATTATGGAGTAAGCAAGGATTCTGTTATTGCCATAGATCAACTTATTGATTTTACTTCTAACTCCTATGAGTTTTTAACAAGAGTAAATGCAATAACACTATTAAAATCAAAACAAATCTATAATGAAGTATTAATAGGCAATTTGCTTAACGCTATTTATAATCCAAACAGAAGATTAAATGGCCCCGCAAAAAAATATCTGAAAGAATTATATAAAAAATCAGATGTAAAAGAAGTTCTTAGGTTAGAAAAACAAAAGCCTCTTGATGATTGGAAACTGCAATTATTAGATAAAATAGGGTCATAAAAAAACCCTCATTATTGAGG
>DASCPP010000110.1:0-13614 GCA_036012565.1 Flavobacteriales bacterium | reverse complement strand
TTTTAATATCATAAGGTGCCTGTAACAACACTCCATTGTAGTAAGAGGTTACCACTCCAAAACTACCATACGCTCCACCATCAATAACAATATCTGCATCCAAAACTGAGATTTTATTATTTTTATCCAATCCCATTTTCATTCCCATTTTGGTAGGATGACGCCCGTGATTTGTTAAAAAGACTTCTTCTCTATTAAGTTTCACACGAATTGTTCTTCCTAACTTTTTCGCTAAGTAAGAAATGATAATCTCATGAGGGAAAGGATCTGATTTTCCTCCAAAACCACCACCCAAATATGGTTTAATCACTCTAATTCTACTCATAGGAATCTCTAAAACCTTAGCAAGATATCTGTGTAAATAATGAGGAACTTGAGTTGCTGTCTTAATTGTTAATCCATTTTCATCCCAGTTGGCAATTGCTGCATGTGGCTCGGTAAATCCATGATTAACTCCTTCAAATTCAAACTCTCTTTCTACTTTATGATGTGAATTGTCATATCCTTCTTCTTGATTTCCGAATCTCAATTCCGCCTTTTTATGTATATTGTTATTAAACCTAGAATGAGAGTGAATTTGCTGGTTCTCTCCAACATCTTCAATAGAATCCATCATCTCCAGATACTCCTTAATTGGCTCATATTCTACCTTTATTTTAGAAAGTGCTTGTTCTGCTATTTGTTCTGTTTCTGCAACTAAAGCCACAACAATTTCTCCAATATATCTCGTTTTATCAACTGCAAGTGCTGTTTCGTCTTCCGAAATTGGAAGAACTCCAAATTTATTTGGTAATTCTTTCCCAATAACGACATCTACAACACCATCCATTTGTAATGCTTTATCAAACTCAATGGATTTTATTTTTGCGTGTGCAAAAGGACTTCTTAAGAACTTACAATGTAATGCATTCTTCTCAGGTATATCATCTGTATAATCAGCTTCTCCTTTAACCTTCTTAGTAGCTTCAATATAGGGCCTTCCTTCTCCAATCATTTTAAATTTATCAGAATCGATTGCTGATTTTTCTTCAGAATATTCCTTGATTGCATCAATAATCTTTTTATAACCAGTACATCTGCACAGATTTCCTGAGAGACCTTCTTCAATTTCTTGTCTTGTTGGGTTAGGATTTTCTTTTAAAAAATCTAAAGTTGACATTATCATTCCCGGAGTACAAAAACCACATTGAAGAGCTCCTTTTTCTATAAATTTCTGTTGTAAAGGATGAGGAGTTCCCTTATCTGCAATATGCTCAATAGTAGAAATTCGTTTTCCAACACATTTCAAGACTGGAGTTATACACGACTGAACAGCAACACCATTTAGATGAACTGTACACGCTCCGCAACTACCTTGTTCACAACCTATCTTTGTACCAGTAAGTTCAATTTTATTACGCAAAACATAAGCAAGAGTATCGTGCTGATCAACTAAAAGTTGATGAGTTCTACCGTTTACCCATAACTCAATTTGTGTCATCTTACTTGTATCTTGAAATTTATTTATTTTTCCAATTAGGCTTTCTTTTTTCTAAAAATGCATTTATCCCCTCATTTGCATCCTCCGTTTGCATCAAATCGTTCACATACATACTTTCTAATTGAGGAAGAAATTTACCCATTATATGATTGAAAAATGTACGAGAGGTTTTTGTTGCAAATCTTAATGAAGAAGCGCTTTTTGGTAATATGTGTTTTTTAATCCATGAGTCTACCCCTTCATTTAAACTTTCCTTATTTTCAAAAACTTCTGATATAAATCCAATTTCTTTCGCTTTATCAGCTGAAACAGAATTACCAGTAATAAGCAATTCTTCAGCTCTTGCGTTTCCAATCTTTAATGGAAGCAATAATGATGCAGGTGGAGGGAAAACTCCTAAAACAATTTCAGGTTGCCCCATAAATGCTGATTTATCAGCAAACATGGTATTACAAATAAGAGCTAGTTCCAATCCACCACCCAAACATTGTCCTGAAATCTTTGCTACCGTAGGAATTGATAATTCCATAATTTTGTAAAACATCCCATGAAATGAACTTAACATTTGCGCAGCATTTTCTTTAGTGTGTTCTTCAACACTAGCTCCAAATGAAAAATGTTTTCCTTCTCCTTCAAAAGTGATGAGTTTTAAATTCTTATTTACTGAAAACTCATCTAACAATTGATGTAAATCCTTCATCATTACAGAATCCAAAACATTGCCTTTACCATCATCTAAAATAACTCTGGCAACTGAATTTTCGTAAAGATATTCAATCTTAATTTTATTCATTTCTTACTTTTTATATTGAGGAGAAATGGCTTCATGCATTTCATTATTCCACTCCATTCCTTTTGCAAGCATTTGTCTTAATTTCACAAAATCAACCTCTCTATCTCCCCTAGGACCGTCATTAAACGCTTTAAATCCTGCCTTTGCTTCAGTCATCATATTTAATGCTAACCAATCTCTATTACTTTCCTTGTTTTGATCCCAATGTTCTAATTTTTTCTTTCTGATAGAGTTAATCGTTTTACTCAAACAGTTTGGAAAAGTCATCATAAGTTTAGCACACATTTTTTCCACTGACGCATCTAATAAAGATAAATCCATTTCACCAGACTTTACTAAAGTTTTCGCTTCTTTCATAGAATCACCTTTTTTAGGCATACCATAAATAATCTCACCTGTTTTTTTACTAACCCATCTATCTGTTCTTACAAGAGGATTGTTTACAAATTTCCCATCTATTTTCAGAGCAGGAACAATTTCCGTTAATAAACCATGTCTATGTGCTTCATGCGCACTCCAAGGATCACAAACAGTGCAAGAAAACATTGCTAATTCAACACCTACAAAAAGGTGTAAAAAATCAGTAGAACCACCATCAGGAGCTGAACCATGTTTTGGTCCTGCTTGTCCGAAACGAGCCATATCCTGTGCTATAGAAAAATCACAAGCCATTCCAATTTCTTGACCACCACCAATTCTCATTCCGTTAACTCTGTTTATTACAGGTTTATCACTCATCAAAATTGCAGAAACCATATCATTAAAAAGTCTCATATATTGCTTGTATTCCTGAGGATTCCCTGCATAATATTCTGCATATTCTTTGGTATTTCCACCAGTACAAAATGCTTTATCTCCAACAGCCGTAAAAACAATTGCAACTACCGACCTATCATTAGATGCTTCTCTAAAAGCTAAAACAATTTCTTTTACTGCATCTGTTGTGTAAGAATTATATTGTGATGGATTGTTTAATGAAATCCATGCGTTATATAATCCTTCAATTTCATTTCCATCAAAGTCCTTTACTGGCTTTATTTCAAATAAAATCTCTGTGTAATTGTGATCTACTAAGTTATGATTATTCAACATAATTTATAATTTTACGTGTTAATAATTTACGGTACTAAAACCGATCTTTTGTTATATTTATGATTTAATGTATTTTTAAAAACTTTATTTATTTCTGATAAAGGGAAAGTTTCAACAAACTGATCCACCCTCAATTTATCTTCTGCGACTAAATCAACTACCTCTGGATAAAGTTCTGGTTTACACCCCCAAGTTCCGATAAGTTTTGCATCAAACGCCATTAAGTTACTCAGTCTCACGTTTAACTTATCCATAGTAAATCCAACAATTGAAAGTGTGGAGGTAAATGTAATTAGACCAAAAGCTAATTCTTGACCAGGAGTTGTGCCTGACATTTCATAAATCTTCCATCCAAAGCGAGAAACCCCAAGATCCTTTGCAATTTTTCTTACCTTGCCTTTAATATCTCTAAAGTCTAACCCTTTTGTATTTAAGGTTGCATCAATTCCATTGTTTTTTGCAATTTCAAGCTTTGTGTCATCAACGTCTAGTGCTAAAACTTTCGCTCCTTTTATTTTCGCTATTTGAGCACCATAGATTCCAACTCCTCCAACTCCAATCACTATGGCAAGATCTCCTTTCTGTAATTCTGATTTATCTATTACCTGATATGGTGTTGAAATTGCATCCGCAATAACAGAAAGTTGAGGAAGTATATATTTTTCTAAAATCTTATCCGGCACATGGCAAAGATATTTGTAAGGGACAACAATATGAGATGCAAAACCACCTTCAAAATCATTTCCAGGCATGAGTTGTTTTTGACAAATATTACTTCTTCCATTATTGCAAAGCTCACAATCTCCACACGGTAAAACTGCAGGAATAATCACATTTTTTCCATTCCACTCCTCAGGACCATCAATAACAGTTCCGCTAATTTCATGACCTAAAGTTAAAGGTAACTCTTGTTTTGTTTTAACTCCATGATGCCAAAAACTAATATCAGTATGACACACACCGCAACCAGCAATCTTAATTAATGCTTCACCTTCCTTTACTGTTGGAAGTGATGATTCTACCAACTCAAAGTCAGCACCCTTTTCCACCATTTTCCATTGAATCATTTTTTCTTCCATTTTTAAATATTTGTATTCTCAAATAAAATTGCTGTTCCTTGGCCTCCTCCAATACATGCTGAAGCTACACCATATCTTACTCCTCTCCTTTTCATTTCTCTTGATATTGTTAAAGAGATTCTAGTTCCTGTAGCTGCAAGTGGATGTCCCATTGCAATTGCCCCTCCGTTTACATTTCCAATATCTCTAGAAAATCCTAATTCTTTCTCACACCCTAAATATTGAGCTCCGAAAGCCTCATTTATTTCTACAAGTCCAATATCTTCCATTTTAAGATCTGCCATTTCTAATACTAAATTTATTGCCGAAACAGGACCTAACCCCATATATCTAGGATCAATTCCACAAGTAGCAGAAGCTACAATTCTACTCAGTGGTTTTAGATTCTTATCATTACAAAATTCTTTATTTGCAACTACAACCGCTGCTGCTCCATCTACAATCCCTGATGAATTTGCTGCTGTTTGTACTCCATCTTTTGCAAAAACAGTTGGTAACTTTGCCATTTTTTCTAAATCTGCAGGACGTACATTTTCATCAGTTACAAAATCAGTAACTTTTCTTGGTAACCTAATCTTTCTTGGATTCAACCCTTCTACTTCAAATACAGTTGAATTTAGTGGAATAATCTCATCATCAAAGAATCCTTCTTCTTTTGCTTTTAGATACCTATCAATAGATTGCTTTGCAAAAACATTTACTTCCTCTTTAGTAATACCATGCTTCTTTGCAATATTCTCAGCTGTAACCCCCATTGGAACTGCTGCAGTATCGTTAAGCGCTTCCCACAACATATCTAAGAACTCAATTCTTCCAAGAGCATAACCATTCCGATTACCAAAACTTACCGTTGGAGAAAGAGTCATATTTTCAGTTCCTCCACATAAAGTTGCTTTTGCTTTACCAAGTGTGATCTGCTCAGCGCCTGTTATGATTGTCTCAAACCCTGAACCACAAATTCTTTGGACCATAAGAGATGAGACTCCTTCTGGAACACCAGAATATAATGATATATGTCTTGGTAAAAAGTAAGAGTCTGCAGAGCTCTGCCCGATATTTGCCATTATTACTTGGTCAATATCTTTTGCATCTACTCCAGATTTTTCCAATGCACCTCTTGATGCAAAAATACCTAAATCTGTTGGAGAAACTCCTCCTAAACTTCCACTTAATCTTCCGAATGCAGTTCTTGCCCCTCCAATTAAAAATAAATCATCATATGTGATTCCTATTCCTTTTTCTTTATCGTGATATGCTTTCATTCTTTATTTTTTTGTTATTTTTTGCTTCTACCGCTGCGCCAAATGCATTTATCATTTGAGGACTATTTGGTACAATTATTTCCTTTTGAAACATCTCTTCCATAATATTTTTTAAAAATGGATGAAAAGCTGCAACACCACCTATTAAATAGATTGGAACCGATTTGTCCATTTTTAGTTTTGTTATTCTGTTTACAATTGAAATATAGATTCCTCTTGATAAATCCTCTTCTGAAACCTCATCTAGAATCCACTTCATTATTTCGGTTTTTGCAAAAACAGTACAAAAACTATTTAATTCCTTATTCATTACAGATCTTGATGCCAACTCACTCATCTTTGATAAATCTAACTCAGCTCTTTCTGCTATTTCAGTGATAAATGTTCCAGTTCCTGCAGCACATTTAGTGTTCATATAAAAATCCTCTACCTTTCCTTTATCGTTACTTTTTATCACCTTTATATCCTCACCTCCTATGTCAATAATTGTTTTTTCTTCTGGGTAAAGTGAATTAACTCCAACAGAGGAACAATAGATTTCAGTTTTAGTAATGTTCGCAATTTCAAAATATTTTCTTCCATAACCAGTAGCACAAACATTTACAATATTGAACCTCTCATCAATATCTTTTAAGATATTTTTTAGAACAGATTTATCTCTATTTAAGGTTTTAGTAACATTAGAAAGAATAATATCCTCATCTTTATCAATTACAACAAACTTTGTAAAAGATGAACCAATATCTACTCCTAAATAACATATGTTTTCTGTTGTCATATCGCTTGATTTAGTTGCTCTCTTTTTGCTTTTGCAGTCATTGCTCTCATCATAGAGGTGAATGCAGAGTTAATTGGAGTTCTTAAATTATGACTCTTACTATAATCCACAATCTTACCATTAAACAAATCAATTTCAGTAGTTTTATTATTTATAAAATCAACCGCTAATGAAGGAAAATGGTTTCCTGCTTTTGTTAAATAAACCATACAATGATCTAAGAAATCATTATCAATTTTGATGCCTTCTTTCTGTGCAACCTGAATTGACTCCTCAATTGTTTGTCTTATAACTAAGACCAAATCAGGATCGGACATAGCCTCTAACATGGTCAATTTTGAAAGTGCGCATAATGCACTCAGAGAAGAATTAAGAATTGTTTTCTCCCAAATACTTTTCTTTAAATCCCGATAAGAACATGAAATAGTATCTAAATTATTTTCTGATAATGAGCTTGCTATAATTTCTGAAATCTCATTATTTTCTTTTTCTAAAGATGCAATATAATTTGGAGCATTAAAAAACACTACCTCTGTTTCTGAATTATTGACTAATTTTCCTGCATAATTTATCACCATTCTTAGTAAGTGATGGTTGTCAAAAATT
This sequence comes from Flavobacteriales bacterium, assembly GCA_036012565.1. GTDB lineage: Bacteria > Bacteroidota > Bacteroidia > Flavobacteriales > BACL11 > DUAL01. Next base: position 6,524 of record DASCPP010000110.1, on the reverse strand, counting down.
GGACTGTATTCAAACTCAGTATCTATACCGTTCTGAGCACAAAGCATTAAGGTATTTTCAGAAATATGTGGTTTTATCATTTCTAATAACAATGCAATTTGGTGCGATTTCACGGCTGAAATTACTGCATCAGGATTAAAGTTTTTTATCTCAGAAATATCATCAAAAACATAAGTAAACTCTGCTTTTTTATCTAAAAAACCTTTAAGAGTTAATCCATTATTTTTAATTACTTCTTTCTTGTCCTCACTTCTAACAAAAAGTGCAATATCATGCCCTGCATTTCTCAAATACACAGCCAAAACCATTCCTACAGGGCCTAATCCTATAATTGCTATTTTCTTTTTTTCTTGCATTAATTCATCTGTTCAATAAAAGTTTCTACTTTGGTAGTAGTTTGCCCTTCAGAGAAGAATCGTAAATCACATAAATCTCCTTCAATAACCAATGTTTCTATTCCAGTTTCTTCTTTTAATCTTTGTGGCATCCCAAATCGTGCATTTGAATTGTTAAAACAAGTTTTTGCATCATGGAAAATCATACCATTAATATTAAAATCTTGAATGTGTTTTTTTAGAATTTCAAACTTTGCTTCCTCACTTCTATTAATAAAAATTTCGGTATAAGCAAGTGCTGAAGATTCAAAAGGATCTTTACTATCAAATGCATCAAACACCCAAGAATTACAATAAGTAGATGCAACTACTGCAGAATTATTATCTGCAAAAAGATTAGAAAAATATCTTAATTTACCCCAAATTGGCATCCCTTCCCAATACACTCTACTATCTGGTTTTTCTAAAAAACCAATTCCATTTTCTACATTATTTTGAAGTTCAGAAAGAAGTTTTGAGTAATATTCTTTCGCCATTTCAGTTCCTCTTAAAACCACAATTGGGCCCATGTGAATTGTACCATCAAAAAAGCTAATAGGTGAAGGAGAATTCTTTCCTGTATTCAAACAATCCTTCCATAAATCAGTTGCTTCTTTACTTAAATTTAATGTGTGTCTGAATTTATCAATATCAAACTTATTTCCTGATGATTTCTCACAAAGTGGAATCATTTCTTTAAATTGTGAGGACACGTCCTCAATATCTTCCTTACTCACTGTATCTAAATATCTTGGAGGTTTTACTCCGAAAATTGGACAATTAAATTCATTTGCAAACCACATAAACCAATCCTGAACCTCTCTACATTGATTGGTGTTATAAACTATCAAATCTGGTATTGGAATCCCATCCATTCCATATTGCTTTGTAAGTGGAGTTTTCTTCTGTAAATAAGATCCGATATCTGCAGTTAAATAGGAGCAAATATCTCCAGCATACCCTAGCTTCACTGATTCTGGAATAAAATCCATTGCAGTTCGACTAGCGCCTAAAAGTGCTCCATGATTTTCAGGAAAATACACCTCAAAACCAAAACTTCTTAAAAGTTCAGCAGGACCAACAGAAGTACACCAAGCTACTTTCCTTGATGTAATTAAATCAGAGAAATACATCTTCATTAATTGCTTTAAATCTGTGGTTGTATGTATTTTATAATTACTCATTTATTCTGCTAAATCAATTACATACAACTCATCACCTGTTGGAAGTTCTTCCCCATATAAATCCTGATAATAATCTTTATATTTTTCCAATACTCTTTTTGGCGCCATCTTCATTGATGGAGTAAGTGTGTTATCATCTAATGAAAGACAAGAATTCAGCACAATTGCCTTTTTTATTTTTGCAAATTTCTGTTTTAACTCATCATTAGATTGCCTTAAACAACCTTGCAGACATTTTCCAAATTCATTAATATCTCTAGGACAAAAACAACCATCTTCAGGAGATTTCTGATAATCAGGATTTTTTAACATATTTTGATTTGGGAAAATAAGTGCTACAGGATAATCATAACCACTTCCGGAAACAATTACATATTGCACATAATGACATTTCTTCTCAATAATTTTTTCTAAATCAGTAGGAATTACTTTTTCACCATTTGAGAGTTTGAAAATTCTATCTTTTCTACTAATTAACTTCAATCCTGTTGAAGTTAAAGCACCTACATCACCAGTTCTATACCAGCCATCATCTGTAAAAGTATCTTTATTAGCCTCATCATTTTCATAGTACTCACTCATCACATTTGGTCCTTTAACTTGAATTTCATCATCCTCTGAAATTCTGACACTTACCCCAGGAATTGGAAGGCCAACCACTCCTTCCTCCCTTTCTAAATTAGGATTTGTAAGAGTGCAGCAAGGAGAAGTTTCAGTTAAACCCCAACCTTCAATTACTGCAATTCCTTTTTCCTGAAAAAGAGTAGATAAGTTGATTGGAAGTGCTGCAGCTGCTGTGAAAATAAATTTAAGACCAGAATTAAAGAAAAGTTGTTTTGTGCTTTCATCCTGATTACATAATTCAACTAAATTTTGAAATACTTTTGGAACAGAAAAAAATACAGTTGGTTTTATCTCTTTCCAATTTTGCATTATCTCTTTTGTATCTTTCCCAAAAGAAGATTCCAAAGAATAAGCTGCTCCATTATAAAGTGCTGTAAAAAGCTCAAAAATTCCACCGAAACTATGATGCCAAGGTAAATACGAAAGAAATCTGTCTTCTTGATTTACTTTTAAAATTTCTTTAACTGCAGCTTGTTGTGACAATATATTCTTATGAGATAATTGTACGCATTTTGGAGTCCCCATAGTACCAGAAGTGTACATATTTAAACAAATAGTATCAGGGGAAATATCTAAATCCAGAAACTCTTTTTCATTCTTATTTAACAAAAAATTAAAACACACTAAATTGTTAAAAAGCTCACTTTTTACTTCATCAAAATGGATGACTTTTTTAAATGGGAATGTAGAATCTGTTCTATCTAATTGAATCTGACTAGCAACAGCCAAATAAGTAGAATCAGAATGTTCCATTAAGAGTTTTGCAGTATCTTCACGGAAATAAGCAAAGATTGGAACCGCTATACCTCCAACTGACATCACTGCCAATTCCAACTCCAACATTTCCAGTCTGTTAGGAGAATAAATAACCATCTTATCTCCTTTTTCAAAACCTAAATCAGAAAGATTAGATGCAATATTTTTAATGTTTGAGACAAAATCACTCCAAATAATTCCTTCAAAAACACCATTTACTTTCTCCTGAAATACAACTTTATCAGAAAACTCCTTACTATTATTTATCAGTAAAGTTGGAATGTTTTTTACAATTTCACCTAATGTTATTTCTGAATGAAGTGTTCCCATATTTTATAATCTCACCCCTTTTTCCTTCAGTTTATAATAACGAAAACCTCCCCAAAGTGCAGCTCCAATTGCTCCAGAGTAGATTGCTTCATTATTACTTAAAAACTTAAAATCTCTATTTTTCTTTCCTTCTGCAAGCTCTTCGACTGCTTGTACCATTCCTTCATTCATTCCCATACCACCAACAAGTGCAATAGGAGATTCTGCTTTAAGAGCTCCTAGTAATTTCACTACTCTCTGCGCTATAGAAAGATTGATTCCTTTTACAATATTTGGAGTGGAAAGTCCTTTTGAAACTAAGTTAATTACATCAGTTTCTGCAAGTACAGCACAGATCCCTGAAGGAACTTCTGGATTATCTGCTTTTAATGACATTTCTCCAACTTCCTCAATTGCTAAACCAAGATATCTAGAAATATTCTCAATAAACTGACCTGAGCCTGAAGCACATTGACCAGTCATTTTATAGTCCATCACCTTTCCTTTTTCATCAATTTTTATGGCACGAACATAAAGTCCTCCCATATCAACTACTGTTTTTGCATTTGGGAAAAAGTGTTTTCCACCCCTAGAATGAGAAGTCATACTATAAAAATGACCTGTCTTTCTTTCCACCATTTCTCCTTCACCAGTAGATGATAAATAAGCAATGTCTTTATCATAATCTAAATTATTTCTTTCCAATATTGTAGAAACAATCTCAGTGGCCACAACTTTAGGATTTCTTTTTCTAATCTTTTCTGTTTGTTTATCTAACACTTTATGGTCGCCAGTTTCTTTATTGTAAGAAACCAACACGGATTTGATGTAACTTCCTCCTACATCAACTCCCATTGTATAAATTATATCGCTCATATTATTTTTTTTTAGACGGTAAATCAACTTCTATATTTCTTCTGGCAAACATAGCTCCTCCTAATGCTCCCATAAATATAGAATCCGTATGAATGTTCATTGTAAGATCCCCATAAGAATCGGTTACCATTTGTTTTACATATTTTAAAACTGCCTGATTTCTAGCAACTCCTCCTGTAAAAGTAAACTCATTTCTTACACCTCCTGAACGAGCAATTAGGGACATAGCTCTTTGTACAATTGCTTTATGTAGTCCTGCTAAGATATTTGGTCTTTTTTCTCCATTATGTAGGAGCTCCTTCACCTCAGCACCTGCAAAAACGGTGCAAGTAGAGCAGATTGTTGCTTCTTTATCTGCCTCCAATGCCTCAGGCCCTAACTCATTTAATGAAATTCCAAACTCATCAGCAATATATCCTAAATATCTACCACAACCTGCTGCACATCTGTCATTCATATGAAAAGAAGTAACTAAACCATGACTATCTACCTGAATTGCTTTGGTATCTTGTCCTCCAATATCTAAAACTGTTCGTGTATTTGGAAATACTGCATGAGCTCCAAATGCATGACATAAAATCTCAGATTTAATACAATCCTCTGGGAAAGGAAGCAATGCCCTACCATAACCTGTACCTATCATATTCGCAATATGTATATCTTCATCAGCAATTTCATCAATGTGCTCTCTAAGAGTACTCTCTACATTTTTATAATTACTTTTTACAGCATTTAGCTCTGCATAATACCAATCTTCTCTATCTTTATGTTCTGGCTCATCAACTAATCCTTTGTATTTTTCTTCTAAGACATTCATTGATTCATCTACTAATTCCTTAAAGTTATATTGTACCATTTCGTTCTCAACTGGAGTAATACTCTTGTCGAACGCCAACATTAAGGGTTCAAAAACTAATTTTTCCGCCTTCTCTACTTCATGATTATATCTTTCACTTACAATATCACGAAAAAACTGATTTTTAGAACCTAAATCTTCATTAACAAATTCATTTCTGATTTGTGGCTCAATAACATTCAGTATCTTAATTAATGCTTGTTTTACATCTTCCTTGTTGTCATAAGAAAATGAATCAACAGTTTGCAATAACATCTTTCTCAAACTATCCATTCTTCTTTTAAACTGTCTATACTGAAACACAGAACGGATATCTTGCATGTATTTTTTAAACTCTGGTTTCGAGTCAATCTCTTCTTGCATCCTTTGAGTAAGAAGAGTAAATCTTGCATCATAAGTAGCTTCTTCCCTTGCAATATCGGCAGCTACTTTATAGTTTGCTCTTGTGTTTGTAATTCCTCTTCCAATTATCTCATCTTTTTCGTTAATGATAACTGCTTTGGAAGTTGTAGAGCCTAAATCAATACCTAAATAATATTTTTTCATTGTCTGTTTATTTGTTATTCACTGTTTCCATTGCCTTTCTTTGCTCTAACATTTGAAAAAATGATTCTAATCTATTTTTAATATTTGAGTAAGAGAAATACCTTGGATCAACCAAATCAGATTCAATAAAACCAACAGGTATTTCTAGTCTATCCTCAATCTCTCTCATCATACCCAACTGCCCAGCTGAGAAAGAATTACAACTCTTAATTGAATTTGTAACATATCCATCTGCATCATAATCTTCAATACATTTCGACAGTAAATCAATTCTTTGAGGAATATTTAAATTAGTATAACAATTCATACAATATTCTGCCAATGATTCAATTGGACGAGAAGGATCGTGTCTCCAACCCATATCGTATACTCCACCTACTTTTGTATAAGAAGAGGCAACAATTACTGCGCCAATGTCATAGAAGATTTTCCAGAATTCACGAAATGAAGTCCAATTTGGAGGACCTTCTACTACCAATCTGTATTTTTCTTCTTTCATTTCTCCTTCTGGAGTAATAGGACCTAATCCTAAACGAATTCTTTCTTGAATCTCTGAATATAATTCCTTGTAATATTCTACTGCTTTTTTAGTTCCTCTAAATCCAATATTAATTGGTCCTATATAGTAAACACCTGCAAAATATGCGTCAATAGGAGATGGTTTTTGTTTTGTAGTATCGAAAATCTTAGTAATCCAGTCTTCCGCTTCTTTTGCAAGTTCAAGATGTTTTTTAAGTTTTTCTTCATCATACTTAATTCCTGTAACTTCTTCAAACTGAGGAATAACTTCTTCAGTAAATTGTTTAACCATATACTCTATCATTTCAGGGGTCATTTCTGCATTTTCCTGATAAGGAGTGTGAACCATAATCACTTTTGCGTTAGGGTATTCTCTTTTTAGAGTCTCAAACCATTTTAAGAAAGTAAAACAACCTGTATAAGATAATAATAAAACATCTGGCTCAGGAATTTTTTGCCCTGTCGGACCAATATTTCCTT
>DASCPP010000109.1:0-3479 GCA_036012565.1 Flavobacteriales bacterium | reverse complement strand
TTTTGTAGTGCGAATAATTAGAGGGAGAAACCCTCTTTCTCCAGATATGAATCACATTCATCACGGCTTATTAGATTTGGGTTTTGGGCATCAAAAAACAACTTTGATTATTTGCATAATGAATATGCTTTTAATTGTTTTTGCTTACTTTTTGTTAAATATGAATGTAAATTTTGCTATTACCATTTTTGCAGCAGTTAATTTTACACTTTTATACATTCCCTTTTTGATGAGAAAAAAGAATGATGATTAGAAAATGTTCGTTTTTTGTATTTGTATTTGTATTTGTTCAAATCAATGCACAACACACTAACTTACCTTTAGGCCATGATGCAAATTTAATTTGTGAGCAAGAAATTAACGCTAGTGAAATTCATTCTTCATTTAGGCCTCTAATAGAAGCAACTGTAAATAGGGAGGTAAATACTGACTCCTTACACCTTTTAGAATTTTCCAATAAGTGGACAAAATGGCATAAAAGAAAATTGTTTTCAGAGCATCTTATTATCATTAAAGGTGAGGATTATAAAGTTACGGCTTCTCCTATAATTTATTTTTCAAAAGGTAGAGAGATGGAAAGTGAAGCCAAGATTTTTAGTAATACAAGAGGTTTCATTATTGAAGGAGATATTGGGAAATCTGTATCTTTCTTTTCTTCTTTTGCGGAAAATCAGGCTATTTTTCCAAATTATTTAGATGCTAAGATTAGAAAAATAAAAGTAGTCCCTGGGCAGGGATATGCCAGAGATTTCAAAAAAACAGGATTTGATTATGCCATGGCATCCGGCTATGTCGGGATAAAACCAGCTAAACATTTTGTGGTTCAGTTCGGTCATGGCAAACATTTTATTGGGGATGGCTATAGGTCACTTTTACTTTCAGATAATGCCTTTAATTATCCTTTTTTGCGTATTCAAACTTCTTTTTGGAAAGTGCAATACACCAACCTTTATGCCGAAATGCAGGATATCAACTATTTTGAAAATAACGGAATTGATGATTATGACCAAATGGGCTATGCTAAAAAATACGTATCCTCTCATTATTTATCTGCAAATGTAAATTCAAAACTCAATATTGGGATTTTTGAATCTGTAATTTGGAAAGTAAATCATGCACCTGGAAATAGAGGATTTGATGTAAATTATTTGAATCCTATTGCTCTTTTTCGTCCTTTGGAATATTCCATTAACTCTCCTGACAATGCCCTTGTTGGCATAAATGCTAAATACAAACTACCTCTTAAATCTTATTTATACGGGCAATTGGTTTTAGATGAATTTAGTTTGAATGAAATGAAAGGAGGTAGTGATTGGTATGGTTCAAAATACGGATATCAATTGGGGGTAAAAATGTATGATGCAATTGGTTTGGAAAATCTCACAATGCAAATAGAATATAACTTGGTGAGACCTTACACTTATGCGCATCATAACCCTCAGCAAAATTATGCACATTACAACCAACCACTAGCCCATCCGCTTGGCGCTAATTTTTCCGAAAAACTTCTTATAATAAATTACAGAAAAGAGAGATGGGTAGCAAGAGCGCAATTGATGTTGGCAAAATATGGTGATAAAATAAAAGGAGACCTAACTTCATATGGAAATGATATCTATATGTCTACTGGTGAATTTGAAGAACATTCTGGCTTTATACATGCTGGAAGACCATCTGATTTTGGTATTGTGATGTATCAAGGGAACCTTACAGATATCAATTATATGCAATTTAATATTGCATATATTATTAATCCTACGACCAATTTTAAAATTGATTTTACGATAACGAAAAGAAATTTAGTAAGTGAATCAAAAGAGGTAAATACTATCTTTTATTCCATTGGACTCAAAACAGACTTGTTCAATCATTATTACGATTTTTAGACCGCTAATTTTATAAAAAGCAGCAGAAATTGCAGTATCAAAATTAAACTCAAATTATTCTAAAAAATAAAAGTGCGTTCTGGAATTGACATTAACGAAAATCCTTATGGTGCTTATGATGGCACAAACGATAGAGACATAAAAACTTTAATAAAAGACATTAGGGTTTTAATGGCAGAATACAAACAAAAAGAAAATCAGGATAAAAATTAGTAGATTATATAATACGATATTATTTTTTGTTTTTCTTTTGGTTTCTCAAAGAGCAGATGCCCAATGTGCCATGTGTAAAGCTGTGGTAGAAGCTAATTTGGAAAGCGTAGGAAGTATAGGCGCAGGACTAAATAATGGCATACTATATTTGATGGCAATGACCTACATCTCCATTGTTGTTGTAGGTCTAATTTGGTATAATCTAAAAAAGGAGCTAGAAAGCTAAAATCTTCTTACATTTGCGACTCACAAAATTTAAGATGAAGAAACACATCCTTTTTTTGCTAGCTACTTCATGCACTTTAAATATATTTTCCCAAAAAAGCTGGACTTTAGAAGAATGCATTAGTAGGGCAAAAGAGGAAAATCTGGATATAAAACAAGCCAAACTTTCTGTTTTATCCTCTGAGCAACAACTCCTTCAAACCAAATTATCTTTATTCCCATCCTTAAACGGAAGTGGTTCGCAAGGGTACAATTACGGTAGAACGGTTGATCCTTACTCCAATGAGTTTACTAACCTAAATGTAAAAACAAATAATTTTTCACTATACTCTTCTGTTACTCTTTTTAGTGGTTTCCAGAACCTCAATAAAGTAAAGCGTGATAATTATGAGTATATGGCTAAAAAATATGATGTTGAGAAAGTGATAAATGACATTTCAATAACTGTGGCAACTGATTTTTTGCAACTGCGTTTCAATAAGGAATTGGTAATAATGGCAGAAAAACAATTAGAAATATCCTTTCAGCAAGAAGAAAGAATAGGGAAACTGGTAAGTGCTGGGCAACTAGCAAAGGGTTCACTACTGGAAACTCAATCACAAGTTGCATCCGAACAATTGCAATTAGTAAAAGCCAAAAGTCAAAAAGAAATAGCACTACTGAACATCAAGCAGTTATTAGAAATTCGGGCTAATACCGATTTTGATATTGTGGTTCCCTCTATTTCTTTACCAAATCAGAGTACAGTGCCCTCTACAGACGAGATTTATAATACTGCATTAAATGTTTTTCCAAATGTAAAAAGCGCAGAATATAGATTGAAAAGTCGTGACAAAAATTTAACTATTTCCAAAGGAGGAAGATTCCCCAGAATTACGCTAAATGGCTCAATGGGCTCTGGTTATTCGGATGCAAGAACAAGAATTTTAGGAGTGGATTCATTGGGCATGTTCCCATCTGGCTATCAAACTGTTTCAGGCGAAAGTGTATTGATGCCCATTTTAAATTACGATTCTGAAATTACGCCATTTAATCAGCAGTTAAGATAATTTTTCTCAATCGCTTTGTTTTTCACTTAGGATACCTCTATTTAATGGATGGATGACAAACTTCTCCATTGCCAATGCAAAAATTGGGGTACTGAGTGCCAAGAAT
>DASCPP010000108.1:0-2277 GCA_036012565.1 Flavobacteriales bacterium | reverse complement strand
GCTTCAAAATCTGAAAGAAAAATATTCTTTCCAAAATGCGTTTCCGTACTATCCTCACCATAAATAGCATGATTCCATTTTACTTCCAGATTCCATTTTTTATGATCATAACTTAAAATTCCAATCATTTCCTTAAAATTTGCTCCAAGTGGATGCGCCAATGCTTGATTGAGGTGCGTATAATTTTGCATTGGTATTTTATGGGCGTAAGTGTATGGCTGTACCTGGTTGTATTCTGCTAATGCAAACACATTTTTTGCATTAAATGGCTCATTGGCTTTTACACCCAATTGATAAGCAAATTTGTTTTGAAAAAATCCTCCTGAATAGTTCTCGTCTCTGTCTTTTTGACGAGATATATTCAAATCATCCAAAAGAACTTGACCATACAGCTTATATTGTTTGAGTGAGAAGTTCAGATTAGTTCCAATCAAAGCATTACCTTTATTTGAGCCCATTGAGAACTCAACAGGACGGTAAAAAATGATTGGATTTAAATAAGCTAATTCATATCCCCTATTATAATCGCCAACTTTTGCTTGCCAAATAACACTTTCAAAAATTCCTACCGACAAATTATTCAAAATTTGCAAATCCAAATAATGGAAAGTAGCATGTTTCTTCCTTTTGTTGGTGAAATCCCAAATATCGGAAAAAGTAGTGTAAAGATTAGTGTATTTTACTTTCCAAAAGCTAGTTACTAACCTAAAAAAAGGATAATTACTACTATTATCTGATAGTAAAAGGGAGCGATAACCACTTCCTATAAAGTGTTTACTTTGCCCTAATTCTACATCAAAATGCTCAGAAATATTGTAAGCAATGCGATAATTAAAATCATCAAATAAGTATTTATCTCCTTTTTTCTCTACTTCTCCTTTTCCAGGAAAAACATAAAACCCCTCTAAATAATTATTACCAAATGTAGTCTGCCTCCCTTTAAATTTTTCATAGTCAAGCGAAAAGCTTAATTTGCTTTGACTTTTATAATTAAGAATTAAGCCATAAGAAAAGTTGTCAAAATCTTGCTTTCCAAAAGCAGATGTGTAATTTATAATGGGAGAGGTGTTAAATCCTAAGAAATTATTCTGCACCTCTCCTTGTGATAATATAGGTAAGAATGATGAGTTATTTGCTTTTATTCTAGATCCATAATAAAGAGAAGAAAAAGTATTTTGTGAAAGCAAATTAGTAGAGAAAAAAAGAATCAGAAATATACTAATATGCCTTTTCATCTCCCTTAATTACATTCCAGACTGTTAGCGCTACAAGATTAATATCCAAAGCCAAGGACCAATTTTCAATATACCAAACATCTGCCCTTACTCTTCCTTCCATATCTTTTAATTCTTTGGTTTCTCCTCTATAACCCTTTACTTGTGCCGCACCAGTAATTCCTGGCTTTACTAGCTGACGTACCATATATTTTCCAATAAGTGCTGAATATTCTTCAGTATGTTTTAGCATATGTGGCCTTGGTCCCACCACCGACATATCTCCCATGAGGACATTTATAAATTGTGGCATTTCATCCAAAGATGACTTACGCAAAAAAGAACCAATCTTGGTAATTCTTGCATCTCCTTTTGTTGCTTGCAAATCATTAGCATCCTCATTTTGAGCCATAGACCTAAACTTAAAACACATAAACTCTTCATTGTTTAAGCCGGAACGAACTTGCTTGAAAAGTATCGGTCCTTTGGAAGAGATCTTGATTAGAAGCGCTATAAGTGGATAAAGCCAAGAAAGTAAAAGCACAATAACCAAGAAGGAAAAAACTACATCAAATGCTCGTTTTAGCATCTGATTCACAATATCTGTAAGTGGCTCTTGCCGAAAAGTAATTACTGGAACATCCTCAAAAAAATCAATATTTACTCTTTTAAAAGGGAAGCTTCTAAAATCAGGAATAATTTTGAAACGAATCATATTTTTATCAGCAAAAGAAATGAACTCTTTTATTTTAGCGGTATAAGTTAGTGGCAGAGTATAATAAATCTCATCCACATCATTTTTGATTGCAAAATCCTCAATATCCTCAAAATTTCCTTTCTTAACCCCTTCTTTCGCCTCAAAAATAATGTCGTTTTCAGAAAATATCCCTAGAACACGGATTCCAAAAACATCCTTTTTATGAATGTAATTGTAAATTTGTTTTGCCACATTTCCTCCTCCAATCAAGATAACTCTTTTGTAATTAAACCCTGATTTTCTGAAAAAATAAATAAGTCGCAAAGCCAAGATTCTCCAGACCAAGACTGCTCCAAAGGAGAGAGC
>DASCPP010000107.1:0-5674 GCA_036012565.1 Flavobacteriales bacterium | reverse complement strand
CTCCTGCAACTAAGGAAGTAGCTGAAGAAGAACCAAAAGCAGAAGAAACTACTGAGGAAGCTCCTGCAACTAAGGAAGTAGCTGAAGAAGAACCAAAAGCAGAAGAAACTACTGAGGAAGCTCCTGCAACTAAGGAAGTAGCTGAAGAAGAACCAAAAGCAGAAGATGTTCAAGAAACAGAAGATAATTCAGATGAGCAGAAGAAAGATGAATAAATCTTCAATTGTTTTAAAAAATAAAAGGATAAAGCTTTACGTGCTTTGTCCTTTTTTTTAATTTTATTTCCAATATTTTAATCAAATAATGAAGTATAAAAAACAAAATAATGCAGTTGTTCTTTTAGAGGACGGAATGATTTTTCATGGAAAATCTGTTGGTATTTCAGGGATAGCTACAGGTGAAATTTGCTTTAATACAGGAATGACTGGTTATCAGGAGGTGTTTACTGACCCTTCTTATTATGGGCAATTGATGATAACTACTAATGCTCATATTGGTAATTATGGCGTACATGCTGATGAGGTAGAATCTGACTCTATGAAAATTGCTGGATTGATATGTAAGAATTTTAATAATGGATTTTCTCGTGAGGTGGCGAAAGGCGATTTATATCAGTATTTTCAGGATCAGAACAAAGTAGTAGTTACTGATGTGGATACTAGAGCTCTTGTGAGATATATTAGAGATAAAGGGGCTATGAATGCCATTATATCTTCTGAAACAACTGATATTTATACTTTGCAAAAGCAATTAGAAAAAGTTCCTTCTATGGAGGGATTGGAACTTTCATCAAAAGTTACTACTGAAAAATCCTATTTCTTTGGAGATGAAAAAGCAAAATACAAAGTTGCAGTTCTCGATATTGGTGTAAAACGAAATATTTTAAAATGTCTTTCTGATAGAGATTGTTATTTGCAAGTTTTTCCAATGCATGCTTCTTATCAGGAAATGAACGCTTGGAATCCAAATGGCTTCTTTTTATCCAATGGTCCTGGTGATCCTTCTGCCATGCCAGAGGTGATTGAAGAGGTAAAGAAAATAACAGAAAATAGTAATCCAGTTTTTGGTATTTGTTTAGGACATCAAGCATTGGCTTTGTCGGAAGGTATAGCAACTTATAAAATGCATAACGGACACAGAGGGATTAATCATCCTGTTATAAATTTAAGCAGTGGAAAAGCAGAAGTAACTTCACAAAATCATGGTTTTGGGATTTCTGAGGAAGACATAAAAAATAATCCAAATGTTGAAGTAACGCATGTGAATTTGAATGACAACACTGTTGAAGGAATCAAACTCTTAAATAAGAATTGTTTTTCTGTGCAATACCATCCTGAAGCTTCTCCTGGCCCTCATGATTCAAGGTATTTGTTTGATCAGTTTGTAAGCAATATTAAAAATCATAAGAATAACAAATGAGTAAAATTGTAAATATACATGCACGTCAAATATTAGATTCAAGAGGCAACCCAACAGTTGAGGCTGAAGTATTTACTGATAAAGGAATTATGGGAAGGGCAGCAGTTCCATCAGGAGCATCTACCGGAAAGCATGAGGCTGTTGAGTTAAGAGATGGTGATAAAAACAGCTATTTGGGAAAGGGAGTTTTGAATGCTGTAAATAATATTAGAACTGAAATACAGAATTCAATTGTTGGGTGTGAAGTAAGCGAACAGTCTTTTATTGACAACAAAATGATTGACTTAGACGGTACTCCAAACAAAGCTAATTTGGGAGCTAATGCTATTTTGGCTGTTTCCATGGCTGCTGCAAAGGCTGCTTCAATTGAACAAAACAAAAATTTGTCTGCTTATATTGGCGGTGATAAGGCCCATACTTTACCAATCCCTATGATGAATATTCTAAATGGTGGTTCGCATGCCGATAATAGTATCGATTTTCAGGAATTTATGGTAATGCCAATTGGCGCATCTTCTTTTTCCCATGCTTTGCAAATGGGAACGGAAGTTTTTCATCATTTAAAAGCGGAGCTTAAAAATCAGAATTATTCCACTAATGTTGGAGATGAGGGAGGTTTTGCTCCTAACTTAGGCTCGAATGAAGAAGCAATTGAAGTGGTTTTGAAAGCTATTGAAACTGCTGGCTATCGCCCTGGTGAAGATATGTATATTGCAATGGATGCTGCTGCATCCGAATTTTATAATGCAGAAGAAAATATGTATCATTTTCACCAGTCAACAGGAGATAAACGAACACCTGCTGAAATGGTGGCTTACTGGGAAAATTGGACAAAAAAATATCCAATCATTTCCATTGAAGATGGTTTGGATGAAGATGATTGGGATGCTTGGAAACTCTTGACAGATAAAATTGGAGATAAAGTACAATTGGTGGGGGATGATTTATTTGTAACTAATGTCGATCGTTTAGGAAGAGGTATTGATAATGGAGTTGCAAACTCTATTTTGATAAAAGTAAATCAGATTGGAACATTAACTGAGACAATTAGTGCTGTAAAAATGGCTCAAAATAATTCCTACACTTCTGTAATGAGTCACAGATCGGGTGAAACGGAAGATACTACAATTGCAGATTTAGCTGTTGCGCTTAATTGTGGGCAAATAAAAACAGGTTCAGCATCTCGTTCCGACAGAATGGCAAAATACAATCAGCTTTTAAGAATTGAAGAATTTTTAGGAAAAGATGCTATTTATCCTGGAAAAAGTATTATATTGGGCTGATTAAGAAAATGCACGAATTATGACAAAAAAAGCAGAATTACATTTTGACGGAAAAAAAATAAAGCTTCCGGTTGTTATCGGAACTGAAAATGAAACTGCAATTGATATAAGTAGACTCAGACAAGAAACAGGAATTATTACATTGGATAAAGGATTCAAGAATACGGGATCTACTGAAAGTTCTATAACCTTTTTAAATGGTGAAAAAGGAATTCTAAGATACAGAGGTTATTCTATTGAAGAGTTAGCCGAGAAATCAACTTTTCTTGAGGTAGCTTTTCTGCTTATTTATGGAGAATTACCAAATTCTGAGGAATTAGATAATTTTCAAGAAGAAGTTTCAAAACATACATTAGTGCATGAGGATGTAAGGGCGATATTAGATGGGTTTCCATCTAAATCTCATCCAATGGGAGTGTTGTCTTCTTTGGTTTCATCCCTTACTGCATTTTATCCAAAATCCTTAGATCCAAATCGTTCAGCAGAAGAAGTGAACGGAACAATAATTCGTTCCATTGCAAAACTACCTACTCTAGCAGCTTGGAGTTTTAAAAATAGAATGAGGCAACCCGTAATTTATCCTGACAACTCTTTAGGGTATTGTGAGAACTTTGTTCGAATGATGTTCTCTTTACCTACTGTGGATTATGATGTTAACCCTGTTATTGCTAAAGCATTAGACAAACTTCTAATTCTTCATGCTGATCACGAACAAAACTGTTCGGCTTCTACTGTTAGAATTGTAGGTTCATCACACGCAAGTTTATATGCTTCTATTTCAGCAGGAATTGCAGCACTTTGGGGACCATTACATGGAGGGGCAAACCAAGCAGTAATAGAAATGCTTGAAGAAATTAAAGAAGATGGAGGGGGTATAGATAAATATATTACTAAAGCAAAAGATAAAGAAGATTCATTTAGATTGATGGGATTTGGACATAGAGTTTATAAAAACTTTGATCCAAGAGCTACTATCATTAAAAAAGCAGCTGATGATGTTTTAGCTGAACTTGGAATAGACGATCCTGTATTAGATATTGCTAAAAAATTAGAGAAAGTAGCTCTGGAGGATGAATACTTTAAAGCAAGAGGTTTATATCCTAATGTAGATTTCTATTCAGGAATAATTTACAGAGCACTTGGCATTCCTACAGATATGTTTACGGTAATGTTTGCTTTAGGAAGACTTCCTGGTTGGATTGCTCAATGGAAAGAAATGAGAGAAAATCATGAGCCAATCGGAAGACCAAGACAAGTTTATACGGGTGCAAATGAAAGAAAGTATGTTTCTATAGGAAACAGGTAATAAAAATTAAATTTTTAAAAGAAGGAAGTCAATCGGCTTCCTTTTTTTATTTTTGGGCTATGAGTTATAAATCCTTACAGCAATGTATTTTTGATTTAGAGAGGAAAGATGAAATTAGAATAATTTCTGATGAGGTAAATCCTGATTTGGATATGGCAACCATTCATTTGGATGAGTTCGCTAAAAATGATAAGGCTTTATTTTTTGAGAATGTAAAGGGAAGTAAATTCAAAGCAGTTTCTAATTTGTTTGGAACATTAGATAGGAGTAAGCTCATATTTCGAGATAGTTTGGATTCTGTAAAGAAGTTGATTAAGTTAAAAACAAATCCTGTTTCTGCATTAAAGAATCCTATAAAGGCAATTTCTATTGCCTTAAATGGCATCTATGCAATTCCGAAAAAAGTAAGATTTAGAGGGTTTAACGAAATACAAATTGAAGATTTACCTCAAATAAAATGTTGGGAGAAAGATGGAGGAACCTTTATTACTTTACCACAAGTATATTCTGAAGATCCTGAAAATACTGGAATTATGAATTCAAATTTAGGAATGTACAGAATTCAACTTTCGGGAAATGATTATGTGCAGAACAAAGAAGTGGGAATGCACTATCAAATTCATAGAGGGATTGGGATTCATCAGAAAAAAGCAAATAAGATTGGAGAGTTGTTAAAGGTGTCTATCTTTGTTGGAGGGCCACCATCACATACTTTTGCTGCTGTGATGCCATTACCAGAAGGAATGAGTGAACTTTCCTTTGCTGGAGTTTTAGGGAAAAGAAGATTCAGATATGCAAAGAAAGATGGTTATACAATTTCTGCAGATGCTGATTTTGTAATATGTGGTGAAATCCATGCAAATGAAACAAAGCCAGAAGGACCGTTTGGAGACCATCTGGGTTATTATAGCCTAAAACATGATTTTCCTGTGATGCGAGTAAAAAAGGTTTATGCAAAAGAAAATGCCATTTGGCCGTTTACAGTTGTAGGTCGTCCACCTCAAGAAGATTCTCAGTTTGGAGCACTAATTCATGAAATAAGTGGCAGTGCAATTGAAAAAGAAATTCCAGGACTTAAAGCTGTAAATGCAGTAGATGCAGCAGGTGTTCATCCACTTTTATTAGCTGTTGGTAGCGAGCGATATACCCCTTATAATCCAACTAAAAAACCACAAGAATTATTGACTATTGCTAATCATATTTTAGGGACAGGGCAAATGTCATTAGTTAAATATTTATTTATATGTGATGATGAGAATTCTCCCAATGTAAATGATGAGAAAGAATATTTTACACACTTTTTAGAGAGAGTAGATTGGAAAAGAGATTTACATTTTCAGACCAAAACTACAATTGATACTTTGGACTATAGTGGAGATGCACTAAATGAGGGGTCAAAAGTGGTGATAGCTGCTGCAGGGGAAATAAAACGAACTTTATCTGAGAAGATAGATAATATCAATTTGCCTGAAGGGTTTTCTAATCTGCAATTAGTGAGTAATGGGAATTTAGTTATTGAAGGAAAAGGTGAGATTAACGAGCTTGTTTCATCTTTAGAAAATCAGGATTTAGATGGGATAGGACTTATTACTTTAGTAGATGATGCAACTTTTGTAAGTGAGGATTTTTCTAATTGGCTGTGGGTTACTTTTACTCGTTCCAACCC
>DASCPP010000106.1:0-37000 GCA_036012565.1 Flavobacteriales bacterium | reverse complement strand
TATTGCTCCAAATTATCTAAATTGATAATATAAGATTTATCTATTTCTTCATCCGGATTATAGATACTGCTAGCTTGCAAAGCTTCTCCCCAAGCTGAATTTATAGAGGTTCGAAACACATGTTTATGTATATAAAATTCTACATCTACATTTGGGAAGGCTTCCACGTCTTTTTGCCAATTAATAATGCTGTCTTCCGTAAGGCATAAAACTAAATTAAAATCGCCTTGAATATCATTTAATACTTTAATATTTACATCCA
The DNA here is from genome assembly GCA_036012565.1 of Flavobacteriales bacterium. Lineage (GTDB taxonomy): Bacteria > Bacteroidota > Bacteroidia > Flavobacteriales > BACL11 > DUAL01. The sequence goes on along the minus strand of DASCPP010000106.1, from coordinate 36,738 downwards.
CACTGCCAGCATTTCCGTTTATATAGGAGGAAATAGTAATTCCAAAATCAGGCTCATCAGAAGCAACAGATTGAACAATAGAATTCCAATTCGTTACTTCTGCTCCATGTGTTGAATTTGGAACCCCTATGCGATTTATCATTCCTTTTGGCAAACCTAAATTTGTAATCTGAAATAAATTATCCCAACTTTTGCCAGTTTCGGTTCTGAAATCATATTGGTATTTTGGCGCCTGACTTATGTGAAATGGCCTTGCGTAAGTTTTGCCAACATGAATTGTAATTGGCACAATCTTTTCCCCATAAATATCAATAAGTGCATCCAATTCTCTGGCTGCATTTGGGCAATTAGAACAAGTGTGCCCAGAATAATCTTCCACCAATATCTTTTTTATAAAAGTAGTTGGGCTTGAGGTATCAACAGGCGTTCCTCCATTAGTTGCAAAAGGTTCTTCCACAATATCACAAGCGCCAAAAAATGCAACAATCAATAGTAGGTTTAATAAATTTTTCATTTTCAATTTTTTAGAAACTACTAGAAATACTTAGGGTTAGTCCATTGGAAGAAGGAACGGTTTTGCAAACTCCTCCTACACAAAAAATACCTTCTCTTTTCTTTCCATAACCAATGGTGAATCGGTTGGCTCCTTTTATGTAGCCAACATCTGCATTAAAATAATGTAATTGTTTATCAGGGTTTTTATTCCCCCAATTGTACAAATCCTGAATGGCAAAAAACCAATGTGGAGAAATGGTATATTCTGCCAAGCCCATACTCCAATCGCCATCATCTTGTTCGGTTTTTAGCTCTTGCAATTCTACCCTAATGGAGTGTCCTTTTTTTATTTTATAGGTAAGATCCAAAACGGCAATATCGGATTCAATTATTCCATAGCCTGTTTGCTGCTGCACCACATCTTTATTATAGGATTGTTTAGCCAATACTACCACTATCTTTACTTTTCTGTTTATTTTTCTTGTAATCTCCACATTAAAATCTTGGTAATACAACGCTTCCCCTTTCAAACTAACTAGCATTGGCTCATGATTTATATCATCACTCAAATAAGAAGGGCCGCCATTTAAAGCATTAATTCTAGAAAAGTTAACATCGAGTTTAGTACCGTATTTTCCGCCTATCCAATTTCCTTTTTCTAATTTATAAAATAAATCAATTTGAAAGCCTGCCTCCCCATTTGGCTGTGTGGCATAAGGGTACAAAGACACTAAAGTATAAGCATGTTGTTTGGAAATAGAGGGAATATAATTTAACAACAAATCTTTTCCAACTGCATCACGATCAGCTCTAAAAACCATATTATCCACTCTATGCGCCTCTAATGAAATACCAATTCCTTTTTGAGAATAAGTAAGATTTGAGGTGATAGCACTCCCATTTGCATAATTGTTTTCGGTCAAACTTCCGATTGGATCATTTATTTTACAAGCATATTCACTATACCAATTGAGTCCGCCACTGATAATATTCATTCTCCCTGCAAAAGCAGATACATTTTCAGGAATATTAAAATTAGGGTTGGTAGCATTTTGAAATCGGCTAACTACCGATCCTCCTAAAATTGCTTTTGTTTTTGTAGTTAATTTCAAAATATCATTGATATTTACCTCTCCATCCGCCCCTCTAACTATTCCTTTACTGTACTCAAAAAACTTCCTTTCCCTACCTATAAAAGTTTTGAGATATACTCCTGAAATTGGGCTATAGCGCAATCTTATTCCATCCATGGCATTATCAATTCCTAATGTTTTTTCCTCATAACTTCTAAGGATTAAACCACTTCCGAATTGCTCATAAAAACTACCAGCAGTAATTTCCAAGCCATCGTTATTGTATTGCGCAAATCGGTAAGGGATTCCATTTCCATTATATCTTGGGTCAAAATCTTTTAGGGCATTTAAGTAGCTTTCATAGCGAACACCCACTGTAAATTTACCTTTTGTATAAAGCAGATTAAAGTAAGCATTGTTCAGTATCACCTCATCAGCAGCAAGTGCCCCAATACTTTCATCTTCATTGTAAGTTTGTAGGCTGAGATCAAAATCACCATGAATTTCTCCACTATTGTTTTGAGCTAAGCCAAAAAAAGGCAATACAAAAAGAAAAGCAATTATTTTTCTCATAGTCTTATTTTACTAACTCTACAATTTTATTATACAACTCATCTTCATCTCCTTCTACATATCCTCTATGTTGCCACACTATTTCTTTTTTACCATTTAGCAAAAAAGTATGAGGAACGGTAGATACGCCAAGCAAACGACAAAGGTCTTTGTTCGGATCTAAGTAAACTTCATATTCCCAGTCAGATGAGTTAATATAAGGTGCTACTTTTGACATTGACCTTGTATCATCAATTGAAATTGCTACTAATTTTACACCAGTTCCCTCTTGCCAATCTTCATATACTTCCGAAATATTATTTAATTCCTTTTTGCACGGTTTGCACCAAGTTGCCCAAAAGGAAATTACTATTGGACTCCCGTCATTATTAAGTTCTGAGATATTGAAAGCATCTCCTTTTAGGGTCTTTACCTCTATATTAGGGAGTTTCCTCGCATTTTGCGAAAAGCTAAAAGTGGTAGTAAGCAATACCACTAAAAAAGTTAAAATTTGTTTTCTCATTTTTTATTTTTAAATGGGTTGCTAAATTAATTATTTATCTCATCTAAATGAATTTTCAACCAATAAAAAAACCAGCATATGCTGGCTTTTTTATTGTATTAACCAATTAATTATTATCTAACAATTGTAATCTTTTTAGTGATTATCTTATTCTTTACGATTAAGTTTACAAAATACATTCCTTCCATAATTTCAGAAGTAGAAATAGGCATAATGTGTTTGCCAGAGGGAAGAGATCCGATTTCGTTAGTATAAACAACTTCTCCTAAAATGTTTGTTATCGTAATTTTTGTTTTGCTTTTTTCAGTAGTAGTGAAAGATAGTGTTGCAATATCATTTACTGGATTTGGAAATATAATAAAATCTCTTTCTGATACATTCTCATTTATATCTGTTGAAACACATGCTGTCATACATTGTGTATATGAATTATATTGTCCATTTCCTGTACCTGGATCTTGACAGTTTCCTGGGCTTATGCAATCCCAAGATATGGGGCTTGATATTTCAGTTCTAAATTGAGTTTTTTCCTCATCAGAAAATTGACCGCCAGAAGCTAAGGTATAACCGTTTCCATCAGTGACCAAATAACTCCCTTGTCCATAACTACAACAAATACCATCACCGTAGGAATCATAAATAGTAAATGTATAGCACTCATCTTGTGAAAGAGTTGTTGTAACAGGAGTTTGAGGCGAAACAGATCCATCTGCATATGGACCGCCTGACGCAATTCCAGCTCCAGAACTTGATTTAATATCCCAAGTAGTTTCTGAACCATATTGATCAGTTGTAATTCCAACAGTTACATCTACATGTGCAGTTTGGTAAGCTAATGTAGCGGTAAAATTAATATCATTGTTTGACATATCATCATCAGATCCTCCATTTGGATTCGTAGTTTTAATATCAATACTTGATGTGCCAGTAATTCCAGTGATAGTTGGAAGTGTAATAGTAGCAAGTTGATAAGTAGCAAGGTTACCTGTCCATGGTGTTACAGAGTTTTGTACTCCATTTACTAATACCTCAACATCAAAAGAAGTAAGGTTTGTCAAACCGTAATTTTGAACTTTAATTTCAGGAGTTAAATCACCTAAACAAGTTTCAGATTCTCCTTCATAAGTCATTGCTTTTACATCATTTATATTTGTTGTCGGAGGAGGGCATGAACTTACAAAACTATAAGGATTTGAACTTTGACCAGATTCTATAAGCACCCTGTCAGGACAAATTCTATAAATTGTTGGCCAATAACCGATTGAATAAGCTGAAGAGACAGCATCATTGTTTACTATTCCATCAGTACAAAATATAGGATAAGGAGTGCCTGCAACCCAATTTCCCATTGTACTACTTCCTGTTCCATTTAGTTCAGCGACCGTCCCTTGATCCCCTTCAATAAAAAATACCATCACATCATTAGTAGTTGTCGGGCTAACATTAGGATAGCCAGAAGGTCCATGATCAATATATAAATTTTCTAAAGCTCCAGAAATATGATAATTCCAACAAGGGCCACACCAAATTGCAGAAAAGTCAATAAATACAGTATAGCCACTATCTAAATAGCTGTACATATTGTGTGTAGTTCCGTTTAGGTCAGTTAGCGTCCAATCGGGAGCTAAACTGCCATCCGGTAATTGTGCAAATGAGCTGCTTATAGATAGGCATGCGACTAGAGCTATTAATAAAATTCGTTTCATGAGAAATTCTTTTAGGGTTAAGTGCACAAATATAGCATGAAATATTGAGTTTCTTCTATTAATTAGGGCTTTTTTAAAAGCTTTCTTAGATGTTCAAAATTCATTCGTTTTTAGTAATAATTTGTATATTTGCTAAAAAATAAATTATGAAGAGAATTTCATTCTTTTTACTTGCAGTTACAGTTTCAATTTTAACTTTTTCGCAAAGTTTGGTAGTTACGGGCGATACACTTATTGTAGGGAATCCTAATTTGCAGTTAACCTCTCATTTAATAGTCACTAATACAGCTAATAAATCTTTAGATGTTAGGTGCAGAATGACTCCAATTATTAATGTTCCTACGACTGAGTTTTCTTTTTGTTGGGCAGAGCAATGCTATGCTGTTGGTACCACACTTTCTTTAAAAACAACAATTGCCTCTGGACAAACCGTTGTCTATCCTGATCTTGAGGCTCATAGTGGTTATTATGATGCATACGGATTGTCAAGCATGGGAAAAGTTGAATATTGTTTTTTTGATGATTCAGATTCAACGGACATAACTTGTTTTATTGTAACCTTTAATGCAATAACTACCGCAATTGAGGATAAGTATTTATCAGAAAAAATATCTAATTTTTATCCAAATCCATCAAAGGATTATACCAACATTTTTTATACTGCTAAGGAAAAATGTACAATAGCAATAGTAGATATTTTAGGCAATCAGCTCAAAACTATTACGTTAAATCAAGTGGGGAATCAAAAAATATTTATTGGCGATTTGCCAAATGGTATGTATTTTGGCAGATTTACAACTGATGGTAATTTGGTGGAAATTAAAAAATTAATCATCAAAAGATAAGATTCTACTTAAAATAGTTATGAAAACCCTATGCTGAAAAGTATAGGGTTTTGTTTTATAACAAAATCATTCATTTTATTAGATTTGTTTTTTTAAAACTAGCAAATAAATGATAACACACATTAAAGGAAAACTGATAGAAAAAACGCCAACCTATGTGGTGATTGATTGTAATGGTATTGGCTATAAACTACACATTTCCTTACAAACATTCTCTAGCATAAAAGAGGAGAATTGCATGTTATTTACCCACCTTTCAGTAAAGGAAGATTCACACACCCTTTATGGTTTTTCTGATGAAAATGAAAGAGAACTTTTTAGAGGTCTTATTTCCGTTTCAGGAGTTGGACCGAGCACAGCACAAGTGGTCCTTTCCACTTTTTCACCAAATGAAACAAGACAATACATTATTACAGCAGATGTTGCCGCCCTGCAATCTGTGAAAGGAATTGGTGCCAAAACAGCACAGAGAATAATAATCGATTTAAAAGACAAGTTAGGCAAGGGAATTACTACTACTGATATTCCTCTTTATCAGGACAATGATTTAAGAATGCAAGCGTTATCTGCATTAGTTGCATTGGGCTTTAGCAAAAAAGTTGCCGAGCAAAAAGTAGATAAGACTCTGAGAAACAGCTCTGAAGACTTATCTGTAGAAGCTTTGGTGAAATCTGCTTTAAGCGGAATGTAATTCAATATTTACTAGAGTTGAGCAGAAAAAAAATATATATACTATTAGCAGTATTTGTGCTATTTTCTATGCAGTCATTTTCTCAAAATGACAGTTCATTGGCATATCCATTTAATGGAAATGAAAGTGGAGGCTTATATATGAACAATCCTAGTATTTTTAACACTTTTGTTGAATATGATCCTGCCACAAATCAGTATTATCAGTGGCAAAGAATAGGGGATAGAAATGTAGAACTTCCTAGAGTGATGAGTTTTCAAGAATACCAGCAGTATCAGCTTGAAAAATTAAATACTACTTATTGGGATATACGTACAGGTGAGCGAAAGGTAAAACAAACTTCTGCTTTTGGATTGCCAAAACTCTACATTGGCGGACAAGCTTTTGATCGGCTTTTTGGTGGCAACACTGTAGATATTCGCCCTCAGGGGTCTGCAGAACTTATTTTCTCTTTAAGAATAAATCGTTTGGATAACCCCTCCTTGCCAGAAGAGCAAAGGCGAACTACATCTTTTGATTTTGTAGAGAAAATACAAATGAATGTAATTGGTAAAATTGGGGAAAAACTAAAGCTCACCACCAATTATAATACTGAAAGTACTTTTGATTTTGAAAACCAAATGAAGTTGGAATATACAGGAAGTGAGGATGAAATTATTAAAAAATTAGAAGTAGGAAATGTGAGCCTGCCCCTAAATGGCACACTAATTACAGGGAGTACATCACTTTTTGGGATGAAGGCGCAATTACAATTTGGAAGAACAACCATTACAAGTATTTTGTCCCAACAAAAAAGTAAAACTTCAGAAGTAGAAGTAAGCGGTGGAGCGCAAACTACAGAGTTTGATATTTATGCCGACCAATATGAATCGAATAAGCACTATTTTTTGACGCACTATTTCAAAGAGAAATATGATGCAGCACTTTCCAATTTACCATTTGTAAATTCTGGCATCAATATCACCAAAATAGAGGTTTGGATTACCAACAAAACTGGCACGACTACTAATACAAGAAATATTGTTGCTTTTCTGGATTTAGGGGAAACCGAAATTTATAATAATTCCCCAAATTTTGCTTCTGGTTTAAAACCAAATGCACTACACCCTGATAATGACTCAGCAAATTATTTATATGAAAATCTAATCAACAACTTTAGTTCAGCTAGAGACATTAATCAAGTAAATAATACTTTTGGCCCACTTTCCTTTATTTTTAAAGCGGCCAAAGATTATGAAAAATTAGAAAGGGCAAGATTGCTAACCACATCAGAATATACCTTGAATTCTCAACTTGGATACATCTCTTTAAATCAGGCGCTAAATAATGATGAAGTACTTGCAGTTGCTTTTCAGTATACCATTGGTAACAATATTTTTCAAGTGGGCGAACTTAGCACTACGGGCCCCACTGCCCCGGATGCACTTTTTGTAAAACTACTGAAAGGCACTAACTTCTCTCCACAATTACCTAATTGGGATTTGATGATGAAAAACATCTATGCTATTGGGGCTTATCAGATGAGTCAAAACGATTTTGTTTTGGATGTGGTTTATGAAAACACAGAAGAATCTGGAGGACTTACCAATTATATTCCAGAAGGTATTTTAGATGGAATTCCCCTTATAAAAGTTTTGAATTTAGATAATTTAAATGCACAACAAGACAAGCAATCGGATGGTGTTTTTGATTTTATAGAAGGCATAACTGCCAAGTCCTCAAATGGAAGAATTATTTTTCCTGTGCGAGAACCTTTTGGAAGTTACTTAAGAGGGAAATTTTCTGATCAAACGCTAGCCGATAAATATGTGTATCAAGCCCTTTATGATTCCACTATAACCATTGCCCAACAATATCCCGAATTAAATAAATTCCGATTGAAAGGTAGTTATCAAGCATCATCTGGGGCAGAGATTTCCCTTAATGCCATGAATGTACCGGAGGGTTCGGTAACGGTAACAGCTGGCTCACAAAAATTAACAGAAAATCAAGATTATACGGTGGACTATATGTTGGGTAGAGTTACCATTATCAATCAGGGGATTTTAAATTCAGGAGTGCCCATAAAAATTTCATTAGAAAATAATGCGCTCTATGGCATCCAGAATAAAACATTGATAGGTACGCATATCGATTATGAAATAAACAAGGACTTCATTATTGGGGCGACAGTACTAAACCTTACCGAACGCCCATATACGGCAAAAATAAATACTGGGGATGAGCCAATTTCCAATACCATTTGGGGATTGGACGGAACCTATCAAACAGCTTCTCCGTTTATCACTAAGATGGTGGACAAACTGCCCTTTTTGGAAACAAAAGCAAAATCAACCCTTATCGCAACAGCCGAATTTGCTCATTTAATTCCTGGTCATCACAAGTCTTTGGGCAATTCTGGGATATCTTATATTGATGATTTTGAAGCCAGCAAAACAGGAATTGACATGAAAAATATGGGTGCTTGGTTTTTATCAAGTATCCCACAGGGGCAAGAGAATATTTTTCCAAATGCCGGAGAAAATGACAATTTAATAAGTGGTTTTGATAGGGCAAAGCTAGCATGGTACACTATTGATCCTTTATTTTATCGAAACACTTCTATTACTCCGCCGGGGGTAAATAAAACAATTAGTCTGCCAAATGGAAATACTATCCCTCAGCAATCTTATCATTATTCCAGAGAGGTTTCAGAAAAGGAAGTTTTCCCCAATAAAGATCCGGATTTGGGAAGTCAGATTACCAATCTTGCACTTTTGGATGTGGCTTATTATCCAAATAAAAGAGGTCCTTATAATTATAATGTAATTGATTTGAATGCAGATGGAACTTTTAATAATCCTTCTGACAAGTGGGCAGGATTAATGCGAAAAGTGGAAACCAATGATTTTGAAGCCGCCAATATTGAATTTATAGAATTTTGGATGATGGACCCTTTCAATAATGAAGATGGAGACCAAAATCATAGTGGTGGCGATTTGTATTTTCAATTAGGGAATGTATCAGAAGATATTTTAAAAGATGGCTACAAAAGTTTTGAAAATGGATTACCAGCTTCCTCCACAGTTGAAAATGTAGATACAACTTCTTGGGGAAGGGTGCCAACTACTTATTCCATTGTTAATGCTTTTGATAATGACCCTAATTCCAGGGCGTATCAGGATGTTGGCTTGGATGGATTACGAACAACTGATGAAAAACTTTTCTTTGATGATTACATTCAGAATATTGCAAATAACTCCAATTTAGGAATAGCTTCCCAAGCCTATCAAAATGCACAGAAAGATCCTTCTGGCGACAATTTTCATTATTACAGAGGAAGTGATTTTGACAATAATCAAACCAAAATTTTAGACAGATATCTGAACTTTAATAATATGGATGGGAATTCAGTTACTACCGATCAATCTCCTGAATCCTATTCCACTTCTTCTACCACAATCCCCAATACGGAGGACATTAATAAGGACAACACACTAAGTGAATCGGAAAGTTATTTTCAGTATAAAGTATCACTTTTCCCTAATATGGACGTGGGGGATAGTTACATTTCTGATGTTTTTACCGCAAATGTAAAAACAGAAAATGGTGCAACACGCTCAGTAAAATGGTATCAGTTTAGAGTGCCGATTTACAAACCAGACAAAGTAGTTGGGGGGATACAAGATTTTAAATCTATTCGATTTATGCGTATGGTTTTTGCTGATTTTAGCCAGCCAATTGTTTGTCGTTTTGCTACCTTAGATTTAGTAAGAGGCGAGTGGAGGAGGTATAATTTTGATTTATCCTCTCCAGGAGAATACCTTCCAATTGATGATGAGGACAACACCCTTTTTGATGTAACTGCCGTAAATGTGGAGGAAAACGGAAAAAGAAGTCCTGTCAATTATGTGGTTCCACCAGGAATTGAGCAGGAAATTGATAATACTACTACTACTCTTAGAAGACAAAACGAGCAATCCTTGGTATTGAAAGTTTGCGACTTGAAAGATGGGGATTCAAGGGCTGCTTATAAAACGACTGATTTGGATGTGCGCTCCTACAAACGCATTAAAATGTTTGTGCATGCGGAAGGGAAGAATGACGATTTGAAAGATGGCGATTTTTCTTGCTTCATTCGTTTAGGAACTGATTTTGTTTCCAACTATTACGAATATGAAGTGAGCTTAAAAGCAACTCCACATGGGACAAGTAGTGCCAGTGCCATTTGGCCATCTTCCAACCAAATTGACATTGCTTTTGAAGAATTTCAAAAAGCAAAGCAAATAAGAAATGATGCTATCAGAAACGGTACGCACTCCAATGTTTCCAACCCTTATATCAAATATTTATCAAGTGGAAAGAAAATACAAATTGTTGGAAATCCGAATTTGGCGCGTGTAAAAACCATAATGATAGGAATTAGAAATCCTAAAAAACTAAACATTCAATCTGCTGATGATGGCCTTTCTAAATGTGGAGAAATTTGGGTGAACGAATTACGATTGACTGACTTTGATGAGTATGGCGGATGGGCAGCTAATTCCCGCCTAACCACTCGCCTTGCCGATTTTGGAACTGTAACTTTTGCAGGAAGCATGAGCACCATTGGATTTGGAAGTATCGAGAAAAAACTTAACGAACGACAAAGGGTAAACGCCTTTCAGTATGACATTTCATCCACCTTTGAATTAGGCAAATTTTTCTCGGAAGACTATGGAGTGAAAATTCCAATGTATATTGGTGTTTCGGAGGCAATACAAAACCCTCAATATAATCCTCTTGATCCAGATATACTATTTAAAACTACATTAGAAACACTCGACAGTAAAGCAGAAAAAGATTCCTTAAAACACATTGCACAGGACTATGTAAAACGCAATAGTATCAATTTTACAAATGTCAGAAAGATGCCCTCTTTTAATAAAAATAAAGGCAAAAATGAGAAATCAAAAAAACCAAAAGTATATGATATAGAAAATGTATCGCTTTCCTATTCTTTTAATGAAACTTTCATTAGAAATATCAATACAGAATACAACAGAACGAAACTCTACCGTGGGGCACTTACTTATAATTTCCACACTACACCAAAAAACATTAAACCTTTTGCAAAAGTGAATTTTGGGAAATCGAAATACTATCGGCTTATAAAAGATTTTAATTTCAATACTATGCCAAAATCTTTCTCCTTCCGAACAGATTTAGACAGGCAGTATAATGAAACAAAACTCAGAAATATCAATAATTCAAATATGCTTATTTTCCCTACTTACAATAAGTATTTTAATTGGAACAGGATGTATGAGGTAAAATACGATTTGACCAGAACACTAAAAATCGACTTTGCAGTAAATAACAAAGCCACTATTGATGAGCCAGCCGGGAGTCTTTCAAAATCTGAACCAAACTATAAAGAAAAGAGAGATACTGTTTGGCAGAATTTCTGGGATTTTGGAAGGGTAACCATGTATCATCAAACACTAAACATTAACTATCAAGTGCCAATAAATAAAATTCCATTCTTGGATTTTATGTCGCTCAATACCCGCTATAGTGCCAATTACGATTGGACAGGAGCTCCTAAATCTTTGCAGTATTTAGGCAACAATATTCAAAACTCAAATACAAGGCAATACAATGGACAAATCAACATGAACACCCTTTACAATAAGGTGCCCTATTTTAGGAAAGTAAACCAGTCAGGGATGCGCGGGGGACGAAACCAAAGGGGAAGAAACACCCAACAAGCCGAACAAGAAGAGGATGAAAAGGAAAATAGATATGAATTTTTTAAGTATTTGACTCGCTTTATGCTTTCTGTGAAAAATATCTCTTTAAATTATTCTGAAAACAGGGGTACATTTCTACCAGGATTTATGCCAAAACCTCATTTCTTAGGCCAGCAATGGAGTATGATGGCACCAGGACTTCCTTTTATTTTTGGCAGCCAAAATGACATTAGATATAGGGCAGCATCAGAAGGGTGGCTTACGACTAATACTGCTTTAAATACGCTTTATAAAACAAACCGTTCGAGCAATCTTACACTAAGAAGTACCATAGAACCCTTCAAACGATTCCGAATTGAACTTACTGCCAACAAAACAAAATCCTTAAATAGTCAGGAATATTGGCGAGCCGATAGTCATGGGAGTTTCCAATCTTTCAGTCCTATTGAAACAGGTGGTTTTAGCGTATCGATTATTTCATGGAGCACGGCCTTTTTAAAAGATGATGAGCAATATTCTTCTAAAACTTTTGCTAAGTTTAGAAATTACAGAAACGATATTGCCAGACGATTAGCGGCTGAAAACCCTGATTTTATTGGAGGAATTGATCCTTTAACAGGATTCCCAATTGAGTACGCAATAAATGGTACGGACACCATTTATACAGGCGGTTATGGCCCTACTTCACAAGATGTAATGATTCCAGCATTTATTGCAGCTTATACAGGAAGGGATGCGATTGGTGTGTCCTTGAAAAAATTCCCAAAAATACCACTACCAAATTGGCGAATTACTTATGACGGGCTTACCAAAATAAAATTCATCAAAAGGTATTTTGAAACATTCACACTAGGGCATGCTTACAGAAGTTCTTATAGTGTTAGTTCTTTCTCTTCTAATCTAGACTATAAGGATGCTGCTGGGGACATACAAATGAACCTAAACAATATGAGTTATCACACCAAATATGATATCGCACAAGTTTCCATCAATGAGCAATTTAGTCCACTTTTTAAAATAGACATGACCTGGAAAAATTCTTTGCTCGCTCGTTTTGAAATCAAAAAAAGCAGGATGCTTTCCTTATCACTTAGCAATAATCAGCTTTCTGAAATAGCATCTAACGAATATGTAATTGGCACCGGCTATAGAATTAAAGATGTATATTTTAATTTTAGATCTTCCGGAAGAAGCAAAAAAATAAATAGCGATTTGGATTTAAAAATCGATTTAAATATCAGAAATAACAGAACGGTCATCAGAAAAGTAATTGAAGATGTAGAGCAAATTATCGCAGGACAGCAAATCATTACTATCAAATTTTCTGCCGATTATGTAATTAATCAACGTTTAAATGTAAAAGCATTTTATGATAAAGTAATTACAAATCCTTTTCTTTCTACCACTTTCCCTGGCGCAATTACTAATGCCGGATTTAGTATAAGATTTACTTTGGCTGGCTAATTTTGTTAGCAACTGAAAAAGTGTATTTTTGAAAAATTTTTAAAAGATGAATTTTCCAGAAAATTTGAAATATAGTAAAAACCATGAATGGGTGAGAATAGAGGGTGAAAATGCTTATGTTGGCATAACAGCTTTTGCCCAGGCCGAATTGGGCGATATAGTATATGTAGATGTAGATACAGAGGGCGAGCAATTAGATAAAGATGAGGTGTTTGGAACCATTGAAGCAGTTAAAACAGTATCGGATTTATTCATGCCAGTTGGTGGAGAAGTGTTGGAGTTTAACACTAAATTGGAGGACGAGCCAGACTTGATAAATACAGACTCCTATGGGGATGGTTGGATGGTAAAAATTTCCATTGCTGATGCAAGTGAATTAGGCCATTTAATGGATAACGTTTCTTATCAAGAAATGGTAAATTAGTAAAATATAGAAAATAAATTTTCGTTAATATTTAAGAAATATAAAAAGTCATGAAAGCTAAAAAAAATCCGAAAATAAGTATTGAACGCAAAAGAGGACTATTCTTTCAGATAGGATTAGTAATTACACTAATGGTAGTTTTAGTTGCTTTTGAATGGAAAAGCTATGAAAAAACTGATTATAGTTTGGGACAATTGCAAATGGACGATTTAGAGGACGAAATGATTCCTATTACACGTCAAGAAGAAAAGCCCCCTCCACCCCCTCCGCCACCACCAGAGATTATTGAGATTGTAGAAGATGAGGTTGAAATTGAAAATGAATTAGAAGTAGAAGATACCGATACTGATGAGAATGAGTTTATAGAACAAGAAGAAGAGGAAGATTCTGATGAGGTGTTTATGGTGGTTGAGCAAATGCCAGTTTTTCCAGGTGGCGATTTAGGATTGATGAAATTTATTCAGAAAACTACAAAATATCCACCAATAGCAAAAGAGAATGATATTACTGGAAAAGTGTTTGTAAGCTATGTGGTGAACAAAAAAGGAAAAGTAACTAGCGTAAAAGTAGTAAGAAGTGTGGATAGGTATTTGGATGCAGAGGCGGTAAGAGTTGTAAAACTTTTACCCTATACAACTGCTGGTAAACAAAGGGGAAAACCAGTGAATGTGCAATACACTATTCCGATTAATTTTACACTTAATTAAACAAAATCAAAGCCGTTTTTACGGCTTTTTTTATTTCCCCAAAGACCCTTTAATTTCTCACTAAATAAATGTATTTTTGCCGCCCTAAAAATAAAAGAAAATGACAACAGAAAATTTATTCTTCCATGAGCATAGAGTTCCTAGGGAAGAAAAAGAAAAAAGAAACCAACACAAATCAAGAGCGATTTGGTTTACAGGGCTTTCTGGCTCTGGAAAATCGACAGTAGCAAATGCAACTGAAAAAGTTTTGCATGATATGGAATTACAAACCTATATTTTGGATGGTGATAATGTAAGAATGGGCCTGAATAAAGACTTAGGATTTTCCCATAAAGACAGAACGGAAAACATTAGAAGAATTGCAGAAGTAGCTAATTTATTTGCTGATTCTGGTTCAATAGTATTAACTGCTTTTATCTCGCCTTACAGAGAAGATAGAGATAGTGCAAGAGAGATAATTGGTAATGAAGATTTCATAGAAGTATTTGTAAGTGCTGATTTATCAGTTTGTGAAGAAAGAGATCCAAAAGGACTTTACAAAAAAGCAAGAGCAGGAGAAATCAAGGGGTTCACCGGAATTGACGCTCCTTATGAAGAGCCAATAAACCCTGAATTAGTAGTGGAAACAGATAAGTATAATATTAAGGAGTGTGCTCAAATTGTAATTGAATATTTAGTCAAAGAAGGAATTATTAGTAAGACATTAGTATAATTTTAAATAAAAACAAGAAATGGCAGTAGCAAAATGGGATGTAAAAAATCATGGTGGCAATCCTACCACTAACGACAGTAAAAAATATGCAATTTTTGTAGGAAGATTTCAACCGTATCATCAAGGACATATTTCTTTAATCATGCAAAAAATCAATGCAGGAATTCCAGCATTAATTATGGTCAGAGATATTGATCCTGATGCAAAAAATCCTTTCAGCACTGAACAAACGGTTGAAATGATTGAAAAATATCATGCAGCAAAAGGGCATGATGTTGAGGTGATTATTATTCCTGATATAGAGAGTGTGAATTTTGGTAGAGGTGTTGGGTATGAAATTAACGAATTCACCCCACCAGAGAATATTGGTTGGATTTCAGCAACTGGAATCAGAAATTCAATAAAAGAAGGAAATAACGATTGGAAAACATTAGTGGATGAGTCTATTCAAGCAGATGTGGAAAAATACTTGCTTGAAACAGAAGTAGAGCTATAATAAAAGGTTAATCCGAAAAATAAAGAAAAGGGGAGATTTACTCCCCCTTTTTTGTGCACTGATTATTATTATCTTATGCGAATTTAATTTTGTATTTTTGGAGTCTATTATGACATTACCAGATTTAAGCAAAACACCAAAGATTGACAAAGTTGGTGTACATGAGCGAACCAATCGATTTTGTACAAGAAGTATAAAAACTTCTGCAAAACAGATGGGATTGCACTTAGCCCTAAGCATGATTGATTTGACTACTCTGGAAGGGAGAGACACTTCTGAAAAAGTGAAGCAATTGTGTTATAAAGCAAGGCATTTAGATGATTCTATTCAGGGGCTGCCCAATGTTGCTGCTGTTTGTGTGTATCCAACTTTAGTGGGGGTTGCCAAAAAAGAGTTAATAGGAAGTGATATTAAAGTAGCTTCTGTTGCCACCGCATTTCCAAGTGGACAATCTACATTAGAAGTAAAATTGAACGACACAAGATATGCAGTAGCAGAAGGAGCAGATGAGGTGGATATGGTTATTTCAAGAGGAAAATTCTTGCAGGGAGAATACAATTTTGTGTTTGATGAAATTGCAGCAGTGAAACAGGCTTGTGGTAAGGCGCATTTGAAAGTAATTCTGGAAACAGGGGAATTAGATACTTTGGATAATGTCAGAAAAGCATCTGAT
Source organism: Flavobacteriales bacterium (assembly GCA_036012565.1). GTDB lineage: Bacteria > Bacteroidota > Bacteroidia > Flavobacteriales > BACL11 > DUAL01. The sequence goes on along the minus strand of DASCPP010000106.1, from coordinate 20,666 downwards.
ATTGCCATGCATTCAGGGGCGAACTTTATCAAAACTTCTACAGGAAAAATAAGTCCTGCGGCAACAATGCCAGTTGTGTTTGTAATGCTAAATGCAATTAAGGATTTTTATAAAGAAACAGGAATAAAAATTGGCATGAAACCAGCAGGAGGAATTTCTACTGCCAAAAAATCTTTGCAGTATTTGGTAATGCTTAAAGAAACTTTGGGAGATGAGTGGATGAATAAAGATTTGTTTCGATTTGGGGCAAGTTCTTTGGCGAATGATATTTTGATGCAACTCAAAAAACAAGAAACAGGAATTTACCAATCTTTAGATTATTTTTCAAAAGATTAAATGAGTAAGGTGGATATAAATAAAAGTTGGAATTATGCAGCTGCTCCTGAGAGCACAGCACATATTCAGTTGAAAAAAAAATATGATTTATTCATTGGTGGAGATTTTGTGAAACCACTTTCCAAGAAATATTTTGACACTGTAAATCCTGCAAATGGAGAGCAAATTGCTAAGGTAGCAGAGGCAAATAAACAAGATGTGGATAGAGCAGTAAAAGCCGCCCGAAAAGCATTCAAAAGTTGGCCCAAACTTTCTGTAAAAGAAAGGGGAAAATATATTTTCCGAATTGCCAGAATGATGCAAGAAAGAGCAAGAGAATTTGCTGTGATTGAAAGTTTGGATGGGGGAAAACCAATTAGAGAATCAAGAGATATTGACATTCCATTAGCGGCTAATCACTTTTTTTATTATGCAGGCTGGTCGGATAAATTAGAGTATGCTTTTCCGAATAGAATCCCAAAACCATTAGGGGTTGCAGGGCAAATAATCCCTTGGAATTTTCCGCTTTTAATGGCCGCTTGGAAGATAGCTCCAGCATTGGCAACAGGTAATACAGTAGTTATGAAACCAGCCGAGACAACTTCTTTAACGGCTCTGAAATTAGCAGAACTCATTCAAGATAGTGGTTTACCAAAGGGAGTCGTGAATATCATTACCGGAGCAGGAGAAACAGGTGCTGCCATTGTCAGACATCCGGATGTAGATAAAATTGCCTTTACAGGCTCCACAGAAGTAGGCAAATTGATTGAAAAAAGTTTGGCTGGAATAGAAAAGAAAACTACTTTAGAGTTGGGCGGGAAAGGGGCGAATATCATATTTGAAGACGCGGCTATTGAGCAAGCAGTGGAAGGAATTGTCAATGCCATATTTTTCAATCAAGGACATGTGTGTTGCGCGGGTTCGCGTTTGTTTGTGCAGGCATCTGTTGCGGATGTTGTAATTGAAAAATTAAAAGAAAGAATTTCCACTTTGATTATCGGAGATCCATTGGATAAAAACACAGATATTGGTGCTATAAATTCTACTGAGCAATTAGCAACTATTGAAAAATACATAGCCATAGGCAAAAAGGAAGGAGCGGATATTTATCAGCCAAAAAGCCAATTACCTAAAAAAGGGAATTGGTGTCCTCCGACATTATTTTTAAATGTTTCTCAATCTCATACTATTGTTCAAGAAGAAATTTTTGGACCTGTTCTTACTATCCAAACTTTTAGAACAATAGATGAGGTAATTGAAAAAGCCAATAATACGCCTTTTGGTTTATCGGCTGGAGTTTGGACGGAAAGAGGATCGAAAATATTTAAACTCAGTCAGAAATTAAAAGCAGGCGTGATATGGGCGAATACCTTCAATAAGTTTGATCCCGCTTCTCCATTTGGAGGATACAAAGAAAGTGGTATAGGAAGAGAAGGTGGATTACACGGATTAAAACCCTATTTAAAACTTGAATCATGAGCAGAATAGATGTGCTGAAAACCTATAAAATTTTTATTGGGGGCAAGTTTCCAAGAACAGAATCTGGAAGGTATTTTCATATGAAAAATGCAAAGGGAGATTTGTTGGCAAATATGTGTCTTTCTTCCAGAAAAGATTTTAGGAATGCAGTAGTTTCTGCACGAAAAGCACAAGAAAACTGGGCAAATGCAACAGCATTAAATAGGGGGCAAATTCTGTATAGAATTGCTGAAATGTTAGAAAGCAGAAAATCACAGTTTATCCAGCAATTGATAAGCACAGGAAGCACGAAATCTGCTGCTAAAAAAGAAGTAGCATTGAGTATTGACCGCCTAATTTATTATGCAGGGTGGAGTGATAAATTTCAGCAAATATTTTCTGCTGTAAATCCGGTTTCATCCAGTTATTTCAATTTTTCAATTCTAGAACCAACAGGAGTTGTGTCTATTATTGCATCAAATGAAAATCCTTTATTAGGATTGATTTCTTTGCTTGCCCCAACCATTGTTGGTGGGAATACTTGTGTAATTCTCGCTTCTGCCACTAATCCGCTTGTTGCTATTTCCATTGCAGAAGTGTTGAATACCTCAGATGTTCATGCAGGAGTAGTTAATATTTTAACTGGTGATAGAGAGGAATTGCTTCCTTATTTTGCATCACATAAGGATGTGAATGCCATCATCTATTGCGGAGATAATTTGAAAGAAATAAAAGAAGTAGAAGAAATAACTACTGAAAATTTAAAAAGAGTAAGTATATATAGAAGAAAAAATTGGGAGGAAGGGGAAAGCCAATCCCCCTATTTTATAGAAAAGAGTCAGGAAATAAAAACCATTTGGCACCCAACAGAAGTTTAACGAAAAGCAGAAAAAGAGAATGAAGTTTAAGGAGTTATTATTAAAAGCAATAAACGCATCCATTGAAGGAGGACATGCTATTATGGAGGTTTATGCTTCTGATTTTGCAGTGGAGCATAAAGATGACAAATCTCCATTAACTTTAGCAGATAAAAATTGTAATGAAGTTATTGACAAATATCTAAAAGATACAAATATTCCAATTTTGAGTGAAGAAGGAGCAAAGATACCATATTCTGAAAGAAAATATTGGGAATATTCTTGGCTAGTCGATCCTTTAGACGGAACAAAAGAGTTTGTAAAACGAAATGGTGAATTCACAGTAAATATTGCTATGATTCATGATGGAAATCCGATAATGGGAGTTATTTATGTTCCTGTTAAAAAAGAGTTGTATTTTTCATTAGAGGGATTGGGATCATATAAAAAGTCAGGTATTAATGATGAAATTTCAGATTTACAAGATCTAATTTCAATTTCTGATGCTTTACCAATTTCCAACAACAGAAGTATTTATGCTATTGTCGGCTCTCGTTCTCATATGTCAACAGAAACAGAAGAATTTTTTGAACAAAAAAAACAAGAACATGGAGATGTTGAAGTTATGGCGGTTGGTTCGTCTTTAAAATTATGTATGGTTGCAGAAGGAAAAGCAGATGCTTATCCCAGATATGCTCCTACTATGGAATGGGATACAGGAGCTGGAGATGCAATTTGCAGAATGGCAGGGTTTCAAGTATTACAATATAACTCGGAGAAACCAGTAGAATATAATAAAGAAGACTTACTAAACCCTTGGTTCTTGGTAAAATAAACCAATGAAAGCCAAAATCAAAAAAGCACTTACAGATAAAGATTTCTCTGAATTATTAAAAGGAAGTGGAATTTCTTTCTTTTTGCGTTTTGGAGGACTTGCTGTTGGTTATCTACTCACCTTAGTTATTGCAAATTTATTTGGAGCAAAAGGGTTAGGAGATTATGTTTTAGCTATTACTGTATTGCGTCTTTTTACGCTATTAGCAAAAGCTGGCTTAGACACAACTTCTATTCGTTTTATTGCGTCTTTTGCATCAAAAGATAAATGGACTAGTATTTTTAGCTTAAGGAAGCAAGTTATAACTATTTTATCCTTTACGTCTGTTTTTGCATCTGTCCTGATGTATTTCTTAGCAATTCCTATAGCAGACTTGATTAATGCAAAATCTGAATATATTGAGTTAAATGCATTTTTTGTATTACCAATGGCATTTTTTATGTTGCATTATCAGAGTTTGAGAGGATTAAAGAGAATAGCTGAATTTTCTTTCTTTTATAGGATGTCTCAAGCTTTATTTTCGGTAATATCAATTGTAATAATATATCAATTTACTCAAGATTCTGAGGTTCCAGTTTACGCATATCTAGTAAGTGTGATAATAGTTTCCTTCCTATCATTCTTAAGTTTCCGATTTTGGTTAAAAAACAGATCTGACGGAAAAGAAAGTGCTGAAAAAGAAATAATGAGCTATTCTACTTTACTAAAAATTTCTATTCCATTGATGTTTGCTCAATCTGTGCAATTTATTATGGCTTGGACTGATAAATTAATGTTGGGAGCAATGACAACTCCTGAAGATGTTGGAATTTATCATACAGCATTTAAACTTTCTATGTTTGCTGCGGTTGCTTTGATGTCAATAAATAGTATTGCATCACCAAAATTTGCTGAAATGTTTGGAAAGAATGATATGGAGGGTCTGAAAAAAGTTGTTCATCAATCTACAAAAATGATTTTCTGGACCTCAGTTCCGCTTGTAACCATTTTCTTTATTTTTCCAGAATTCTTCCTTGGTTTATTCGGTGAGGAATTTAAGATTGGTGTAACTGCATTTATCTTCTTATCTTGCGGAAGATTAGTTAGTTCCTTTTCAGGTTCAGTAGGAAATATTTTACAGATGACAGGAAATCAAAATATATATGCTTTAATATTATTTTTTGGAGCTATATTAAATATTGTTCTTAATCTAATACTAATACCAAAATATGATATAAATGGAGCTGCAGTTGCTTCAATGTCTAGTTTAATTGTTTGGAACTTGGCTATGGTTTTTGTCGTAAAAAAGAAGTTTGGATTTTATACGTTTTATAATCCTTTTATTAAAAGATGAAAAATAAATTACCAAATTTTCTGATTGTTGGAGCTGCTAAGAGTGGGACTTCTTCTTTGCATAATTATTTGAATCAGCATCCAGAAGTGTTTATGCCATCTTACGATAAGAATAAGATGAAAGTAAAGGAGCCCCGTTTTTTGATTAAAGATTTAGTGGAACATAAGCTTCACAATGGTATTTGGTCTTGGAAAGAGTATCAATCTCTGTTTGAAGACGTAAAAGATGAGAAAGTGATTGGAGAATCGTCTGTTCTATATTTATATTATTATAAGCATACTATTAGAAACATCAAACTTAGATTAGGTTATAATGTGAAAATAATCATTATGTTGCGGAATCCTGCTGATAGAGCTTATTCTGCTTTTCACCATGTTTCTAGAGGGTTTCAAGAACAGTATTCTTTTGAGGAGGCATTAACTATTGAAGAAGGAAGATTGGAAAACGATAATAATCTTACTCCAATGGTGATGTATAAAGATATGGGTTTATATTATAAGATGGTAAAAGCATATTTGGATGCATTTGAACATGTTCATATTATCTTATATGATGATTTTAGAGATAAAACAGATGAGGTATTAGATAATGTATATCATTTTTTAGCAATAGATAAAAATCAGATAGTAGATTCAGTGGGGAAGCATAATGTTGGTGGGAAGAAATGGAAAAGTAAAAAGCTGAAGCAGATATTTATGAAGAGTAATATTATAAAATGGATATTGAAACTGATATTACCAAAGCAAGTAAGAAAAGTAGTAAGAGAGAAATTAGTCAATCTATCTATGCAAACAGTTGTGCCTATGCAATTTAATACCCGAAGAATGCTTAATGAGTTCTTTAAGGATGATGTAGAGAAACTCTCTGAATTATTAAATAAGGATTTAACACATTGGACTAAATAATGGCCTTACCTAATTTACTTATAGTAGGAGCAGCAAAAAGTGGCACAACCTCATTGCACAATTATCTAAATCAGCATCCAGAAGTGTTTATGTGCAATCCAAAAGAACCTCATTTTTTAATAAATAAAGAGATTGGGCTAAAAAGAATTCTGGTTGGGATAGATGATTTTCAGGAGTATGAAAAATTATTCTTTGCAGGAAAAGAAAATAAATATAGAGGAGAATCATCTGTAATGTATCTTATGTATCCTGACATTGTAATCCCAAAAATAAAAGAGTTATTTGGAGATGAGACTAAAATAATTATTATGCTACGCAATCCTGTAGACAGGGCATATTCCGGATTTCAGCATGTAAAAAGATATAATGTAAATGAAACATCAACATTTGAAAAGGCATGGGAGATCTCGGAAGAAAGGTATTTTTCAAACACAGTAATAACTCCAGCATCAAGGTATCAAGAATTAGGTTTGTATTACAACCAGGTTAAATCTTATTTTGAGAAACTGCAATATGTTCATGTTATTATTTATGATGACTATAAAGCAGATTTTAAAGGAGAGATGCATAAAGTATTTGATTTTTTAGCCATTGACAAGATAAATATTAATATTGAAGAACGACATATGATTGGGGATTGGCAATGGGAAAATGATAGAATGAAGAAAATAATGATAAAAAAGAACTCATTAAGATCATTTTTGAAAATCATTATTCCATTTAAATCGTTAAGAAAAATGCTGAGAATAAAAATAAAGCAAAGCACTACCAATAAAGTTTTGGAAATGAAGAAAGAAACAAGGCAAATGTTGCAAGAGTTTTATAAAGAAGATGTAGCAAATCTTTCAGAGTTATTAGATAGAGATCTAAATTACTGGACACAATGAGTTTGCCAAATTTCATGTGTATAGGAGCAGTAAAAAGTGGTACTACTACTTTGTACGATATCTTGCGTCAGCATCCGGAGGTTTATATCCCTTCTTTTAAGGAGCCTCATTTTTTTGATATCCCACAGAATTATGAGAATGGAATAGACTGGTATCGAAAGAATTATTTTAAGAGAATTAAAAAAGAGACATGCATTGGTGACTTTACTCCATCCTATTTATTTGAGACAAAAGCACCAGAAAGAATATATAATACTTTAGGGCCGAATGTAAAATTTATTGTCCTCCTGAGGAATCCAGTAGATAGAGCATATTCCCATTATTTGCATTCTATTCGAGATGAGCATGAACATTTAGATTTCAAACAAGCCATACAATTAGAAAGAAATAGATTAGCACAGTATGCTAAAGAAGATAATTATCTTGCTTATTTAAGACACTCTTATTTTCATCAAGGACTATATGGCAATATGGTAGAAAGGTATTTACAGTATTTTCCATTGGAACAATTTCTATTTATTAATTTTGAAGAGGAGTTTTTACAGCAAAGAGAAGATACAATTACTAGTATTTTAGATTTCTTAGGGATTAATAATCAAGTAGTATTAAGAATTGATCTGAAAAGTAATCCTGCCAGTAAATCACGTTCAAAGAAACTGAAAAAGATCATGAAAAAGAAAGGGTGGTGGAGAGTATTCTTGAAATGGATAATCCCGTCATTAAAAATAAGACAGATTATTAAGAATAAACTTCAACGATTAAATATCACTAGATTCACTCCTAAATCTTTGAATCAAGCAGTGAAGGAGAAAATGTATGCAGACTATTTTGCAGAAGATGTGAGTAAATTGGAGCAACTTATCGACAGAAAGATGAATTGGGGATGTTATACAAACTGAGACATAAAATAATAGATAATTTACTGTTACTCATGTTAGTCTTGAGCACAGGAGGCTTACTATTTGTCTTCAATAGAAATATTTGCTATGGCGTATTTATTGCTTTTCTTCTTATTGCATTTATACCATTCGGGAAACAATTAAATAAAAATATATTTAATGCATCGTTTCTTGCCTTATCTACTGTAGTAATTCTATTTATAATTAATTATATTTTTGCTATTACCGAACAGAGCAATAATAAATATGCCTATTATGTAATGGTAGTTATTATTTCTGTTTTAACTTTAACCCATTTCCTGAATAATAGGCATGAGCATATTTTGGTTGATCGATTACATTTTGTGCTGAAGTTAGTGATGATTCATTCGTTATTTAATTTTGTAGCATACTTCTTTATCAAAGGAGAATTAATTAATATAACTTCTACTTATCATGAAAGTAATACTTTTAAGTATTTGTTTTTTTATTCTTCTAAAGAATATGGGCTACTTAGTTTGTATGGAATAGAATTTCATAGAAATTCAGGATTGTTTTGGGAATCGGGCATATTGCAAGTTTTTTTGAATATGTTTTTCTTTTTAGAAGCATTTATCATCAGGAAGAACAAATTGCTTCTTGGAATAACTGCAATAGTTTTACTCACTACATATTCAACAACAGGTATTGCATTGTTGTTGATACAAGTAGGATTTTATATTGTTCAAGAGATAAGAACCAATAAAATACTTATTCCGATTGTATTGCTTTTTCTTTTACCTACATATATAGTATTTTCTGTAAATATTGAAGAAAAAGTCTATGGGGAGAAAGAGTCTTCTTTTCAGAAAAGATTGTTTGATTTAACACAGCCTTTTTTTATAGCATTGGAGAACCCCTTAACAGGAATAGGGCTTGATATTGAACAATTTCAGAAAATAAGAGAAGAATTTTATTTCTCATCCACTATATTACAAGAATTACAAGACAAAATAGGGGTGCAATCAAAAATAGAAGTTACATCAAAAGGCAGTAGTAATTCAGTTATGTTTTTGCTTGCGGCTATGGGATTCCCTACAACATTGTTGTTTTTGAGTATGCTTTTTAAGCAAAAAGTTATTATACATAAGAAAAGATTATGGGTATTTATTATGCTCATTTCAATCATATCAGAGCCTTTGTTGTTACGACCCTTCTTTTTCTTTTTTATTTGCTCAGGATTTATAAATTTGTTTTGCAAAATTACTATGCATAAAAGAGAATTGTCATGAAAAATATTTTAATATCAGGAGGGGCAGGTTTTATTGGGTCGCGATTATGTAGTAAGTTGGTTGAAAAAGAATATACTGTTACTGTATTAGATAATCTTTCAGAGCAAATTCATGGTAAAAGAGAATCAGAATTGTATTTGACAATAAAAGATAAATGTACATTCATAAAAGGAGATGTGCGTAATAAAGCGGATTGGACAAAAAGTATAAAAGGACAAGATGTTGTTATTCATTTAGCAGCAGAAACCGGAACAGGACAATCCATGTATGAAGTTGAAAAATACAATGAAGTGAATATTATGGGGACAGCTCATCTTTTGGATACCCTAGCAAACAAAAGACATTCCATAAAAAAAATAATTATCGCATCTTCTCGTGCTATTTATGGTGAAGGGAAATATAATTGCATCAATCATGGGGTGCAATATCCAAATGAACGTAAAGAAAAAGATATGGATAATGGGGAATTTAATCCTAAATGCATAGTCTGTAATACTGAATTGCAATTAGTCGCAACTGATGAATATTCAGAAATTCATCCTTCATCTATTTACGGCATCAACAAACAGCAACAGGAACAAATGGTAATGCTGATGGGAGCATCATTGGGCATTCCTGCTGTGGCATTTAGATATCAAAATGTGTATGGACCAGGACAATCACTTTCCAATCCATATACAGGAATTATATCTATCTTTTCTACCAGAATATTAAATGGAAACGATATTGACATTTATGAAGATGGAAAAGAGAGTCGTGATTTTGTGTATATTGATGATGTAGTAGATGCCACCATTTTAGGATTAGAAAATGATGTGGCAAATGGAGAGGTATTCAATGTGGGTTCTGATGAGGTGACAACTGTTTTAACTGTTGCTAAGACCTTAAAAAAGTTATTTAATGCTACGACAGTAATTAATGTAAGCGGCAATTATAGATTAGGAGATATTAGGCACAATCTTGCTGATTTAACAAAAATAAAAACGTTATTGGGATTTACTCCAAAATATAATTTTCAACAAGGAATATCGGAGTTTGTAACTTGGGTAAAGACTCAAAAAGTAGAGAAAGATAAATACGAACAATCAAAACAAGAACTGCAGGCAAAAGGATTAATGAAATAATGAAAAAAGTAGTTGTTTTGTTCTTATTTATTTCTGTTGAAATAGCTGCACAGCATTCAGTAAATCCTCATTTATTTGGATTCAGAACAAGTACTGCCTTTACTTTTTTTGAGATGAAAGATACGTCATTTGTAAATAAAGTTATTGAATTATCACCTAATATATTGAGTTTTCCAGGAGGATTAGGCAATTTCTATCATTTGAATGCCCCTGCTTATGGTCTTAATGTGGCAGAAATAGAAAAACATCATACTGGGACTAAGCCAAAAGTGGCCAATACATTTAATAGTATTGCTAATAAAAAAGGTCATCAAAGAAATTACATTTATGACTTTATCGAATTGGTTCAAAAGACTAATGCTCAAGTGATTTATAATGCCAATGTACTTACAGCAGATCCTCAAGAAATTTTAGATATCATAACAACATTTAAGGATTATAATATTGAATTGATTGGTGTAGAATTGGGAGGTGAACTTACCAACAGAACTTACAAGCATATTATTGATGTGGATAAGTATATTTTACTATCCGAAATGCTTGCATATAAGATTAAGGCGCAGTTTCCTGATTTAAAAATAATTGTTGTTGCTGCTCCTGTACATTCCTTAAAACGCCACACTAGATGGAATGAAAAGTTAGCAAACGAACATTATTATGATGGAATAGTGACTCATTCTTATGCAAAAGTGACCAAAGGAAAAGATGTGTTTGGAAAAATGATTGATGAGCAAGATGAAGGTAAAAATAAACAAGAAGTATTTGATTTATATAAAGAACGTACCTTGAATTATTTTTCGCAATTGTATCCAAATGAGATTCAAGAATTTTCGAGAATTTTTAAGAACAAACCAATTTGGATTACAGAATGGAATTTGCAGATGTCAAAAATTACGGCTAATACTATTCTTCAGGGGCTTTTTGTGTCGCAATATTTGATGGAATTAACAACAAATCAAGCTTTGCAAAATATTGAACTCACTACTTTTCATAATCTTGCAGGCCGCACTCTTTCCGGCTCAATGATTATGATGAAAAATAATCAATCACAATTACTAGTTACATATACAATAATGAAGATGATTCATGAGGTTTTTACAGATTCAAACTTTGTAGCCACTAAGCAAGAATTAGCAGCAGATTGTTTTGTATATACATTTGTTACCAACACACAAAAAATTCAGATTTGTATTAATTGGTCTAACAAGGAAAAGAAATTGAAAATTATTCCAGAGCAAAATGTTTCCGCTCAAGAATTTTATGGCAATGACTTATTCAGCACTAGTAAGAATGGAGAAACTACTTATAATCGGTTGTACAATACTAAAACTACTGCATGTATTTTGAAACCCTATAGCATTACCCTTGTGAAATATAATGAGTAATATCAAACAAATATTTGTAATTGGAAGTAGCCGTAGCGGAACTACTATGATGGGTCGTATTCTTGGGAATCATCATGATGTGTTTACCTTTAAAGAGTTGCACTTTTTTGGTACTATTTGGACCAATTCATCCAATAAGAATTTAAACAAACAACAGCAAATACAATTACTTGCTCGTTTACTATGTATTCAAGAACAGGGTATTTTTAATCAGAAAAATACCGCTGATTTTATTCAAAAAGCATCAGAGATTCTGATTGAGAACGTAAACAATCCATTAGCGATATATGAACTATTTTTAACAACTATTACTGCTGAAAATAAAGCAACTATTTCTTGTGAGCAAACACCTAAAAATCTATACTATTTAGACGAGATACTTAATTTTTTTCCTGATGCTAAGGTGATTAATATGGTGCGCGATCAAAGAGATGTATTGCTTTCGCAAAAAAATAAATGGAAACGAAAATTCTTAGGAGCTTCAAAAATACCTTTATCAGAAGTTATTCGTTCTTATGTCAATTATCATCCCATTACTACTGCTAAAGTTTGGTGTTCTTCTTTAGCATATACCACAAAGTACATGTATAATGATAGAGTGAAGATTGTAAAATTTGAAGGATTACTTTCAAATTCTGAACAAACTATAAAAGAGATTTGCCACTTTCTTGATATTGAATTTCAAACTACAATGACGAAAGTTCCTGTTATTGGTTCTTCTACTGAATCTGATTCAAAAACAAAATTTGATATAGATAATACAAAAAAACAAAAATGGAAAAGTGGCGGATTGACTCTTGCTGAAATATATCTATCTCAAAGAATTGCTGCAAAAATGATGGATTTATTTAAGTATGAAAAAAAACAATTTGTATTTCCACCGACATTAATTGTATTTTATTTATTTACTTTTCCTTTCAAATTACTATTAGCATTCTTTTTAAATATAAACAGAATAGGGAATTTTGCGGAAATGATAAAAAAAAGATTCGCACTGAAATGAAAGTAGATTTTTTTATAGTAGGAGCGCCAAAAGCAGGAACAACATCTTTGTACTATTACTTTAATGAGCATCCTGAAATTAAAATGAGTGCTAAGAAAGAACCAGATTTTTTTTCAGATAAAGCAATTCAGCAACAGAGGATGTATTATAGTGAACAAAGAATAGACACATTAGAGAAATATGAAGCATTATTTCCAGACGATAGTGCACATAAAAAGTTAGGAGAAGCAAGTGTTTCGTATTTGTTTTATCCTAATGTAGCAAAGGATATTTATAAGTACAATCCTAATGCTAAGATTATTATTATGCTCAGAAATCCAGTGGACCGAGCATTTTCTCATTATTTAATGGATTATCGTTTGGGATTGGTAAGTGATTCTTTTGATTATATTATTGACAAACAATCATCAAACCCAAAAGATAAATTATTTTATCAGCAATATATCGAAGTGAGTGCTTATGCTCAGCAAATAAAAAGATATTTTGAAGTGTTTGACATTACAAATATTCTTGTGATAGAATATGAAGAATTTAAAAAAGATACGCAAGGAATAGTTAAAAAAGGATATGCTTTCTTGGAAGTTGATGATTCATTTGTTGCTGATGTAGACAAGAAACACAATACATATACTATGCCAAATAACGAAGTAATTCGCAAAGTATATTCGATGATGTTTTTAAGAAAAATATTGAATATTCTGTTGCCAAAAATACTAGTCAAAAAAATAAGAAAATTGTTTTTCAGAATCGATAAAAAACCAACATTAAGCGAGCACACAAGAACTCATTTGAAAGCATTGTTCAAAAATGATATTGAGGAATTGAGCAATATATTGTCAACAGATTTTTCAAGATGGATAAAATAGGAGTAGTTACCATAACGTTTAATTCATCAACTGTTTTGCAGTCATTTTTGGATTGTATTTTTACCCAAACGTATGATAACTTTGTGTTATATGTAGTGGATAATGCTTCAGATGACGACACGGCTTCTATTTTGAATAAAGCAAGCGATTCTAGGTTACAAGTAATTAAAAATGAAATTAATTCTGGAGTTGCTAAAGCAAATAATCAAGGTATAAAAAAAGCCATAGAGGAAGGATGCAATCAAATTCTGATTATTAATAATGATGTAGAATTTGAAGATGCTTTAATTGAGAAGCTATTGCAAGTTCAAAGTGATAGGAATTGTAGTTTAATAAGTCCAAAAATGATGTTTCATCATAATAAAAATCTTATTTGGTATGCCGGAAGTTGGTTTGCAAAAAGCAAAGGGTTTTTACCCTTGCACAGAGGCATGGGAGAAATTGACAAAGGACAATATGATGAAATTAAGGAGATAGAATATGCTCCAACTTGTTGCCTTTTGGCAAAAAAAGAAATATTTGATGACATTGGTTTTATGGATGAAAAATATTTCGTATATTTTGATGACACCGATTTTTCTTATAGAATTTTCAAGGATGGGAAACATAAAATGTATTATGTTCCAAATATTAAATTTTACCATAAAGTAGGGGGCTTAACAAAATCCTTTAAAACAAAACAAAACAAAATATATAGAGGTGATTTTTTCTTAAAGCAAACTATCAGAAATCACATCTATTTCTTAAAGAAAATAGGAGGGGTATTTGCCTACGCCTTTATCTTTTGGTTGTTCTTTAAAAATAATATTCGATTTATTATTAATCCTAAAATTCAGAAGAATTTCAAAACGTGGCAATTGATAAATAAGTCCTATCTTGAAGGATTGTTTTTATAATTCTTTGCCAATAATGAGCGAATTTGAAAAAATTTCGTCAACTATTATCTCACCAATAGAATCAGTAGTATGAATAGGATCACCAAAGCAAGACTTACAATCTGTTATTGAATTAGGAAAATCAAAATCAATAACTCTTCCAATATCTTTTATGTCATTTTTAAACTTCTTTTCTTCATCTACTAATTCAAATTTTACTAATCTATTGTGGAATTCTTTGTGGTGTGGAACAATTAATAATATTAGGTTAATATTATTTGCTTTACAATGTGCTCTTACCTCTTCTAATCGCAAAAGAGTTTCTTTTGGATGTTTGTATTTAGAGTAATGATTTTTTGCAATAGTTTCGATAGTGTAGTCCCAAAACTCCTTTTTGTTTTTTTTCTTTTTTGGTTGAAACCCAAGAAATTCATTCTTTAATGCTAAATAAACAGTTTCTAAGATGCTCCAACTAAAGATATAAATAAATTTATTAGCCAATAATTTTTTCACATCTGCAACTCTATTTGAGTAGGAATATTGGTTATACAAATTGAAATTTATACCAATTATTACATTTTCTAAATTAATAGAATTGACAGAAAACCAAAGCGAATCGCTAATCCAGAATAAATCAATTATTTCATTGAGTTTAGCAGCATTGGAATACATGGTGTAGTAATCATCACCAGTTAATTGTTTAATTTTTTCAGTTGGCAATTTTCTAATTCTTGAATCACCAATAATTATACTATTTTTCGGATTGTTTTTAAAATTAATAGTATTATATAGAAGCGAGTTTATTTGTTGAGCAGATTTTTCTTTTGCCTTTTCAGAAACAATATTAGAGATATTAAAATAATTAAATGGATCTACAACAATTACAATACAAATCCAAGCAATTATTGGGAGTATAAAAACGCTCCCTTTTCTCAATAATATTTTAACCTCTTTGTTCATCTAGAATTGAAAATAAATAAAGTTATTCACTCTAGAATAAGGGGCTAAAAACAGTATCCCGAACAATAAAATATAATAAGCCCCCCACCTTAGCCAAATGGGTTTCTGCTCTAATTTTATCCAAACATCTCCACTTCTTTCATACAAATTATAGAGTTCCATAAAGGCGATAAGTCCTATGCTAATTAGTATATCATTTATACCAATACCAAGTCCTCTCAAATTGATTTTCATTTTTCCAAGATTGGTATAATCCCCTATATCAGAAAACATATTATTTATTACATAAAAGGCATCAGAAATATTATTTGCTCTAAAGAAGATCCAAGCAAAAACAACTAAAACAAAGGTGAAAGTTACCTGATATAGTTTATGTATAAAACCACCTTCTAAGTTCAGTATATTTAGAATGTATTCTTTTGGTTTGATTAGCACAATCGCTATAATTAAGTAGGCCCCATGAAGCCCGCCCCAAACCAAAAAAGTCCAATTTGCGCCATGCCAAAAACCACTGACAAGAAATGTGATAAACAAATTATAATACCATCTCCATTTTACTACCCTGTTACCTCCCAATGGAATATATAAATAATCACGGAACCAAGTAGAAAGAGAAATGTGCCATCTTCTCCAAAATTCTGAAATAGATTTTGAGAAATACGGTCGTTTGAAATTATCTATTAATTCAAAACCCATCACTCTTGCTGAGCCAATTGCAATATCGGAATATCCTGAAAAATCACAATAAATTTGGAAAGCAAAGAAGATGGTTGCAATCAGAAGTGAAATCCCAGAATAATCATCTAAATTGTTGTAAACCCCATCTACAACTATTGCCAATCGGTCAGCAATTACTACTTTTTTAAAGAATCCCCACAACATTTGTTGCAAACCATATTTTATTCTATCATAGCTGAATTTATGTTCTACATAAAATTGTGGTAATAAATGCCTTGATCTTTCAATAGGCCCTGCAACTAACTGAGGAAAAAAAGAAACATATACGGCAAATATTCCTAAATGATTCTGAACAGGAGTCTTTCCATTATATACGTCAATGGTATAGCTTAGGGTTTGAAAAGTATAAAATGAAATTCCGACAGGAAGTAAAACATCAAAAGCCGGGACTCCATAAAAGATGTTAAAATTATCAAAAAGGGCTTGGATATTCGCATTTACAAAATTGAAATATTTAAAGCCAAATAGAATCCCAAGATTAGATAATAAACTAATTAGGAGCCACTTCTTTCGTTTCACCTTTTCCTTTAAATCTGCCATTTTTTTAGCAACAAAATAATCGATAAGGGTAGAGGCAATAATTAACACGATATACTCCACTTTCCAACACATATAGAAATAGTAGGAAGCAATTAAAAGTAATATCCATCTCCTTTTTTGAGGTAGCAGAAAGAAAATACTTACCACAATAGGAAAGAAAATCAAAAATTGTAAGGAGTTAAAGAGCATTTATTTTCTTAATAAAAAGAATTGAGTTTTCAATTAGCCGTTTGTATGCAAATATAAGAATTGTTTGTCAGGAAAAGATTTTATATTTGCTTGCATAATTTATGAAAAGAAAAGTTGCGATAATTGACCCATTAGGTGCGCACGGAAGTTCGCAGCATCTTTATTTGTTTGGGCAAGTAATGGGGTTGATAAATAGTGGAGTAAGTGTAAGTTTATATACCAATAAAGAAACGACAGACCCAAATATTCTTGGACTCAGATTTTATCAATTTTATGGCTCTCTTTTTTCTCAAAAAATAAAAGTTGTTAGAGGATTGAAATATATTCTAGGAAGCATTGCGTCTATTTTTCATGCACGAATTAAAGGATGTTCTGTATTTCATTTTCATCTTTTTTCCACAAATAGTTTAATGTTTTTTAATGTGGTTTTTTCAAAAATATTTTTAGGGAAAGTAACGCTTACAATACATGATGTGAGTAGTTTTGCAAACGATAAAGAAACTTCTTTTTATTCGATTTGGATTTATAAACTAGCGGATTTATTTTTAACTCATAATGAATTTAGTAAAAATGAGATTCTACGATTAACAAATGTAAATGGAGATAGCATAAAGATAATCCCACATGGAAATTATATTCCATTTATAAATGTTCAGTACGATAAAGCAGCATCAAGAGACCGATTAGATATTCCGCAAAATAAAAAAGTCTTGCTTTTTTTTGGAATGATTAAAAAAGTAAAAGGATTAGAGATTCTGTTGCAAGCGTTAAAATTAGTTATTGAAAAACATAATGATGTATTAGTGGTCATTGCAGGGAAAGTTTGGAAAAATGATTTCGCTCTTTACCAAAAAATAATTGATGAAAATAATTTGCAAGATTATTGCTTTTTGCATACTAAATTTATTCCGCAAGAGGATATAGAGCATTATTATTGTGCCTGTGATTTGGTAGTTTTACCTTATAAAAAGATCTATCAGAGCGGAGTACTGATGATGACGCTAAGTTATGAAAAACCAGCATTAGCTTCTGATTTGCCGCCATTTAAAGAAATACTTAAAGATAATGAGAATGGGTTTTTATTTGAAAGTGAGAATACTATTTCTTTAGCCGCAAAAATAAATCAAATTTTAAGTGATAGAAGTTTACTTGAACAAGTAAAGAAAAATGGATCTGAAATGATAAAAACAAAATATAAATGGGATGAAATAGGGGAGCAAACCAAAGAAGCCTATCAAACATTATAATTTTGTATTTTAGCAAAAAAAAGGGTAGATGAGAAATAGAATTTCAGAATGCATAAAAAAATCAGCAGATAATTTTAATACAATTCTAACTGATGAGAATTTAAAGCAAACTATTGAACAAATTGCAGGAATTTGTATTGTTGCTTTTCAGAATGACAAAAAGGTGCTATTGTGTGGGAATGGCGGATCGGCATCTGATGCACAGCATATTGCAGCAGAACTTAGTGGAAGATTCTACAAGGACAGAAAGCCTTTATATGCTGAAGCACTTCATGTAAATTCTTCTTTTATAACTGCAGTGGCTAATGATTATGGTTATGAGAAAACTTATGCTCGAATGATTGAGGCAGCAGGAAGAGAAGGAGATATTTTACTCGGTATTTCTACCTCAGGTAATTCTCCAAATGTGGTAAATGCTTTGCAAAAAGCAAATGAAACTGGACTGAAAACTATTGGGTTTACCGGAAATAATGGAGGGAAGATGGCTAGTATTTGTGATTATATCATCAAAATTCCATCTGATGATACGCCAAGAGTTCAAGAGGCACATATCTTAATTGGACATATTATTTGTCAGTTAATAGAAGAAGAATTATTTTAATGGAAACTTCAAATTTTGACACTCTTTTCCTAGACAGGGATGGTGTAATAAATAAAAAATTAGATGGAAAATATATTAGAAATTGGGGGGAATTTACTTTCATTCCTAATGTACTAAGTTCTATTTCAAAACTTTCAGGATTATTTAATAGAATGATTATCATTACTAATCAGCAAGGGATTGGGAAAGGGCTAATGAGTGAGGATAATCTACTTTTTTTGCATCAGAAGATGTTAAATGAGATTGAACAAGCAGGCGGAAAAATTAATAAGATTTATTTTTGCCCACATTTAGAAACAGACAATTGCAATTGTCGAAAGCCAAAAATTGGAATGATTGAAGAAGCAATTCAAGACTTCCCTTTCATCAACATTAACAAATCATACTTAATTGGAGACTCTCCCTCTGATATAAAGGCAGGAGAAAGGGCAGGGCTTAAGACCATAAAAGTGGATAATAATTTTACTTTAAATAATTGGGCAAAGCAGATCTTAGCCTATTAAATTATTTATGAGTATTTTTACAATTGCAAAACAAGTTAGACTTTAATGAAGAAAGCGATAATTACAGGGATTACTGGACAGGATGGAGCATATTTAGCCAAATTACTATTATCAAAGAATTATAAAGTTTTTGGAGCTTATAGGCGAACAAGTTCCCAAAGTTTTTGGCGAATAAAATATCTTGGGATTCAGGATAATCCAAACCTTAAACTTATTGAACATGATTTGATTGATGCGTCAAGTACAATAAGAATGGTTTCTGAAATTAGACCAGATGAGATTTACAATTTGGCTGCACAAAGTTTTGTGCATGTATCATTTGACCAGCCATTATCAACAAGTATGATTACAGGAATTGGAGTTACTCATTTACTTGAGGCTATTAGGATTATAAATAAGAATATT
This sequence comes from Flavobacteriales bacterium, assembly GCA_036012565.1. Classification (GTDB taxonomy): domain Bacteria; phylum Bacteroidota; class Bacteroidia; order Flavobacteriales; family BACL11; genus DUAL01. The sequence continues at coordinate 1,491 of DASCPP010000106.1, read as the reverse complement.
AAGTTTTATCAAGCTTCTACTTCCGAGCTTTACGGAAAAGCGCAAGAAGTCCCACAGAAAGAAACAACTCCTTTTTATCCTAGAAGTCCTTATGGTATTTCAAAATTGTACGCCTACTGGATGACTCAGAATTACAGAGAATCTTATGATATATTTGCTTGTAGCGGAATTCTTTTTAATCATGAATCTCCGCTTAGAGGGTTGGAATTTGTAACAAGAAAAATTACTGATGGAGTTGCAAGATTTAATGCAGCAGAAGGGAATTGTATTGAATTAGGAAATTTGGATGCAAGCAGAGATTGGGGTTATGCTCCAGAATTTGTAGAGGGTATGTATAGAATGATGCAGCATGAAACTTCTGATAATTTTGTTTTAGCAACAAATAGGGCAGTTACAGTAAAGCGGTTTACCGAATTAGCATTTGAGGTAATAGGAACAGAAATAATATGGGAAGGTGCAGGAGTTAAAGAAAAAGGAATTGATAAAAAAACAGGGGAAGAAATTGTAAAAGTAAGTGAAAAATATTTCAGATTGGCAGAAGTAGATGCTTTAATAGGAAGTCCTGCAAAAGCAGAAAAACTCTTAGGCTGGAAACCAAAAACCACTGTGGAAGAGCTTTGTAAAATAATGGTTGAATCTGATATAGAAGGATTAAAAAATAATTCAAAAAGATAAGATGTTTGGCGCCTACATAGATATTCTACTTTCATTTGTAACTGCATTTGTAATTACCTTTTTGGCTATTCCTAAAATAATATTTTTTGCACAAAAATTTCGTTTGTACGATAGTGCTGGTGCGCGCTCTTCTCATATCGGGAAAGTGCCTATTTTTGGAGGCATAGCCATTTTTGCTGGCATTATCTTTTCTTTGCTTTTTTGGGCAGAAATAGAACAAATCCGATTTATTATTGTAAGTATGTTTGTTGTTTTCTTTATTGGGGTTCTTGACGATCTACTTTTCCTTTCCCCAACTAAAAAATTGTTTGGACAAATTCTTGCCATTCTGATAATAATATACCTCCATGATTTGCAAATAGACAATATGCATGGGGTATTGGGGATTTATGAGCTATCGGAAATTATCGCAACATTATTTACTGTTTTTGTGGTAATTGTAATTACCAATGGGTTTAATTTAATTGATGGAGTGGATGGATTAGCAGGATCATTAGGGATTATTGCATCTTTGTCATTTGGAGTTTTAGCATTTTTTTCTGATCAGATAAATATGTCATTGCTTGCATTTACACTTATGGGGGCTCTTCTAGGATTTTTAATTCACAACAATTCTCCAGCCAAAATTTTTATGGGAGATACTGGCTCATTAGTTGTGGGGTTGATTTTATCCATTTTATCCATAAATTCTATTAATTCTGGCATAGTAAATGACGCCATTCACTTGCCGAATAAAGGTCCTTTGGTTGCAATAGCTATATTGGCTGTTCTTTTATTTGATTCATTTAGGGTTTTTGTAGTGCGAATAATTAGAGG
>DASCPP010000105.1:0-2451 GCA_036012565.1 Flavobacteriales bacterium | reverse complement strand
AATATGCCGTGCCGAATTATCTTACAGCAAGGCAAATAAATGGGAAATTGATTATTAGTTTTTAAAAGATGGGAAGACAAAACAGGCGAAAACCAATATCTTTAGAAAATATTGAAATCATTGACACTGCTGGCAAAGGTAAATCTGTAGCAAAACATGAAGGTAGAGCTATCTTTGTGCAAGGTGGCGTTCCGGGTGATATTTGCGATATTACCGTTTTTAAAAGAAGGAAGAAATATTGGGAGGCTCGTATAGAAAAGATCCATGAATATTCTAAAAGAAGAAAAGAACCTAAGTGCGAGCATTTTGGAAGTTGTGGTGGATGCAAATGGCAAAATATGAGTTACTCTTCCCAACTTGAATTTAAACAAAGTGAAGTTCTTAATCATCTAAAACGAATTGGAGGAATTGAACTACCCGCACATGAACAGATTTTAGCTAGTAAAGAGGAATACTACTACAGAAATAAGCTGGAATTTTCCTTCTCAAATAAAAGATGGCTAACACCAAAAGAGATACAGTCAGGAAAAGATATTTTAGAAAAAAATGCTTTAGGATTTCATGTGCCTGGCATGTTTGATAAGGTAATTGATTTGCAAAACTGTTATCTGCAAAAAGAACCTTCCAATGCTATTCGTCTTTCTGTAAAAAAGTTTGCTGATGAGAATGGGCTTACATATTTTGATATCAGAAATCAGAATGGACTTTTGAGAAATTTGATGATACGCACCTCTTCAACAAACAATTTAATGGTACTTCTTCAGTTTTTTAAGAATGAAAAAAACAAGATAAATTTATTGATGGAACATCTCAAAGCTTCTTTTCCTAAAATCACTTCTTTGCTTTATGTAATTAACCAAAAAGCAAACGATACCATCTATGATCAAAAGGTAATCTGCTACAATGGAGAAGATTATATAATGGAAGAAATGGATGGATTAGTTTTTAAAATTGGTGCTAAATCCTTTTTCCAAACTAATTCGGAGCAAGCAAAAATTCTTTATCGTAAAGCAAAGGAGTTTGCAAAAATTACTACTGATGATTTAGTTTATGATTTGTATACTGGAACTGGTACAATTGCACAGTATGTAGCAAAAGATGCCAAGAAAGTAGTTGGTATCGATTCTGTGGAAGAAGGAATTAAAGCTGCTTACGAAAATGCAGAGAGAAACAATATAGACAATTGTACTTTCTTTACAGGCGATATGAGGGATATATTTTCGGATGCCTTTATTGCAGAAAACGGAACTCCTGATGTAATTATAACAGACCCACCTAGAGATGGAATGCACAAAAAAGTGGTGGAGCAGATATGTAAAATTGGAGCTAAAAGAGTAGTTTATGTAAGTTGTAATTCTGCCACTCAAGCCCGTGATGTAGCACTAATGGATAGTATGTATAAAGTAACACAAATACAAGCAGTGGATATGTTCCCGCAGACCCATCATGTAGAAAACATTGTTGTTTTGGAGAAGAAATAGATTCTTAGTATGTTTGAATAAATTAATATTATAAAAAAACAATAGATTAACAATGAAAGATATTTGGGAAAAACTAAAGGAACTTTATGATGCTAACCCTACCCTGTTTGGGATACTTCTTTTTATTGATTTAGCTATTTTGTACTTTATTATTCAGTGGATTATCTCTTAAAGCAACTCTATTTTTTTGCAAATACTAAGTATTTGAGGTAAGATTTTCTCATTCTCTGTATTTACAATTACAAAATCAGATAATTTCTCTTTTGTTTCTTGTGGCATTTGCATAGCCATTCTTTTCATTACTCTTTCTCTACTGCATTTGTCTCTTTCCATTACTCTTTTTATTCTAAGTTCCATTGGGGAAGAAACACAAATAACTGCATCAAGCCCTTTGTTTGCCCCACCTTCAAACAATATAGCCGCTTCCTTTATTACATATTCTGAATCTTGTTTTTTCAACCACTTATCAAAAGCAATATGCACAAAAGGATGTGCCAAATTATTTAATTCCTGCAGCTTTTTAGAATCTGAAAAAACGATATCGGCTAATTTCTTTTTTTGAAGTTTTCCCTTTTCATAGATGTCATTACCAAACGCTTTACAAATCTGGTTTTCTAATTCCTCAGATTCTTGCATGCACTTTTTTGCATGAAAATCAGCAGAAAAAATAGCATATCCCAGCCTCTGGAAAACCTCTGCAACAAAGGTTTTTCCTGCTCCAATTCCTCCTGTTAGCCCTATTTTTTTCATTACTTCTTATGGCTTAAATCTTCATAGATTTTCTCATACAAAGGTAAGATATTTGGTAAATCAAAATGAATGGAATGCTTATAAGCACACATTTTAAATTGTTGTAATATTTCTTCATCTTCAAGCAAATATAATGCTTTTTTTGCCATGCCTTTTATATCGTTAACATCTAGCAGAAATCCTGTTTTACCATCTTTATTCACTTCTGGCAATCCTCCAG
>DASCPP010000104.1:0-6489 GCA_036012565.1 Flavobacteriales bacterium | reverse complement strand
CAAAGAATACATGAAGATAACAGAGTAGAAAATATACTTCTTCCTATTAGAGATGGCTTAATGCTATGTAGAAAATTGCTACATTAATCATTAATTTACAAACAAATATTTTAGGTTTGTAAAAAATAATTTCAGATGAGTTTATTTGATGATATGAAAGTCGCTTATGCTGACAAATCAGATAGAGATTTAAAAAGAGCATACTTTTTGTTTAAAATAATTAGCAACCCATTTGTTACCAAGATTCTAACTTTCTTTATGAAAGTTTCTATTGGAATTGGTCTACCAATAAAGGGGTTAATAAAAGCAACTGTCTACAAACAATTTTGTGGTGGCACTACCATTAAAAACAGTCAAGAAACTATTGAAAAATTATGGCAATCTAAAATAGGGACTATCTTAGATTTTTCAGCAGAAGGGATGGAAGCAGAAGAGGATTTAAATGGAGCAAAAAATGAAATCATTGCAACAATAACTAAAGCTAAAGCCGAGAAAAGCATTCCTTTTGCCGTATTTAAACCAACTGCTGTTGCTCCTTTTCAACTTTTAGAAAAAATAAGTGCCAAATCAGAATTAAATGTCGCTGAGAAGAAGGTAAAAGAAGATTTAGAAGATAGAATAAAAGAAATTTGTGAAGCAACTTATAACAACAAAGTACCTCTATTTATTGATGCAGAAGAGAGTTGGATCCAGAAAGCAATTGATGAAATAGTTTTAAAAATGATGCGAAAGTTCAATAAAGAAAAAGCCTTTATTTTTAATACATTACAAATGTATAGAAATGACCGATTGGTTTACTTAAAAGAAATATATGCAGATGCGCAGAATAACAACTACTACATTGGTCTAAAATTAGTGAGAGGTGCCTATCATGAGCAAGAAATAGAAAGGGCACAGAAACTAGATTACAACTGTCCAGTGTACACACAAAAAGAAGATACCGATAAAGATTACAATTTAGCCCAAAAATTTTGCGTAGAACATTTGGATAGAATCTCCTTCTGTAGTGGAACACATAATGAAAAAAGCTCTGAATACTTAATTGATCTTTTTGACAAATATAATATTGATAAAAATGATGAGCGAATTATCTTTTCGCAACTACTTGGCATGAGTGATCATGTTTCTTATAATTTAGCTAAGAAAGGGTATAATATTGCTAAATATGTTCCTTACGGACCAGTGAAAGATGTAATGCCTTATTTAATAAGGAGAGCTGAAGAAAACACTTCAATTGCAGGTCAAATGAGCAGAGAACTTTCTAATATTTTGAAAGAAAAGAAAAGAAGAAGGAAAGATTAAAAGTTACAAACCTCATCTTCCATACTAGAAGAGAATCCGATTACCTTAACCGCATCTTCTTTATTGCAAAATTCGAAAGTAACCAAGAAATCCATTCCGTTTATTTTATTCTCCACAACATAATATTTACATGGTTCGCTATCTTTTTCACTTAAATCAAAATTTACTTCTCCACCTTCTAACACCTCAAGTAAATCTTCTTTTGACAAACTATAATACACTAATTGACATTCCGCTTTTGTAGAGAAAGTAGTACTGTCATTATGTAAATGGTAAATCACTCTTTTATCCATATCGAAATAATCAATATAGTCATAAAAAGTTTTTTTCAATCTGTTTTCAGGACCCATTGAAAGAAAAATTACACTGATTAAGACCCCAATTCCAAAAAATAAAAATCTTCTTACCATCTGTATTTACATGATTAAATTTAGGTTTTTATAGGGCATGTCAAACATGCTTCCAAGCACGGCACTAGTTAGCATGCCTTTGTGTGCGTAAACACCAGAACGTAATCCCGCATTTTGCTTTAGAAAATCGTCAACACCTCCTGCCATGCCCATTTGCAGTAAAGTAGGAGCTAAAATATTACTAATAGCAAAACTAGCTGTTCTGGAAACTCTTGAAGAAATATTCGGGACACAATAATGCACCACATCAAATTTTCGGTATGTTGGCTTTTTATGATTGGTAACTTCTGAAGACTCAAAACAACCACCTTGATCTATACTTACATCTACAATTACAGCTCCAGATTTCATCTTTTTTACCATCTCTTCACTTACCACACAAGGCGTTCTTCCATCATCAGCTCTGAGTGCACCAATTACAACATCTGATCGCATAAGGGCTTTTTGCAATGCTTTTGGTTGCAAAATGGATGTGCTTACTCTCCGGCTTATGATTTCTTGTACCCTTCTTAATTTTGTAATTGAACTATCAAAAACACGAACGGAAGCACCTAAACCCAATGCTGTTCTTGTTGCAAATTCGCCAACTGTTCCAGCTCCAAGCACCACTACTTCTGTTGGAGAAATGCCAGTCACTCCTCCAAGCATCAATCCTTTACCAGAATTAACATTGCTCAAATATTCGGCTGCAATAAGTATTGATGTATTTCCGGCAATTTCGCTAATACTTCTAATAAGAGAAAGGATTCCATTTTCATCTTTTATGTATTCGTAAGCCAAAGCGGTAATCTCACTTTTTAAAAGCAGATTAATATATTTTTCATCAATAGTAGTAAGTTGTAAAGCGGAAATGAGGGTTTGACCTTTTTGCATCATCTTAATTTCAGAAGTTGTTGGCGGTTCTATTTTTAATATAACAGTCGCCTTATAAACATCCTTAATATTATAAACAATAGTTGCTCCAGAATGAGAATAATCTTCATCTGAAAAATTGGCATTCACACCTGCCCCTTTTTCTATCACAATTTTATGCCCATTACTTACTAGTAAAGCAACAGCATCTGGAGATAAACTAACCCTATTTTCTTGATAGGAAATCTCTTTTGGAATTCCAATATAAAGAGATTTGAAATGCTTCTTTACTTCCAACATTTCTTCTTGTGGTAGAAGGCTAGTGAATGTTGCTGTTTTTTTACTTTTTTTCATGATGTAATTACTTTAATAATTCTACATTCTTTATTTTTTGTCATTTGAACTTTTACAAAATTATCACTTAATAGTTTATCTGCTTTTTCAGGCCATTCAATAAAACAATAATTGTCAGAATAAATATATTCTTCCAGTCCTAAATCAAATAACTCTTCTTGATTCTTTATTCTGTAAAAATCGAAATGATATAAAGAATTTCCATCCTTATCTTGATACTCATTTACTACAGAAAAAGTCGGACTTGTCACAACATCTTGCACATTTAAGACCTTACAAATGGACTTTATCAGAGTAGTTTTCCCCACTCCCATATCTCCGAAAAATACAATTTTTTTTTCATTTCCAAAAACTTCTACAATTGCTTTTGCAATTTCATATAATTCTTGCACTTTGTTTGCGTAAAATATTTTATTCATTTTTACTTAGCTTCCAATGTAATAATTGGAATTAAGATTTCTTCCAATGAAATTCCTCCATGCTGAAAAGTATCCTTAAAATATTGCGCAAACTTATTATAGTTGTTCTGATAAACAAAATACATATCCTCTTTGGCGAAAATATATTTTGTACTCACATTTTGTTGAGGTAAATGATATTCTGAGGGCTTATCTATCACCAAAACATCCGATTCAATATAATTTAAGCTTTTACCTTGTTTGTATCGCAAGTTAGAATTCACATTTCTATCACCAATTACTTTTGATGGCTGTTTCACATTTATAGTCCCATGGTCTGTAGTAATTATCATTTTAGCTCCTTGTCTTGCTATTTGCTTCATTATATCTCTGAGGGGTGAGTGCTCAAACCAAGAAGCAGTAAGCGAACGATAAGCCGAATCATCTTCTGCTAATTCCTTGATTACTTTCATGTCTGTTCTAGCATGAGAGAGCATATCCACAAAATTATACACAATTACATTCAAGTTATTGTGTTTCATATTTCCAACATACCCAACCACTTTTTTTCCATAATCGATATTTGTAATTTTCGAATAGCTAATTTTAGCATCTCCTTTCCCCAATCTTTGTAATTGGTCTTTTAAGAAGTCCTCTTCAAACATATTTTTTCCACCTTCATCCTCATCATTTTTCCATTTCCCTGGAAATCTTTTCTCCATTTCGGAAGGCAACATGCCAGAGAAAATTGCATTTCTGGAATATTGTGTAGCAGTGGGCAAGATACTATAATAAATTTCTTCTTTTTTCACTCTAAAATCACTTAAAACCATCGGTTCAATAATCTTCCATTGGTCGTACCTCAAATTATCAATCAAGATAAAATACAAAGGTTTGTTATCTTCTAAAAGAGGAGTTACATTTTTTCGCATTAAATTATGCGACATCAAAGGAGCCTGTTCTCCATTTATCCAACTTTTATAATTATTTTTTATAAAGCGAAAAAACTGAGTATTTGCTTCTTGTTTTTGCATAGATAAAATTTCCTCTACACTTTCTTCTCCCAATTTTTCTATTTCCAATTCCCAGAAAGTAAGTTTTTTAAAGATGTCAACCCACTGCTGCTTATCCAATTGCTCTGATAAACTCATACCTATATTTCGGAATTCTTGTTGGTAATTCATGGTAGTTCTCTCTCCTACCAATCTTTTACTATCAATATTCTTTTTTATGGAAAGTAAAATCTGATTTGGATTTACTGGCTTTATCAGATAATCAGAAATTTTAGAACCGATTGCCTCCTCCATTATACTTTCTTCTTCACTCTTTGTAATCATGATAATCGGAACATTTGGTCTAATTGTTTTCATTTTTACAAGCGTTTCTAATCCGGTGAATCCTGGCATATTTTCATCTAAAAATACCAAATCGAAAATGCTTTCATTAAACCTATCTAATGCCTCATTCCCACTTTTAGCCGTTACAACCATGTATCCCTTTTGTTCCAGGAATATAATATGAGGTTTCAATATATCTATCTCATCATCTGCCCAAAGTATTCTAATCATATTTTATTACTTTATATTTTACAAAAATTAAAAAAAATCCGTTATTTGCCTATATGCTTTCAAGAAAAAAAGATAAAATTATAAACGACCCAATTTACGGATTCGTACATTTAGAAAAAGGTATTATTCTTGAGCTTATTGAACATCCCTTTTTTCAAAGATTAAGAAGAATATCGCAATTAGGACTTTCCTATTTGGTTTATCCTGGAGCTTATCATACTCGTTTCCATCACGCAATTGGTTGTATTTTTTTAATGAATAAAGCCATTGACCAAATCAGAAAAAAAGGACATTCTATAACAGGCAAAGAGGCTCAGGCCGTTTGCATTGCTATTTTGTTGCACGATATTGGGCATGGACCTTTTTCACATGCATTGGAAAAAAGTATTGTCGGAAATATCACTCATGAAACGCTTTCTCTGCTTTTTATGCAAGATCTTAATAAGCAATTTAAAGGAGAATTAACTTTAGCCATTCAGATTTTTAAGGATGAGTACAAAAAAAGATTTTTGCATCAATTGGTGTCAAGCCAATTAGATATGGATAGATTAGATTATTTAAAACGAGATAGTTTTTATTCTGGAGTACAAGAAGGCGTAATTGGAACCGAGCGAATTATAAATATGCTAAATGTAGTAGATGATCATTTAGTAATTGAAGAAAAAGGCATCTATTCTATCGAAAAGTTTCTAATAGCTAGAAGATTGATGTATTGGCAGGTTTACTTGCATAAAACCGTCCTTTCTGCAGAAAACACCCTTATTAAAATACTGAAAAGAGCAAAAGAACTAATAAGTGACGATAAAGAAGTTTTTACAACTCCTGCCCTATTTTTCTTTTTAGAAAAAAAATGCACAAAAAAGGACTTTGAGAATAACCCTGATATTTTACACCAATTTGCAAAATTGGATGACCATGATATTATTTCTGCATTAAAACAATGGCAAAATCATAATGATTTTGTACTCTCTACTCTTTCTAAGAATATTATAAATCGGCAACTCTTAAAGATAAAAATTCAAAATAAACCATTCTCTCAAAAAGCAATATTTGATTCAAGAACAGCAGTAATGAAAAAATTAAATCTGAATAAAGAGGAAGTTGATTATTTTGTTTTTTCTGACAAAGTGAGTAATAGTGCCTATAATTATGGAAAAGCAAAAATTAATATTTTGATGAAAGATGGAAGTATTAAAGAATTAAAAGATGCTTCCGATCAGTTGTCAAGTGAAATAACCTCCAGAAAAGTAAATAAATTTTTCGTTTGTTATCCTGATTTAAGATAAACATAAAATAAGAATTGTTAAATTTGCAGCCATGAAGTTTACAGCTAAACAAATAGCAGAAATCCTAAATGGAAAAATTCTCGGAGATCCTGAGTCGGTGGTAAATTCATTGGCAAAAATTGAAGAAGGGAAAAAAGGAGATTTATGTTTTTTGGCAAATATAAAATACACGCCATTTATTTATACAACAAAAGCCTCAGTTGTAATTGTAAATAAGGATTTCGAATCAGAAAATAATATTACCGCTACTCTTATTGTTGTGGAGGATGCTTACCATAGTTTTAGTCAGTTATTGGAAGTCTACAACAACATGAAAAAT
>DASCPP010000103.1:0-4336 GCA_036012565.1 Flavobacteriales bacterium | reverse complement strand
ATGAAGTATTTGAGAAAGTAAATAGTCATTTTAATTGGGATAATATTGTAAAATTATATGCTAATTATTTTAAGAAAATAGTTAAATAATGTTGCCAAATTTTTTAATAGTCGGGGCTTCTAAATGTGGGACAACAGCTTTGTATTATTACTTAAAGCAACATCCGGAGATCTCATTTCCTGATTTAAAAGAGCCAAAGTATTTTAGTTCTATTAACGAGAAATTTCCTCACAAAGGGATTGGTGATACATCAGTTGATAAGTATGCAGTTAAATCATTTAACGAATACTGTGCATTGTTTGATAATATTGAAAATATAAGAGTTGGAGAAGCAAGTCCAGATACAATTTATTATCACGAGAGAACATCAGAAAGAATAAAAGAAACATTGGGAGACATACCAATTATTATTATTTTGAGGGAGCCTGTAAAAAGAGCCTTTTCAGCTTATATGTACCTTAAACGCGATAGTAGAGAAAAGCTATCATTCATAGATGGATTAATGGCTGAGGAAAAGAGATTGAGTGATAATTGGGATTTTATTTGGGGATATAAGAGATGTGGACTTTATCACGACCAAATAAAATCATTTATGGATAAGTTCACAAATGTTAAAATTGTATTGCAAGAAGAATTGAAAAATCAAACAACAACTATTTTAGAAGATATTTATTCTTTTCTCAATGTGGATGTAACGTTTAAAACGGATGCATCTATTAACCATAATGAATCAGGCATTCCGAATAATTGGATTTCAAAATTTTTATTAAGTAGAAATAATATTGTTTCAACAGCTATTCGTGAAATTATGAAGAAATTAATTCCTAGAAATTTATTGGAAAAAGTTGCTAGTAAATCATTAGATAAGGCTGTGATATCAGATAAAGAGATAGAATATCTAAAACCTTATTTTTATGACGACATTTGTAAGCTCGAAAAGTTAATAGATAAAGATTTATCTTTCTGGAAATAATATGGAATTAAGAAAAGCAAATATTGACATAGAGTTTGAAAAGTGGAATGAGGTTGTTCTTAATTCTCCTGATTTTTATACAATTGCTCATAATCCTTCTTTATTAATTTTTCTTGAAAACACATTAGAATGGACAGGAGATAGCTTTTTTATTATTGATGATAATGAAATAGTTGGAGTGTATCAGCACTCTTACCCTAATGATAATAAGTCAGTTTCAATGCCTCATTTTTCATATGGAGGTATTATCAGAAAAAACAATAAGTATGCTGTAATAGAAATTTTTAATCAGATAAAAAGCTCATTACCGGAATCCTTTGAAATAAGAGAGTTTAAACCGTATACTGATTTTTACAATGATGATAAAGTAGCTGCATTCTTAGATTTAGAAGAAACTGCAGATGCTCAGCTAGCAACTTTCAAATCTAATCATAGAAGAAAGATAAAAAAAGCATACAAGAATAATTTAAGAGTAGTTATTGAATCAACAGAGGAATCAATGGTAGAGTTTTATAAAATTTACACAAAAAACATGTTGCGTTTGGGCTCCCCCTCTTTATCAAAAAGATTTTTCTTGAACTTATTAAAGCATTATTCCTATGGCGAGATAAAAGTATTTTTAGTTTGTAAAGATGATGAAGTTATTGGAGGAGCTGTTGTCCTTTCATATAATGATTTTGTTGAGGATTGTTGGTTTTCTACTTTAAGTAAGTATAATTATCTTTACACTAGTGTTCTGCTGTATTGGGAGATGATAAAGTTTTCTATTGAGCAAAATAAAAAAAAATTCTCATTTGGCAGAAGTACAAAAGATAGTTCGTTATTAAATTTTAAGAGACAATGGAAGCCAATAGAGAAGCAACTATTTTTCTCATACTCAGAAGAACAAAAAGTAAGTTTAAAGAAAATGACTTTTTTAACTAAATTATGGAAACTGTTACCATTAAGAGTTGCTAATTTTATTGGACCTAATATTGCAGAAAAATTATATTAAATGAGGGTATTAACTTTTGATATTGAAGATTGGTTTCATATTCTTCAGGAATATCCTAATGACATCTTAGATAAATGGGATAATTATGAGGTTAGGATTCATAAAGGTATGGACAGAATTTTTAAAGTACTTGATGATAATGATATCAGAGCTACCTTTTTTATTGTAGGATATATTGCCAGGAAACATCCTGAGGTCATAAAAAGAATACATGATTTAGGTTATGAAGTAGCAGCACATTCTGATATGCATAAAGTTGCTTATAAACAATCCAGAAAGGAGTATAAACAAGATTTATTTAATTGTATTAATAGCATTGAGAATATAGTAGGTGAGAAGGTTATTTCCTACAGAGCTCCCGGGTTTTCAATAAAAAAACAAAATGTTTGGGCATTTGAAGTGTTAAATGAATTAGGGATTAAGTATGACGCCTCTATTTTCCCTGCACCAAGAGAAGACGGAGGTTTTGATGATTTTTCAGAGAGCACTCCTTCAATTATAAAATATAATGGGATGAAGATAAAAGAATTCCCAATGAGTATAAATACGGTTTTTGGAAGAAAATTCACCGTAACGGGGGGTGGTTACTTTAGGTTTTTTCCTTATAGATTGATGAAGAAAATGTTAAAAAAAGCTGATTATACAATGACCTATTTCCATCCAAGAGACTTTGATCCAAATCAACCAATGCTAGATGGATTGTCACTAAGAAGAAAGTTTAAATCTTATTATAATTTATCAAACTCCTACACTAAACTAAAACAATTGATTTATGATTTTGATTTTATTGATTTGAGAGACGCAGCTATATTAGTGGACTGGGATAATGTGCCTATTGTTGATTTAAGTCATTATTCAGACAATAAATAAATCAGATGCAATTCTGTCGGCAAAAATCTGACCTTTTTTTGTAAGCGTAAATACTTTTTCTTTTTGTTTAACATAAGTTTTCTGTTCCCATTTTTTCACTTCTTTTAAAAACCGCGTTTTCCTTTTTTCACCGAATCGGTCTTTAATTATTTCTGAATTTACACCCCAAATTATCCTAAGTGAAGTAAAAATATATTCATTGTATTTCTGATTTTTTGTGAGTTTTTCTACTTCAAAATAATTTTCTCCCTTTCTAATTTTCTGTATATATTGTTTGTTGGAAGACACATTCCAGCTTCTGCTTTCTCCATTGTAGGAATGTGCGGAAGGACCAATTCCCAAATAATGTTTACTTTGCCAATAAGCAGTATTGTGTTTGGAGAAATACCCATTTTTCCCAAAGTTAGAAATTTCATAATGGATAAAACCATGTTCATCAGCAGCAGCAACTAATAGCTTGAATTGATTAATAATCAACTCGTCTTTCAATGGTTTAATTTTATTTGTGTTTATTAAATGTTTAAGAATAGTCTTATTCTCAATAGTTAGTGCGTAAGCAGAAAAATGTTGAATATTATAGTCAAATATTTTTTTCAAATTCTTTTTCCAGTCAACAGAGGTTTGATTAGGTAACCCATATATTAAATCAATAGTTATATTATCAAAACCAACTTTCTGAGCCATCTTGACGCTTCTTTTAGCTTGATTCCCATTGTGTGAGCGATTCATCCATTTCAATTCCTTATCATTAAAAGATTGAATTCCAATACTTAATCTGTTTATCCCAATCTTTTTCAATGAAATAAGTTTTTCTTTATTTAAATCATCTGGATTGCATTCTAAAGTAATTTCAGCATTTTTATTTACCGAGTAATGTTTATTGATAGTCTTAAGTAATCCTTGAATTTCAGTTATTGATAGAATTGAAGGTGTGCCCCCTCCAAAATATATAGTTTCAATTTCTTTTGTTTCAATATAATTTACCCTTCCAATAATTTCTATTTGCATACATTTAAGCATCTCAACCTTGTCTTTTTTTGAAATTCTGAAATGAAAATTACAATAACTACACTTCTGTTTACAGTAGGGAATATGAATATAAATGCCTGCCAAAATATTTTTTATGAAACTTTGGCAAATATAAAAAAGGAATTACTTTTGCGGCTATTAATAATTAATCTAAATAAAAATAAAATGAAAAAAAGAGTTTTAATCTTAATGACGGTTGCATTAGGGACAAGTTTAATGGCGCAAAATAGTGCTGAAAAAATTATTGCAGGGAATCCTGGCCTGCATATTGGTGGGTACGGGCAAATTGATTTTAATTTAAACGAAAGAGATGGAACAATTCACAACAATGGTAAGCTGGATGTGCATAGGTTAGTTACTTTTTTGGGATATAACTTTAATGAAAAAGCTTCATTCGTTTCTGAATTAGAATTTGAACATGTTTCTGAAGTTTATGTTGAGCAAGCATTCTTAGATTACAAGATCAAGAA
>DASCPP010000102.1:0-3241 GCA_036012565.1 Flavobacteriales bacterium | reverse complement strand
TAAATACATTAATTTTTTCATGACTTAAAGTTTGGTTGGTTAATAATTCAGGCAAAGATACACAAATAAGAAAGCAATTTACAATATCTTTGTTTTATGAAATTAAATTTTTTAATATTACTTTGTTTATTATTTGCATGTGCAGAGCAAAAAGAAAATATACCACAAGATATTCTTTCGGAAAAGGAGTTTGTAGTTGTATTAAAAGATATACATTTAGCAGAAGCTAAGTTTGAATTACAAAAAAACATAGGTATGGAGAAGGCTAAAAATGAACTTGCAAATTCTTATACTTTAATTTATAAAAAAAACACTGTCTCTGAAGATACATTTAAAAAGACACTAGATTTTTATGCTCAAAAGCCAGAAAAGTTAGAGGGAATTTATGCTGATGTTTTAGAACAACTAACTAATGAGCGCTCTACATTAGATCAGCAATAAACCAATCAGAATATTTTTTAATTGTAGTATTTATATCTGTAAACTTAAAACCGATAACTTTTTCAATTTTAGCTGAAGAAAATTTACTAGTTGTCATTCCACTATTGGCCGTTTCTTTGGTAAGTAGTGGTTTTTTCCCAGAAAGAAAAGAACGAACTGCTTCTAATCTCCAAGCTATTTCTTTAAGAAAAGGAGTAATCTTAATAATTGCTTTTGGGGTTTTTAAATTTTCAGCAATTCTATCAAAGCAATCACGGTATTTTAAGTTCTCCCCATTTACAATAAATCGCTCATTTTTCACATCCGAGAAAAATAGCTGTAGTAATGCCTCCGCAACATCATCTACATCAACATAACCTGTACTCCCACTAGAGTAATACTTTAGTCCATCATGTATTTTCTCAAAAATTTGAGAGCTTCCTTTTGTCCAATCACCAGGCCCCAAAATAACTGAAGGATTTACGATCACCGCATCTAAGCCTTCAGCTACTGCTCGCCAAACCTCTTGCTCAGCATAATATTTACTAAGAGCATAATTACTATCTAATTTGGTCGCTTTAAAATGACATTCTTCATCCACTATATCAGTAGTAGAATTACGACCTAAAGTAGCAATAGAGCTCACATATCCTAATTTCTTAATGTCGTTTGATAAGGCTATATTTACAATATTTGCGGTCCCTTCAATATTTATTTTTTTCAAAAGCTCAACATCAGATGGAGCAAAAGAAACCAAGCCAGCACAGTGCAAAAGCATGTCGCAATCTTGCATCCCACTCTCTAAAGATGGAATATCATTTATATCGCCACTAACCCAGTTTATTTTAGCAAAAAAATCATCTGATTTATAATAGGAAAAAATGCTTTTACAAACCTCCAAAGATGAAGATGCTCTTTTTAGGGCCTTAAACTCTTTGCCCCGTTGAGATAACTTTAACAAAATATGTGATCCTACCAATCCTGTGCCACCTGTAACAAATATCATAGCACAAAGATACATTTAGTTGCTACTTATCACTTATATAGCACAAGCTTTTAGTACATAGATTTAATAATTTATCTATTTTTGACAAAAAAATAAGCAATGGACTTTGTAGAAGAATTAAGATGGAGGGGAATGATACACGATATCATGCCAGGAACTCAAGAGCAATTTAAAAAAGAACTAACTTCTGCTTATATTGGTTTTGATCCTACTTCTGATTCGCTTCATATTGGTAGTTTGGTGCAAATTATGATTTTAGTTCATTTGCAAAAAGCAGGCCACAAACCTTTTGCTTTAGTTGGTGGTGCGACAGGAATGGTTGGTGATCCTTCAGGGAAAAGCAAGGAGCGTAATTTGTTAGATGAAAAAATATTAAATAACAATCTTGCTTTCTTGCAAAAGCAACTAGAAAAATTCCTTGATTTTGATTGCGGGAAAAATTCTGCTGAGATTGTAAATAATTACGATTGGTTTAAAGATTTCTCTTTTTTAGATTTTATTCGGGATGTTGGGAAACATATCTCAATCAACTATATGTTAGCTAAAGATTCTGTAAAATCCCGCTTAGATACAGGAATGAGTTTTACTGAATTTTCGTACCAATTAGTACAAGGACATGATTTTTATTGGCTTTGGAAAAACAAAAATTGCAAAGTGCAATTAGGAGGATCTGATCAATGGGGAAATATTGTAACAGGAACAGAGCTTATAAGACGTAAAGGAGAAGGGCAGGCATTTGCAGTAACCACTCCTCTTATTAAAAAAGCAGATGGTGGAAAGTTTGGGAAAACGGAAGAAGGAAACGTTTGGCTTGACAAAACAAAGACTTCTCCATACAAGTTTTACCAGTTCTGGTTAAATTCTTCAGATGAAGATGCAAAAAACTATATAAAGATTTTTACTCTTTTATCTCAAGATGAAATTGAACAACTTATAAAAGAGCATGAGGAAGCACCTCATTTAAGAATATTACAGAAAGCAATTGCAGAGGAAGTAACTACAAGAGTTCATAGTAAAGAAGATTTAGAAATGGCAATAAAAGCTTCAGGAATTTTATTTGGCAAATCAACTGCTGATGATTTAAAAAGCCTAGATGAAGATACTTTTCTATCAGTATTTGAAGGTGTTCCTCAGTTTGAAATAGCTAAAACAGATTTAAGTGCAGGAATTTTAGACGTACTTTCTGAAAAAACACAAGTGTTTGCATCTAAAGGGGAGGCAAGGAGAATGATTTCCTCAAATGCAGTAAGTATAAATAAAGAAAAGATTACAGAAGATTTTCAATTATCGGAAAACGACTTATTGAATGGAAAATACATTCTTGCTCAAAAAGGGAAGAAGAATTACTTTTTAATTATTGTTTCTTAATTTGTTTCAAAGCTTTCTCCAATTCTTTATATTTCTGGCTTCCAAAAAGGACATTTCTTTCATTTGACAAGTGGACTTTTACTCCCTTATTCCCGCTAACATTATAAGCTTTCCCTTTAAATCCGTAACGAATTCCCCATCCACCATAATCGCCTAGTGGTTTGTATTGCAAGGCTTCCATTTTTTCAATCTCCTCTATTTTAATTAAGTGCTTTTTAAAATGAAAAGGGAAGAACTGATAATGCAACCCTTCCTTTGTTACAAAAGTTCTGAGCTCAAAAAAGTAAAATATTAAAGGTATCGCAATTCCAATAAGTACATAGTTGTAATTTATTGCATTACCATCAAAAGGCACAACAGAAAGAAAGGGGAAAACAAGCAATATTACCCAAAGCCACCATTGATTGAATTTTTGTTTTTCCTCAAAAAGTATTTCCATTATTTTAA
>DASCPP010000101.1:0-9416 GCA_036012565.1 Flavobacteriales bacterium | reverse complement strand
GATTGGAAATCTGGTTGTAAACAAAATTTAGTGTCCTCTTCCATATTTAGAGTTTTTAATCGGTTTCTGTGAGAAGAACTATTCAAAAAAGCAAATAAATCTGTATCGCTTTTTTGATGCAAATAAATAGACGAAAGCGTGCTATCATCAGTAGTGGAAAAACCTTTCTGAAGCAGTATTTCTGCTAACTTACCAGCAAAAATACTATCCTCCAAATTAAAGTATCCTTTCCATCCAGAACAAAACAATATGATATTTTGCTGCTGATTAATTAAATAATCGGCAACTGCATCAAAATTGACAAAAGAAGCAGTTATAGTCTGATGATTTATTGCCATATTCAAAGCCTTAGTGCCATTTGTAGTGGTAAAAACTAGAGTTTTATCTTGTACATCTTTATTCATGTAATGGAAAGGAGAATTACCAAAATCAAAACCATCAATTAACATAGCATTTCTTTCGGCAGCAACAATATGGTTCTCCTTAGCTTTAAATTCAAGTGCTTGATCTAATGTTTGAACAGGAATTATTTCTTTCACACCATAATGGAAAGCCGTACTTATAACGGATGTAGCTCGTAAAACATCAATTACTACAACAATACTTTCATTATCAGCATATTTGTCAAAATACACTGGAGATAGAGAAGTATTTATGCTTAATGTTTTACTCATTTTACAAAGGGTAAAGCTACTATTTTTGCTTTTATTTTCTTATTTCTGATTTGTATAAAAACTTCCGTGCCTAAATTAGTATAGATTTTATTTATATAAGCCATTGCAATTGCTTTTTTAAGTGTTGGCGACATAGTGCCAGAAGTTATTACTCCTATTTCATCTCCATCTTCATTTCCTATTTTGTAATCTCTGCGAGCAATCCCTCTATCAATCAGTTCCAAACCAACTAATTTCCGACTCACTCCTTCTTCTTTTTGTTTTTTTAGATTCTCAGAGTTGATGAAATCTTTATTAAATTTTGTAATCCAACTAAGTCCAGCCTCTATTGGTGAGGTATTTTCATCAATATCATTACCGTAAAGGCAAAAGCCTTTCTCCAAACGTAAAGTATCACGAGCAGCTAATCCAATTGTTTTTAAAGGAATATTAGTAGTAAAAAGAATATCCCATAACTGTTTGACACCATCATTTCTTACATACAATTCAAATCCAATTTCACCCGTATAACCTGTTCGTGATATAATCACATTATCGACTCCTGCAATTTTACCAATCTTAAAATTGTAATATTTAATCTCAGAAAGATTTTCTGTAGTAAGCTGTTGCAAAAGCGCTATGGATTTCGGCCCTTGAACAGCCAAAAGCGAATAATTATCGGATTGATTATCAATTTTACAACCATAAGAATTATGGGAATCTATCCAAGCTAAATCTTTATCAAGGTTGGAGGCATTCAGCACCAATAAATAATTATTTTCTTCTATCATATATAATAAAAAATCATCCACAATACCACCATAATTATTTGGCAAATAACTATACTGCACTCTTCCCGGAGTTAACTTACTTACATCATTGGAAGTTATATACTGCAGAAACTCTTCTGATTTCTCTCCTTTTATAAAAACTTCCCCCATATGGGAAACATCAAATACTCCCACGCTCTCACGAACAGCTAAATGCTCACTATTTACACCCTCATATTGCACAGGCATATAATAGCCAGCAAAGTCAATCATCTTTGCTCCTAATTTTTCATGAATGTCAAATAATAATGTTTTTTTCATTCTGATTATTAAATAATAGCAAATGTAAGAAATCATGTTGCTGTACAATGCAGGTTGGCATAATTCTTAAAAAATACTATTATCTTTACGAAAAATATAACCCTTGAAAAAATTAGAAAGGCAATTATCGTTAACGTCAGTTATTGCTATAAGCATAGGAGGAATGCTTGGTAGTGGTATATTTGTTTTGCCAGGAATTGCAGCAGCAAAAACTGGCCCTTCAGTATGGCTGGCTTATTTGCTAGCAGCTATTTGCATATTGCCTGCTGCTTTATCTAAATCTGAGTTGTCAAGTGCTATGCCAAAATCTGGAGGCACCTATGTTTATATTGAAAGAGTTTTTGGACCAGTTTTTGGTACAATTTCAGGAATTGGTCTATGGCTGTCTTTACTGCTTAAAAGCTCGTTCGCATTAGTTGGTTTTGGCGCTTATATGTTAGTGCTGATTAACATTCCTGAAAGTTACACAAAATTAATTGCTATTGCTTCTTTATTTCTCATTATGCTAATCAATATTTTAGGTGTTAAAAAGGTAGGGAAAGTTCAAATAGCAATAGTAAGTTTGAGTTTAGCTGGGTTAATCGTTTTATTGTTTTCTGCTTTGCCAGAAGTTAGTAAGGAATTATTAGTTCCTTTTACTACTAATGGTACACATGGATTGTTTTCAACAGTAGCTTTTGTATATATCTCCTATGCTGGAGTTACTAAAATTGCAGCCATAGCTGGAGAAGTAAAGAATCCATCAAGAAACATCCCTCTAGGAATGCTCTTTTCTTTAGGGATTATTACGCTAATATATGTCTCTATTACTTATGTTTTAGTCGGTAATATTCCCATTCAAAACTTAGCAACTGATATTAAACCTATTTATTCATTAGCAGATAATATAGCGGGACCTACTTTTGGATATATCATTGCATGTATAGGTGTAATCACTTTGATTTCAATGGCAAACTCAGGGGTTTTAGCAACCTCACGATTTCCTTTTGCTATGGCTTTAGACAAGCTTTTACCAAAACAATTGGCAAAGATTCATAAAAAGCATCTTACTCCCGTAAATACCATTATTTTAACTTGTGTTGTTATGACGATTGTCATTTTATTTTTAGATGTAGAAAAAATTGCCAAATTGGCAAGTGCTTTTATGGTGGTGATGTTTATTTCGGTAAACATTTGTATAATTATTTTAAGGGAAACAGCCGTGCAATGGTACGAGCCCAAGTATCTTTCTCCTTTGTATCCTTTTGTACAATTATTTGGAATCTTTAGCGGATTGCTTTTGTTATTTTATTTGGGTTGGATGCCAATTATTGCTATCTTACTTATATCTGTTTTAGGTATAGTTATCTACTTGTTCTTTGGCACAAATGTTTCAAGAACAGGTGTGATTAAAAAATATGGACATAGGCCTGCTTTGCTGCTGTTTTTTAGTAAAAAAGCCAGGTACAATCACTTGAAAGAATTGGCCAAAAAGGAAGAAATCCAAGCAGAACAAATTAATATATCTAAAGAAGCAGGAGTTATTGTTCTTCTTCTGGGAAATGAAAGATCCCCTGAAATGCTCATTGAAATGGGAGCAGCAATCAATACAAAACAAATAATTCAAACAATAAATATCACAGAAGTTCCTGATCAAACCCTATTGGAAGCGATATCAGATAACAATCCTAAAGTAAAAGCAATAGAGCGACAAATTGAAGTTTTAGCTAATACTGACAATGTTTCCATTGAGTTTGAGTCAGTTGTTACACATAATATTGCAAATACCATTCAATCATTAAGCCAGAAAACCCATAGTGATTGGCTTGTGTTTGGATGGGACGGAAGAGCTTATAATGGTATTCTATTTAGCAATCCTTTAGGTTGGATAGTATCGAATATTAATTCAAATTTTGCTTTATTTAAGGATAATGGTGTAAGATATATTACAAAAGTGTTACTTGCCATTAGGGTAAATAGTATTGATATCAAGAGACTAATAGACACAACCGATCAACTCTGTCAGTTTTACAATGCTTCATTTACGCTTTTGCATGTGGTAAGTAAAGAATTATCAGATTTTGAGATTCAGGAAATAAGAAAGAAAGCAAATGAGCTGTTAAAAGATGTAAGAGCCGAAGCAGAAGTAAAAATTGTACAATCTGATGAATCTATTCAAAGCGTTTCAGATATTTCAGCAAAATATGATCTACTGGTATTGGGTACTCCTAGAAAAGAAACTATTATATCTATTTTATTTGGAACAGGGAAAGATAAATTTGCCATAAAGTCAAATTGTTCTGTATTACGATTAACTGTAAAATCTTAATCATATAAACCAGGCTTAGTAGTAAATTGTTCAAAAATCCTATTGAGAAGTTTGTAAAAAACCATCAACAATAAAGGTTTTTATTAATCTACAAAAAGTTTCTTCTCTATTGTTCCATCATCAAAGATATAGAGGAGTGGAATATTAGGTCTTGGGGAGATGATTCTGCCAAAAATATCTATCACTTTTAGTAATCTTTTATTAGGAAGTTTATCCTCAATTCCAGACGCACCACAATTTGTACTGAAAGAGGTCCATGTATCTCTAGCCCAATTATAATCAGCCCAAACCACATCATCTACATCAATACAGTTAAGCGATGGGTTATTTATAGATAAAAAATACCAAAGCCCTTGATTGTTTCCATTTCTCAGATCTAATGATATCAATTGATTGTTAGCACAAGAAACTTCAAATAGTTGTGTATTATTGGACAAATCTAGAAATGTGATTTGATTAGAATAACAAAACAATTCTCTAAGAGCAGAAAAATCTTCAATCCCTGTCAAATCAGAGATTGAACTAGATGTAACATTCAAATAAGTAATGGTATCAATTCCAGCAGTTTCTACGTAGTCATCAAACACCCAATCCACACCAAGATTTATTAATTCTTGCTCAAAATTATCATCAGGGACATAAGTCATTTGTTGCCCAAACCCAATCATTGGCAAGCAAAGTAATATGAGTAGTAGTTTTTTCATTCTTAAATTTTTAATTATACAAATATAATTATTTTACAAAAAATCCATAAAGAGTAGAGCCGCTTCCACTCATAGCAGCATAAATAGCGCCCTCCTTATAAAGTTGTTCTTTTATGCTTTGGAGTTTCGGATGTTTAATAAAGATGCTTCTTTCAAAATCATTTTTAATCTTTCCTTTCCACTTTTCTATAGGGAGTTTTATTAGTTCTCTTAAAGGATTTTTTGGTATTTTTGGACTAACTCCTGCATAAGCTTCTGCTGTTGAAATATGAATCCCAGGCATTACCAAGCGTATTTCAAAGACACTTAGATCCAAATCAATATGGCTTAGTTTTTCTCCAATCCCTTCTACCAATGCTGGTCTATCATCAATAAAAAAGGGGCAATCAGCACCTAATTGTAAAGCATATTTCTCTAATTTTTTACTGCTAATCTCCAATTCAAATAACTCATTGAGTCCTTTTAAAGTAAAAGCAGCATCAGCCGATCCCCCTCCTAGTCCAGCTCCAATCGGTATTTGCTTATGCAAATGAATATGTACATTGGGAAAAGAAAAATCCTTTCTTAATAAAGAAAATGCTTTTTCGCACAAGTTTTCCTCTTTTGGAATGTCAACACCACTACTTTCAAATAAGAAATGTTCTTTCTCTGTTATTTCCAAAATATCAGCACAAGAAGAAACCGGATAAAAAACAGAAGAAATATTATGATAACCATCTTCTCTTTTACCAAGAATATTCAGCCCTATATTTATTTTTGCATGTGGAAAAAGTATCATCTAAAATTAGTTTTCAACAACAAAGGTAATCACATCCTTTTTTTTGGCGTAAGAAATATCATTTTATTTAACTTTGTTCCCCTTATTAATTTTTAACTATGGAATATTTAGACTTTGAGAAACCTTTAGAAGAGCTTGTTCTGCAAATGGAGAAAGCACAAGAATTAAGCAAAGAAAGTGAGGTGGATCTAAGTGCTACCATCAAGGGTTTAGAGAAGAAATTAGAAAAATGCCGTAAGGATATTTACAGAAATTTGAGTCCTTGGCAAAAGGTGCAGCTCTCGCGCCATCCAAATCGTCCTTATACTTTGGATTATATTCAGGTAATTACAAAAGGAGATTTTGTAGAGTTGCATGGCGATAGAGGAGTAAAAGATGACAAGGCAATGATTGGCGGTTGGGGAACTATTGATGGAAAATCGGTCATGCTTATCGGCCAACAAAAGGGGCGAAACACTAAACAAAGACAGTATAGAAATTTTGGTATGTCCAACCCAGAAGGATACCGAAAAGCACTCCGATTGATGCGAATGGCTGAAAAATTTGGCAAGCCAATAATTTGCTTAATTGATACCCCAGGCGCATTCCCAGGATTAGAGGCAGAGGAAAGAGGACAAGGAGAAGCCATTGCCAGAAACATCATTGAAATGCTACAAATTAAGGTGCCTATTATTTGCATTATAATTGGGGAAGGCGCTTCTGGTGGGGCATTGGGCATTGGGGTTGGCGATAAAGTATTGATGCTCGAAAATACTTGGTATTCGGTTATTTCTCCTGAAAATTGTTCTACCATCTTGTGGCGTAGTTGGGATTACAAAGAGCAAGCAGCTGATGCGCTAAAACTTACAGGAGAGGATATGCTAAAAAATAAATTGGTGGATGGAATAATTAAAGAACCAATTGGCGGAGCACATGCATTCCCTGAAAAAATGTATAGAATCTTGAAAAAAGAAATTATAAGTCAGATTGACGATTTAGCAGACTTAGATGCTGAGACATTAGTAGAAAACAGAATGACTAAATTCTCAAAAATGGGAGTGACAAAAAATTAAGAAATGGCAAAACAGACTACAAGAAAATTAAAAAGTGTAAATGGTAAAATTGATGGGAAACTTCCGCCTCAGGCTATTGAATTAGAAGAAGCAGTTTTAGGCGCATTGATGCTAGACAATGAAGCGCTTTCAGATACCATTGATATTTTAAAGCCCGAATATTTTTACAGAATGGAACATCAAAAAATATTTGATGCCATCATTGTTTTATTTAACGAAAGTAAGCCAGTCGATATTCTTACCGTTATTGAACAGCTGAAAAAAATGGGGGCATTAGAAAATATTGGTGGTGCTTTTTACATTACTGAACTTACAAATAGTGTGTCTTCCTCAGCCAATACCGAATACCATGCACGAATAATTGTAGAAAAATTTATCCAACGCTCACTCATTCAAATTTCCAGTAATATCATAAAAGATTCCTTTGATGAAACCATTGATGTATTTGATTTGTTGAGTAAAGCCGAGCAAAATTTATTTAGCGTAACGGAAGGAAGTTTGAGAAAAAGTTACGATAAAATGAGTGTACTGATTACTAATGCCATACAAAGTATTGAGGAATTAAAAAACAAAAAAGATGGGCTAAGTGGTGTCCCTTCTGGTTTTTCAAAATTGGATCGCGTAACTTCAGGTTGGCAAAAATCCGATTTAATTATTATAGCAGGCAGACCAGGTATGGGGAAAACAGCTTTGGCACTTACCATGGCTCGAAACATTGCCATTAATCATAAATCTCCGATTGGGATTTTCTCTTTGGAAATGTCTTCCGACCAATTGGTAAACCGACTAATTTCAAGCGAATCTGAAATACCATCAGGCAAACTAAGAAAAGGAAATTTAGAGGAATATGAGTTTGTGCAATTGCATGAAAAAATTAGAGATTTAGCAGAAGCGCCCATCTATATTGACGACACGCCAGGACTTTCTGTTTTTGAACTCAGGGCAAAAGCCAGAAGGTTGGTAAAAAATCATGGCGTTCATATTATTATTGTCGATTATTTACAACTAATGACTGCCGGAGGAAACAAAAGCGGAAACAGAGAACAAGAAATCAGCACAATATCCCGCTCCTTAAAAGGAATAGCCAAAGAATTAAAGATTCCTGTCATTGCACTTTCGCAAGTAAATAGGGGTGTAGAATCCAGAACTTCAACCAGCAAACGGCCAATACTTGCCGATTTGCGTGAATCAGGAGCAATTGAGCAAGATGCTGATATTGTTACTTTCATTTATCGTCCTGAATATTATAAAATCTATGAATGGGAAAACTCAGATGATTCAAGAGGACAGGCGGAAATAATTATTGCCAAACACCGAAATGGATCCTTGGAAAATATTCGACTCAAATTTATAAGTAACTTAGCAAAATTCTCAGATCTTGATTATTTTGATGGCGTGAATGTGGATGGAAGTCTTGGGGATGAGCCATCATTTATTTCGCATTCATCAAGCATGAATGATGATAAATAAGAAAAATTTCTTGCTGATAATTCTCCTTTTCTTTTGCTCTAAATTGTGGGCAGCATACCTACTCATTCCAATGGATGAGGGACAAAAAAACCATCTGAAAGCATACGGAATTGCCTATTACACTTTGCAAAATGACATAAAAGTAGATTGGCTACTAAATTACAGAGGAGGGAGCTTTTTGATAAAACATTATCCTGAAATTGAAAATGAATGTAGTATCAGAGGAGTAAGTTATGAGGTTATTGCAGATGTGCAATCCACTCAAATCTTGACTTCCATTGCAAGCCCAGAAGTAAATCAAGATGTAGTAAGATTGGAAAAAGTACCAAAAGTGGCTATCTATTCTCCAAAAAATAAACAACCCTGGGATGATGCTGTTACTCTTGCCTTAAAATATTCTGAGATTCCTTATGAGGTAGTTTATGATGAAGAAGTATTATCAGGAATACTCCCACTTTTCGATTGGTTACATCTTCACCATGAAGATTTTACTGGTCAATACGGTAAGTTCTATGTTTCTTTCAAGAATGCAACTTGGTACAAAGACCAAAAAAGAATGTATGAGCAAGCGGCTAACAAAGCGGGGTTTTCAAAAGTTTCTCAGCATAAACTTGCTGTTGCCAAAAAGATTAAAGAATTTACTTTTGGAGGCGGTTTTTTATTTGCCATGTGTTCAGCTACCGATTCCTACGATATTGCATTAGCTGCTGAAGGAGTGGATATTTGCGCACATATGTTTGATGGTGATGCTCCTGACCCAAACGCACAAGAAAAATTAAACTTTGAAAAGACTTTTGCTTTTAAAGGTTTTACTTTGGTTAAAAACCCTAACCAGTATGAATTTTCCTCTATTGACGCAACCCAAACTAGAAGGATAAAAAGAGAAATTGATTTTTTTACACTCTTTGATTTTTCAGCAAAATGGGATCCTGTTCCTACCATGCTCTGCCAAAACCATATGCAGGTAGTTGCAGGATTCATGGGGCAAACCACTTCTTTCAAAAAAAAGTACATAAAATCGAATGTATTAATTATGGGAGAAACAAACGCCACAAATGAAGCGCGCTATATTCACGGAAAATTTGGCAATGGTACCTGGACTTTTTACGGAGGACACGACCCTGAGGATTATCAGCATAAAGTAGGAGATCCTCCAACCGATTTGAACTTACATCCAAACTCGCCAGGATACCGTTTAATCTTGAATAATATTCTATTCCCTGCTGCTAAAAAGAAAAAGCAAAAGACATAGAATTTATTAAATCCAAAACAAAGAAAGTCCTGTTTTTTTCAAAACAGGACTTTCTTCTATAGGGCGGCAACTACCTACTCTTCCAGATATCACTCTAGTACCATCGGC
>DASCPP010000100.1:0-6061 GCA_036012565.1 Flavobacteriales bacterium | reverse complement strand
TTTTCATAAACCCTATCCAAAGCATTATGCACAGCAGTGCCTAAATGACTAGCATCCGCAAACTCATCCACCGCATCATCCTTTCTGATTTTAGCTAAATAATGATAATAAAAAGACAGGGAACAATTACTGTATTTATTCAGGGCAGATGGAGAAACTCCCTTTTTCGCCCAAGAAGAAATAGCATCCTCCAAACCTGTATTTTTTATGGTAATTTCATTGTTGTTTTTAAGTTGTAATTGCTCGCCTTTAAATATACATTCCCTAATTAGAGTGGCAGTATACTCGGATAAAAGTTGGGTGATAAATCGGCTTTTTTCACCACTTCCAAAATCATCCGTCTGGGTATTATAAATTAAAGTAACATGTTCTGCTCTTTGTAAAATTCTATAAAAATGGTAGGCGAAAACAGCATCACTTTCGGCATAAGTAGGTAACTTAAAATACTTTTTCATATCATAAGGAATAAAGGAATTCACACTTTTTCCTTTTGGAAGCGTTCCTTCATTTACCGATAGCATGATTACGTTTTTAAAGTCAAGTGTTCTGCTTTCCAAAATCCCCATCAGTTGCACCCCATTTAGCGGTTCTCCTTTAAAAGGGATGACTTCTTTGGCGATAATTTGTTGAAGTATTTTCTGCATAGTTTTTAATTCTATTTCTTGCTTTAACTCTCCTAGTAGTTTATCTAAGATTATAATACATTCAGAAAAAACAAATAGTATTTCTGACTCTATCGTTCCTTTTTTGCCAACCAATGGCTTGCGCAACAAACTCACTATTTGAGCAAACGTTTCAATGGAATCTTTAGCGGAATCCCAAGGACTAAATAAAGATTGTAATGATTCATCTTTGATATGCTCTTTGATTAAGGACTCACTGATAAAAACGAAATTCTCTTTTTTGATGATTTTTTTTAAGATAAATAATGAATCTTTATTGCAAATTTTTGCAAAATAAGGATGTTCCAAAAGTCGGATAACATCTTTGTAATAAAAGGCCTTTTTTTGATAATTATATGCATGAATGTGCATGCTCATCAGTGCACTGGCCAAAGCATACAAAGGTGTGTTTTTTAGCGGACTTCCCATGGTTACATTCAACTCTTTCACTTTCTTTGGTAAATGATTAAGCACGGGATACAATAAACTCTCATCTGCCAAAATAATAGCAGTATTAGATGCATCCAAGTCCTGCGCAGAAAACCCATTTAGGACTTGGGCTGCTACCTTTGCTTGTGCTATATTTTTTGGACACGCTACTACATCAAATGTTTTTTTGGGTTTAGAAAAATAATCGCCTACTCCCTTAAAATCAACTTCCTTCCATCTTTTTCTTTGCTCACGTAAAAATCCGCCCGCTTCATGATTTTCATTCTTGTAATAGAATTTATCTGCATCCCAAAAAACCCGAGCAATATCCTCTTTTTTTAGATATTCGATTATTTTCTGTTCTGATTTTGTAAGGGCATTGAGCCCAACAAACCATACTTTTCCCCAAGAAATTCTCACCTCCTTAATTTCATTTGCTGCCTTGCGATAAGCCATGCCCTGATAAGCAGCATTTTGTGTTAATAAAGATTGATTGAAATGCAAATACCAATCATATATCTGATGATAAAAAGTAACAAAATTATTTTGCTCTTTGCTTAAGGGTTCTTCTGCCATACTCCAATTCTCAACCTTCCAATTTTCTAATTCTTTTACTTTTCTTAAGTTTGAGAAAATAGCTTTTGCATCTACCATACTTCTATCCACTTCATTAAAATCGTGCAACAATACATTACTCCAATTTAGGAATTCATCAAAGGAATCTGCCTTTTTTGGAGAGTGTGCCAAATAGGACTGATAAAGATAAAATTGTAAGGAAATGTTATCCAAAACTTTCAGCCCAGAAAGATGCTCCACAAATTCTTCTACTGAAAAAAACTGAGGTAAAAAAAAGGGCTTTAAAATCTTCTTTGATAAATAATGTTTCAGAAATACTATTGCCCTTTTACTGGGTAATACTATCGCTACATTCCCCATATCCTCCGGGAATTTTTTTAATAATCGTTCTGCTATTTTATCTAAAAACGGCCTCATTATTTTAATATATCTTGAGTGTAAATTAAATCTGTAGCAAGCACTTTATAGCCCATATTTTTTAGGGCATTAGCATATTTCCTGATTTGGGTATGATGTCTATTTTCCTTATCACCTGTTTTGTAATCAACTACAATTACTTCATTCCCATGAAAAACTAAGCGGTCAGGAATATAGGTTTCTCCTGTTTCAAGCAGAATTTCTTTTTCAGCTCTTACTTGCCAGTTTGGGGTAAAATATTTTCCAATTTGTTCACTTTCAAGCAAAACTGGAAGTTGCTTTTTTAATTTCTTATACTGACTTTTATCACATTTTCCTTTGGAAAAAAGTGTGTCAATCACTACTTCAATATCCTCTTTTTGCTTAATTTGAGAAAGTGCTAAATGTAGAATTTTTCCCCACTCTACACTTTCTTTTTGCTTTTCTATATCCCACACATCTTCAGCAGAGTGTTTTAAGGAAATAACATTTCTCCAATCGTTTTTTTCTTGTTTTTTGACAGAAAAAGGATGGTATTTTTCTTCTTTTTTATCTTGACGCTTTTCATTTGCATCTCCTATAATTACAGGATAGGTATTACTGAAATTATATAAAAAACTGTGTAGTTTTCCTTTTATATCAAAATCATCTGCTGGTTTATTTGGGAAGCTTTTGCTGAAAATATAAAGTCGCTCTTTTGGGCGCGTCATGGCTACATACAATTTATTCAAGATATCCAAAAGGGTAAGATTTTTCTCATTATGATATTCATCATAAAAATGACTCCACTCCAATTGTTTATTGCTACTAATAAGTGCCGATTTCAATTTTTGGAAATACCTGCTAGTATCCACCCAAATTTCGTTTTTATTAGACATATCTTCCCAATTAAATGGAATCATCACCACATCAAAGTCTAATCCTTTTGCTTTGTGAATAGTCATTATTTGGACGGCATCCGTTTCTTCTGGCACCACAACTGATTCCTTTACTTTTGCATCTTCCCACCAAAACAGAAATTCGGAAATACTACTATCATTTTTCTCTGTATATTTCAGTACTACATCCAGAAAGAATTGCACATAAATATCCTCCTCAATTTTCAAATCTCTGATGAGTTGCTCACAAAGTTCATACAAAGGAAGCTCAATAAAATGATGAATATTAAAAAATAACTTTGCCTCTTTTATCATTTGCAAAAAGGATTTTTGCTCCTTCAATTTTAGATTTAATTTGTGCAAGGAGTTTTTGCTCAATTTTTCTTTATGAAAACATTCTGCCATAGTAGCTTTTGCAACTTTATCCTCTTTGTTTTGCAAATAAAATAGGGATGCAATCAGTAATTTTACTTTCTCGGATGAGCACAACAATAAGCCCTCATTCGACACTACATCTATACCATTTTCAGCAAGATACTGAGCAGTCAAAGCCACTCTTTTTCGGCTATTGCACAATATGGCGATATCGCGCAAGCAGTAGTCGTTTTCTTTTGTGAGTTTTTTTATTTCGACAATTATTCTTTGTAAAATCAAATCTTTGAAATCATTTCCCTTATCGCCAAAGAGTTCCAGATGTACATATCCCCCTTCTTTTGCATGTTCAAATTCCTGTTTTTGTTCTTTATAAATATCTTGCAAATGGGGCGTCAAAAGCGTTTTTAATTGCTCAAAAAAATCATTGTTAAATTTGATTATTTCCTTACGGCTTCTAAAATTTTTTTCTAGAATTTTATTCTCCTCATGTGCTTTTAATTTATTCTCCCAATCTTGTTTAAAAATAAGTTTTTCTCCTTTAAAAATAGTGGGCAATTGTAAAAATTGCTCCACCTCTCCTGCCCTCCACCGGTAAATAGATTGCTTGCCATCTCCTACAACCAAACTTTTTCCATAATCGACTGCATCTGTAATTAGAGGTAACATATTTTGCCATTGTAAAATGGAAGTATCTTGAAATTCATCTATCAGAAAATGATTATAGCGCTCGCCAATACGCTCATAAATAAAAGCAGAAGGTTGTGCCACTACCACATCATGTATTTGCTTATTGAAAGAAGATATCTGCTGAATGGTTTGTTCTTTTTTGTAATTTTTAACCTCTTGAATTAACTCATTAAGTACAGCAATAGAGTAGATATTTTGCAGTACCGCTTTGTTAGTAAAATAAGGCTTTAGTAAAGCCAATAACTGATCAAAAAAGGATTGCAAATCTTTAAGGTAAGAATCCACCAATTGCTTTATATCGTCCGACTTGCTTTGGGCACACCACTCTCCATTTTTAATATACCTTAGCAATGCATCTGAGGGAATCCATTTTTTAGCATCCTTATTTAAAATATTTTCTGTAAAATGTTGGTAAAAAGTACCTCTATTAAAATGTTCTTTGGTAAAACTATTTTTAGCAAAAAATGCTTTTGCATTGGTAGATAACAACTGCACTTTCGCTTCCAATTGATTTTGCTGTAAATACAAATCTTTTCTTATTTGCATACAATCCTTAATGCT
The DNA here is from genome assembly GCA_036012565.1 of Flavobacteriales bacterium. Classification (GTDB taxonomy): domain Bacteria; phylum Bacteroidota; class Bacteroidia; order Flavobacteriales; family BACL11; genus DUAL01. The sequence continues at coordinate 1,497 of DASCPP010000100.1, read as the reverse complement.
TAGGGTTTTACCATCAATAAAATCAATAACATCTTCTTTGAAAAGTTGCTGAGCAAATTCCTCTAAATCGCGCTCAATATTACTGCTTTTTCCATCCTCTGCTTTTTGCAGAGCAAAATTCACCAAAGCATTTGTTAAATCTCCACCACCTTTTTCTAGCCTTCCTAAAAGCAGGGCAACTACTGGCTGAATAATTTTGTAATTATCCATCTCCAATTCAAAGTTATGAGATAACCCTAAATCAGTAGCAAAAGTACGAACAATACGGTAAGTAAATTTATCAATAGTGGAAATACTCAAATCGGCATAATGGTGCAAAATATGCTTGTGAATTGTTTTTGCACGAGAGTAAATGATGTCCTTATCTAACTTTGTTTCTTCATTCAGCCATCCTAAGATATTTTCTTTATCACTTTTGTTTGCTAATTCTTTAAAATAGTGCAACACCCTTTCTTTCATCTCGGCAGCCGCCTTATTAGTAAAAGTAATGGCCAGTATTTTTCGGTAGTAATCCGTATAGCCAAAAGTATCTCCTTTCAAGGAAATTGCCACAAAACTTAGTGCCAAAGTATAGGTTTTACCCGAGCCAGCAGAAGAACGATAAATAGTAAAATTAGAAGTACTCAATTATTCAATTTTAGGAAGCCCTAATTTATACAAAATCAACTGAGAAATTACCAAGAAAGAAAAATGTTTTTAACAGATTTTGTTTTTAGCGAATCAAATATATGTAACCAGAATCTTGGTGTTTCCACCCCTGGAAATCTTGGAAATAAATTTCGTAAACATACATTCCCATTGGTAATTCTTCTCCAGAATCTATATGAGTGCCATCCCAAGATTTTGTACCTAATTCGCAAAGCATTTCTTCAATATTATTGGAAGAAAATACTAACCCACTATTTCTATCATAAATACTAATATTAAAAGTTTCTATTCTTATTCCATTATAACTAAGACAGAATTTATCATTTATACCATCTAAATCAGGGGTAAAACTATTGGGAAGGTAGATCCAAAATTCATTCTGTACCCAAAGATGATTAAATGTAGTATCTCTACATCCATTCTCATCTGTAACTATCATTGTAATTTTGTAAACACCAACGGAATCAGGAAATGTATGAAAAATATTTGCTATCATACTATCTGCTGAATTATCACCAAAATTCCATAACCAATCTACTATATTACCACTTGTTTTATCAACAAAATGAGCAGTAGGATAATTGATGGTAACCGTATCTGGGATAATATTAAAAATTGCAATAGGGGAATTATAAACCACAATAGAAACGGAGCCATTTACAGAACCAACTCCTGCAGCATCCGACATATTTATCAGAGAATAAATTCCGTCTATAGTAGTATTAATTATGTAAGGGTTAGAGCTTGTAGTAATAGATGGCTGAGCAATTCCATCAATTGCATAAACAAAAGTAAAAGGTGAAGCACCAACAAAGTCTATTGTAATTTGAGCATTTTCTTTTGAATTAT
>DASCPP010000099.1:0-14567 GCA_036012565.1 Flavobacteriales bacterium | reverse complement strand
TTGTAAATCTGATTTACTAGAGATAGTATCACTAAAGAACTCTTTTAGTGATATATATGCAATTGGACAAATTAGTCCAAAGAGTAAAGCGAAAAAATAAGTTAACCCCTTGTTTGGTGTTGTTGGTTTCTCACTGTCTAATCTAGCAGGGTCAATAACTTTATGGTCTGATTCTGTCCCAGCTTTTGCAAGAGAAGCTTCATATCTTTTTTGTTGAAGATAAATTGAAGTTTGCTCATTATATTCATGTTTTCTTTTAAGAATTAAATAACTTTTTTCTAATTCAGGTAATTTGTATATTTTATTGTTAAAAGAATTTATTCTAACTTTTAAATCTTTTTCATAAATTAAAGCAGAAGAAATAAGATTACGAACATTCTCAATAATAGTGTTTTTTGTATGTTTTATTTGAGAAAGAACTGCCTTATAAGCAGGGTTCTTCGCAGTAGTAGTTAACTGTAATTCATCTTTCTTGGTATCTAATTGTAATAATTGATGAATTAAGCCATTTAACTCTGGGTTACTTATCCCCATTAATGTTGGAGATACTATGGAATGTGCATCACTATCGTCTTTTAAATAAGATAATAAAGATTGATAATATTTAATGTTTACAGATTGCTCTGATAATGTATTATCCAATTCTTGCTTTTGGAAGTAGGTTCCAAAATCTTTATTAACTATATCAAGATTCGGATTTTGTTTTCTAAAAATCTCTAGTTGATTTTCAATAAGTGTTAAGGAATCTTTTATTACAGCAAGTTGCTCATCAATAAAGTAAATTGTATTAATAGCCATTAAATTTTTCTCGTCCAAACTATTTCTTATATACACTTCTGTTAATTTATTAAGAATCTGTATGCTTTTTTTAGGCGTTCTTCCTTTAATATTTAGCTTTAAAATAGAGGTTTCTTTATTTATAGGATTTATGGTTATTTCTCTAATTAACTTTTGCGCGAGGACATTTGTTTGGTGCAGTTTAAATGAAAATGTTTTTTCATTATCAATGATGTTATCTAAATTAAAAGATGGTGTTCTTTGAATTATGAAAGAGAAAAAAAGATTTGAGATCTTTTGGTCAAACTCAAATGTTTTGTCAATATTAATATTTCCCAATAATGTTTTGTCAAGTTTCTCAGTCTTTAAATTGCAAGGAAAATGATCTTCAGCACTTACCGAAAGTTGAAATTGATTTTCATTAATTATTTCTAATTCATATTCAATGCCTGTTAGTTGAACATGTGAAGAATCAACAATAATCTTAAAAGGAGTATTCTCAAAAAGCTCATTAGTTTGAAAGAAACCGTGTTGGAAATAAGATAATCCTAACCCTAATTCTTTAATTACTTTCTCAGTATTACTATAAGAATTTAGAATTATAATTTCATTCTTTAAATTTTTCTTTCCACTAAAAAGTTCTAGTCCTTCAAGTAAGTTCTCAGCACCTAATTGAGTATTGCTATCATCTCTGATTAAAAGTGTAGAAGAAACACTATATTCAGGAATAGTATATCGGTTATTGAGAGTTCCTAAAAAGAAAAAAAACAAGAAAGAAAGTAAAAAATAATGCCAATAACGAAGATACTTAAATAATATCGCTTTTATATCAATAGTTTCTTCCTGATTCTGCTCTTTATTGTGAAATTCAGGCATTTTATTCTGTAATTCTTAGAAATACATTTACCATAAGAGTTAAAGTTGTAATTGCTGATAATACAACTTGAGATTGGGACTTTCTAAAAGTCCGATATTTAAGTGGTTCAACATAAATTAAATCATCATTTCTAAGGTAATAAAAATCAGATAACAGCAATTGCTGATCAGTCAAATCAATTGTATAAATATTTTTCTTATTATTATGCGTTCTTACTATTTTTAATTTTTGTCTATTAGCATAATCAGACAAATCTCCTGCCATTGCTAATGCCTCAAAGATAGTTACACTTTCTTTGAAAACTGGGAAAGTTCCTGCATTATTTACCTCCCCTAATATAGTAACCTGAAAATTTGCTAGTTTTACAATTACAATGGCATCTTGCAAATATTCATCTACTACTTTCTGAATAGAAACTTTTGCCTCTTCCAAGTTTTTCCCTAATAAAAATATCTTTCCAATAACAGGAATCTCAATCATTCCTAAACTATTGATAGTTGATCCATTCAAATACAAAGAAGACATTGAAGTGTTATTAGCAGAAGAATTAGTATTAGTTTCAATATTAAAAAATTCATAAGATTTATCATTTGAATTTAAAACCCTTACAAATAAAACATCTCCTATCTCTAAGTGATGAACCGGAGGTGTGATAGATATCTCTTTCCCAGAGACCGGATTGTTTTTCATATAAACTATCTTTCGCATAGGGATGCAACTCTGCAAAAGGAGAAAACTCAAAAGAACTATAATACTAAAAAATCTACTTGTTTTTTTCATAATTCAGATTTTAATTTGCCAAAAATACAAAATGTAAAGATGTTAACGCTATAAACCTACAAATTGTATCAGCTTTTGATATAATTTTACTACCGGTAAGCCAACCACATTATAGTAAGATCCCTTAATTTTTTCAATACCAATTAAGCCAATCCACTCCTGAATGCCATAAGCCCCCGCTTTATCAAATGGCTGATACTCCTTGATATAATAATCTATTTCTTCTATGCTAAGTACTTTGAAATGCACCTCTGTTTCAGATGTAAATACTTTTTGTTTATTTTTACTTGCTAAACATACTGATGTGATCACTTTGTGTTTATCTCCTGATAAAAATTGTAACATTTCTTGTGCTTCTAACCTGTCTTTTGGTTTGTTTAAAACCCTATCTCCTTTTACTACAATAGTATCAGCAGTAATTAATATTTCATTCGCTTTTATTGTTGCAGATAAATTCTCTGATTTTACTGCTACTAAGAATTCTGTTACTTTTTCAGGAGATAAATGTAATGGATAGTTTTCATCCGTATTACTTATTCTTATCTCAAAATCAATTCCTAATGATCTTAATAACTCTTGCCTTCTTGGTGAGGCAGAACCCAGAATTATTTTTTTATCTTTTAATATTCTGACTAACATCTTATTGCAGATAAAAATAGGTGAAAAATGGGATGGAACATATCCCTAAAAGCATAATGATTTTACAAAACTGACTCAAATAGTAAAAGTCTGTTTTTGTTTTTGAACTGGATAATTTCAACATAAAAAACAACAAAGCTATTTGTAAAATAGCAGTGTAAATTATGGCATATTTATCCGTTCCCCAAATAAGCACAGATTCATAAATTTCACCATCCAATTTTATACTGTTTAGAAAAATTATTTGCAACTGAAAATACTGCCAAAACCCCACAATTCCAACAACTAAAAAGGACAAACAAAATACAATTATTTTGGTTTTTTTGCTACCCAAAACAATAGCCAAAGTTCTAGAATTTATTGCGACATCTCCCTCTTTGTCTTCTATGTCTTTTATAAATTCCCGGATTAAGGTTAATAAAAAAGAGAATAATGCATAAACGAAAATTATTTTAACAATCATCAATCCACTTTCATTTCCAGGGAAATGCACAACAGGAATAATATCAAAAAGGGTAGTATTTATAAGTACTAAAGCAGTAAGAATCGCTACATGAATATTGCCAATTAAAAATGCTCTTTTCATGGATTTAGAATATCGCCATAAAAAGAAAATACAATACAAAAATATCAAACTATAAAGTGGTTTCCCAATAATAATAGCCAAATAAGCCCCTGAAAAAAGTGCAACTATATTTAAGATAAAATACCAAATAATAGCAGTTCGAGCTTGAAAACAAACTCCTATAACCAAGCTGTCTTTTTTATTAATTAAATCCGTCTCCACATCATATATATCGTTAATAATGTAGCCAGCTGCCGTTATCAATATGGTCGTAAATACAAATAGTGAAAATTCAAGATTGCTAAGTGCCGGAAAAGGCAAAAATGTTTTGGTGAAAGCAAAGCGAATAAAATACTGAGTCAGTGCTATAATCAGTAAGTTTTGAAAGCGAATCAACCGTAAAGAAGCAGCAATTTTTTGCATATTATTTTTGCTTTAAAATTTGAGCCGTTATTAAATTGTAGATTGCTTTCAAATCATCATCTTCTAATAAATTAATCTGTTTTTTGATAGTCTCCAAATCGTTTCGTTTGGCTGGCCCTGTTTGTGCATTTGATGGAGATAGGTTTTTTATTTTATTGGCAGTTTCGGTAATTAATGGCTTTAACATCTCAAAATCCAAATCTGATTTTTTTAATAAATCCTCCGCAACACAATACATTTGATTAGAAAAATTACAAGCAAATACTGCTGCTAAATGTAAGGTTTTCCTATGATTTTCGTCTATTTGATAAACATTATTTGAGATGCTTTTAGCCACTTCCAATAAAGTATTTTCAAAACCTTTATCCCCAGCAGAAATACAAAAAGGAACTTCTTTCATATTAAGAAAAATGTTTTTACTAAAAGTTTGTAGTGGATAAAACACTCCTGCATTTTCAATGCTTACACTGCCAGAAGTATGGGCGAAAGGCATGTTTTTTATTTGGGCTGCAACAGAAGCAATTGTATCATCATTTATGGCAATAAGTACAAAATCGGCCCTTTTTATATTAGTAATATCCGTACCAAAATCTGTATTTAGCTTTTCGGCTAAGCCTTTTGCACTGTTTTGTGTTTTGCTTATTACTTGAATAATCTGATGGCCCGCGCCAAATAAGGAAAGCCCTAAATGATGTGCAACATTACCAGCTCCTATTAAAATAATCTTCTTCATTCTTTTGAAGCGAAATTAGTTTTTTAAGCAAACAAAATTATAGTTTTGCAAACTAATTAATTTGAAATGGTTAATCGGCTTCTCAACTTTTTATCCTCCATGAAGTTTGCGGCAATCTTATTGTTTGCTTTTGCTTTTTCCATTGGATATGCCACTTTTATTGAAAACGATTTTGGTACAAGAGCTGCAAAAGCCCTTATTTTTAACTCCTGGTGGTTGGAAGTAATTCTGATTTTGTTGTGCCTTAGTTTGATACTGAGTGTTATCAAAAATAATATGTTTTGTTGGAGTAAAATCACGATCTTAGTTTATCATCTTGCTTTTATTATTATTCTGATTGGGGCTGGCACTACAAGATATTTTGGTACAGAAGGGATGATGCATATAAGGGAAGGAAGGATGGAAAATAGTTTTGTGTCTGATGATTTGTATTTACAAATAAAAGTGGATGATAAAACTTTGCAATATGAGTACAACAAACGGCTTTTTCTATCTCCAATTAGTAACAATAATTTCTCTATTCCTATCGATTTTCTGGAAAACGACATAAGCATTGAATATGCCGATTTTATTCCAAATGTAAAAGATTCATTGTTTGATAATATAGCAGGAGGAATCCCAATTATGCATTTAGTTGTTCCAGGAAATAATGGCATGCAATCTGTTTTCCTATTGGAAGGGGAACAAAAAATTATTGCAAATAATACCTTTACCTTAAACAATCCGCAAGAAAAGGCAATCAATTTATTTTACAATGATAGCCTGATGTTGGTGGCTAATTTTGATATCGAAAGCATGAGCATGCTGGATAGAAGCACTGCAACTCTTTCTAAAAACAAAAGAAATAATTTAACAACAAAAAAATTATATTCTGCTGAAAACTTGCAATTTGTGGTAAAAGAAATTCATGCCAAAGCAAAAATAGTATCGACAAGTAAATTCCTGAAAATGGAAAATGGTGCTGAAGATGCTCTAATAGTAAATGTGAATTGTAATGGGATAAGCAAACAAATTGAACTTATTGGTGGAAGCGGATATGTAAGTCCTAAAAATAAATTTGCTTTGGAAGGGTTAAACTTCACACTTTCCTATGGAGCAAAATATTTGCAAACGCCATTTTATGTTAAGTTAAAAGACTTTCAAGTGGAAAGATATTCTGGCTCTATGAGCCCATCCTCCTTTGCATCTGAGGTAAGTGTAATTGATGGGGATAAGGAAATAGATTACAAAATTTTCATGAATAATGTTTTAAATTATAAAGGGTATCGGCTTTTCCAATCCTCTTATGATAAGGATGAAAAAGGCACTATTTTATCGGTTAACCATGATTGGTGGGGCACGCTCTTAACTTATGTCGGTTATGGGCTTTTGTTTTTAGGAATTGTGCTTACTTTTTTCTCTTACAATACAAGATTTAGAATACTTAGTATGAAGCTAAAACTTATAAAACAAAAAACATTTTTACTGCTTTTGGTTTTTGGCTTTTCTTTTTCTAGCTCAATTGCCATGGAATTAGAAGCTAATGTAGATAGTTTGATTCAAGCGAATTTGATTGATGCCACTCATGCAAAAAGAGCAGAACAACTTTTAGTACAAGACAATGGCGGAAGGGTAAAACCCCTGAGTACATTATCCACCCAATACATTCGAAAAATTTCCCGTAAGCAAGAATTGTATGGGCAATCTGCCACCCAAATACTGATTGGAATGATGAGCAATCCTGTGGCTTGGGGCAATATTCCAATTATTAAAATTTCGAATCCTGAGCTTAAAAATGTCTTGGATACGAAAGAAAAATTAGCAAGCTTTATTCAATTATTTGAAAAAGACGGAACTTACAAACTAAGTAAATTTGTAGAAGATGCATACAAAAAACAACCCAGAAACAGAGATAAATTCGATAAAGATGTAATTGCAGTTGATGAAAGGATAAACCTTTGCTATCTTATTTTTAATGGTGGATTTCTGCGACTATTTCCACTTGCAAACGATAGCAATAATGTATGGCATCCTTATTCCAAAAATGAACTTTTTTCTTCCAACGATTCCCTCTTTGTAACTAATATTATGAGCATGTATTTTAATACCATCAAGTCAGCAAAAGAAAATAAGGATTGGGCAACCGCAACTGAGATTCTGGACTATATTCAGAAATTTCAAGAAAAATATGGAGCGAAAGTTATCCCTGCTACTTACAAAACAAAATGGGAGGTCTATTATAATAATTTACAGCCTTTCTCTAAATTATTTATGAGCTACTTTATACTTGGATTTTTGCTTTTGGTCTTTGTAATTATGCAAATATTTAAGAATCGAAAATGGCTTAACGTATTGGTTACAATCCTAAAATGGCTGATATATAGTAGCTTTGCACTACATACCATTGGGCTTATTGTTAGGGGGGTAATCTCAGGACATGCCCCTTGGAGTAATGGTTATGAGTCTATGATTTATATTTCTTGGGCGACTCTACTTTCTGGTGTGCTTTTCAGCCGGAAATCTGTACTTACATTGGTAGCCACAACTATTGTTGCATCCCTTTTGCTAATGGTTGCTCATTTGAACTGGCTGGACCCTGAAATTACAAATTTGGTGCCAGTTCTAAAATCCTATTGGCTTATGATTCATGTGGCAATTATTACAGCAAGCTATGGCTTTTTGGCTTTGGGGACCATGCTTGGTCTTTTTGCGCTTTGGCTTATTTTTATTGGAAATTTTTCAGGAAATAGGAAGTTGAATTTAATTTGTGAAGAGATAACTATTATCAATGAAAAATCCTTGACCATTGGACTCTATATGCTAACGATTGGCACCTTTTTGGGTGGAATTTGGGCAAATGAATCTTGGGGAAGATATTGGGGATGGGATCCAAAAGAAACTTGGGCTATGGTAAGCATTTTAGTTTATGCTATTATTTTACATTTGCGTTTTATTCCTGCTTTACAAAACAAATATGTATTTAACTTGGCGTCTCTTGTTGGTATTTGGTCTATTATTATGACTTATTTTGGGGTGAATTATTACCTTTCAGGATTACACTCTTATGCGGCTGGAGATCCAATGCCGATTCCTTCTTTTGTATATTACCTGATTGGGATTATGGTACTTTCTGCTATTTTAGCAAAGTTAAATTTTAAATCTTCTGAAAATGAAAATTGATATATTGGTTTTTGGTGCTCATCCTGATGATGTGGAATTGGGCTGTGGAGGAACTGTTATTAAATTAATATCACAAGGAAAGAAGGTTGCTATCATTGATTTAACAAAAGGAGAATTGGGAACAAGAGGGACTCCACAAACAAGAAAGGAGGAATGCAAAAATGCCACAAAAATATTAGGGGTTGAGATACGAGAAAACATGGATTTCAAAGATGGCTTTTTTGAAAATGATGAAAAACATAAATTAGAACTTATTAAAAAGATAAGAGAATATTGCCCTGAAATTGTAATTACTAATGCCCCATCGGATAGGCATCCAGACCATAGCAGGGCATCACAAATAGTATTGGACGCTTGCTTTTTATCAGGACTAGAAAAAGTAGAAACAAAGCAAAAAGTTTGGCGACCAAAAGCCATTTATCATTATATTCAGTTCAACCATTTACAACCCGATTTTGTAATTGATATAAGTGGGCAAATGAAGAAAAAAATAGAAGCTGTAAAAACATACAAAACCCAATTCTTTAATGCGGACTCCAAAGAAACAGAAACTATCATTTCAAAAAAAGGATTTCTAGAAAGTGTAAAATACAGAGCAAAAGATTTGGGCAGATTATCTAACTGTGAATTTGCTGAGGGATTTATTTCCCATCAAATGTTAAAGGTAGATTCCTTTTTTGATATAAAATAAAGCATAAAAAAAGCCGAGCATATCGCTCGGCTTTTAATCTAGTATCTCAAATCTATTTGGTTACAACCAACTTATTGCTAAATGTTTTTCCAGCAATTTGCGTATTGATATAGTAAATTCCAGCATCATAATTTTCAACATTTAGAATTGCCAAGTGGTTTCCTTTACTAAGTGTAGTGTTGTTATTGTAAACACTTCTGCCCAAAACATCTACTACATGAATACTCATTTTTGATTTTTTCTCAATTTTAAAATTAATGGTAGTTTGATTCTTAGTAGGATTAGGATATACCTCCAATGTTAAATTATTATTTATTGGATTATTATTTATTGCAGAAACCACAAAATTGGTATCCAATTCCAAATAAACGATATCATTCATCCCAACCGCATCCTCATCTCCCCTAACGGTTAATCCTGGTTCCATGTCTTTTTGATAAACTAAGCGAACTTTATCATCCACATCTCTTTCCATAGAGGCAAACACGCATTCTCCCATTCCTAAAAATAAAGAAACAGGCGTAATGTCAATTGGGTCAGTCCAACTCATTCCGCCATCATGCGATTTGATAATATTTACATGACGATAATTTTGTGCCCCACTATCATATATCTCCATTAGTGATGAAAAAGAAACATAGATAGTACCATTTGCATCAATTCCACAGCTTGGCATGGAAGAAAGAGAAGAGTAATAAATACCAAAATCAATATAATTTAAAGCAGAGTCTCCATCCATATCCTGAGCAGATGCAATCACGACTACATTATTTGACCACCATACTGAGTTAGTTATCTGTCCTCCAGTATCTGCTCCCATTCCTTCATTCCAGTATAATAAGCCATTTGTGTAAGGAAAATAAGAAGAGCTTGCATCAGATAAATCAGCATCTAATATTCTCATATTACCAGCAAATACATGTGCCATACCACTATTATCAAGCAATAATGCTCCAGATCCATCAGTAGTATAAAGCGAATCCATCACGCCATCATTATCTAAATCAATTCCATCATCTGTCGCATACTTATCAACAGGAAAATCAAGTACTATTGTTTTAGTCCAAGTATCTCCATTATCAGTTGATTTCATAATAAAGGTATCATCCCATTCTCCAAAAAATGCAATACAAACAATCTCTCCTTGTGCTTTAATAGCATAACTATCTCCTCCAAAACGAGTAAACATAGAAGTATCAATAGTGGGTAATTGCATATCTTGTATGTCCCATGTTACACCTGCGTCTTGTGAGCGATAATATAACAAAGCACCATCCAAACCATTATAAATCGTACCAGAAAGTCCAGTTGGGGCAGTAACTCCAATCATATGAATACTCTCACCATTATTTCCGCCAATTGCTGATCGATTCCAAACTAAATCACGATACACACCATTACTATCTTGTGAGGAAACAATCTGCTCAGTCCAAGTGCCAGAGCCAATAGTATTTCTATAAGTCATTTGAAAATAGGAATTTGCTGTATTATGAGCAATTGCAATTTCTTTTCCAGAATTTGTAGCAAGCATTGAAGGCCAGCCACATCTTGAAGTTTCTAAGCGAGAAGTTGGTTGTGAGCCCCAAGCTGTTCCATCAAAAAAGTTATAGCCCGTTCCTCTATCTGTCCAGGAAGTATTAAATTCAGTACTTCTTGTCCATGCCACAGAAATTGTGCCATCATGATGATGCAGAATTCTGTCCATAACAGTAGCATTGGATTGCAAATCGTAAGTGGTAGTTCCTACAATATACTCATTGATAGGCATAGCCATTCTCATGGAAGCAGTTGATGGATTTGGCTCCCTTATCAAATCTTTCAATACCTCATCCCCTCCCATAATCACTTTGTCGTTAATCACAGCAATATCAGAAGCGTTAAACACTTGATTTGGTGCTATTTGAGCCATTAGATTTGCGCCAAATAATAATGTAAAAATAAATAGTAATCCTTTTTTCATAATCTTGTTTTTTAGGTTTAAAAAATAATTGAGCGGTAAATTTAGAAATAATTTTACTTCAAGCGATTATAAAACTGAAATAATTTCTCTGCTTCTGATTGCCAATTAAATTTTGTTTTTGCCCAGCGTAAAGCATTCTCTTGAAACTGTTTTCTTATGGCAGTATTGTCTAACAAATTTTGAAGCTCCTTAGCTAAAAGTTGAGCGTCTCTTTTTTGTAAAATAATTCCACAAGTTGTTTCATTTATAATAGCGGTAGTAGCAGATAAATCCACAGTAACAATTGCTAAACCCATTGTCATATAGTTAAATAATTTGTTTGGAGGACCAGCTAAAGTATTGCGTTCTTCATCCGTATTTGTAATTATACCAATACTGCATTCGGCTAATGATTTTGGCACATCATTATAGCTAAGCCAGCCCGTAATCTCAATATTTTCCTCTAAATTATTTTCTTTTATTTTTTTTTCTAAATATTTTTTCTCTTCTGCAAAAACATCTCCAATAATTCTGAATTTGAAATTAGGTTGCGTAGTTTTTAAAATAATCAACGCTTCCACAATCAATTTTAATCCTCTATTGAACCAAAGAGATCCTTCATGACAGATAATAACTTCAGTATTTTCCTTTTGATAATTTAAAAAAAAAGAAGGGGAACAGTTATAAATAACTTCTGTATTTAGTTTTGGATTTTCTTGAAGTAACGATTGTTGAGTTATAGCATTAGCAGAAATTAGATTTGTAAGTCTTGAAAGACATAATTTCTTTAGAATCCATTCTTTTATTGAGCGAGAAAAAATCCAGGGTTCGTGAGCATCATAAATTAATTTTGCATTTGTTTTTTGCTCTATTTTTAGTCCTATAAAAGCAGTTTGTGGCTCGTGAGCATGATATATATCTGCTTCAAACTCTACTGCTTTTACAATAAAATTTTTCCATGTTTTTCCTTTTCCTATTATATGAAGTGCTTTTTCTAACACTCCTTGCTGTTTCGGAATTCCAATAATGTTTATTCCATCACTTTCAATACAACTTTCCAAATTCGGATTTAATACATTCCCAGCCATATCTCTTACAAACCCTTTCTCATCTGCCAAGCATAAAATATTCACCTGAAATCCTTTGTTTTTTAATGAAACAGCTTCTTTAAAAAAGATACGATCGTCCTTAGGGGAATGCAAAGATGTAAGCATGCAAATTTTCATGATCTCATCATTTTATTGTAATAATACCAAAGCCCAACAAAGTGTGTAAAACGAGATAAGATACTTGCACTAATTGCTCCTAAAACACCATATCCTCCTACTTCATATCCAAAAACAAACCAATCGGGAACTAATAAGAGGTTCCCAATCACATTTACCATTGCTTCAGCATAAGCAACATTTCTAAGTTCTTTTCCTTTCGATTTTACCACCAAGAAAGTAAAAGGTGCATACATCCCTTGAAATAAAAAAGCAATGGAAAGTGGTAGAATATAACCACTCACTTGCATGTATTTTTCTCCAAATAATGTGCTTACAATAAGATCGGAAAAAAGATATAAAAACAAAACACAAAAGCTCAGCCAAAGGGCGTTATATACAAAAACACGGATAGGAATCCTGTCTTTCAAGGCCATCTTTTTAAAAATACTATTCACAAAAGCTCGGCTAAGAAAAGTCATTGGAGAACAAATTATACTCGCTAAAGTGTAGAATCCTAATTGTGTAATATTTATAAAATAGGTGATGAAAAGTTCATCTAATTTGTAAGTAGATTGGTTTACAATAGCACCAAAATAATAGGGGAATCCAAATGATTTATTTTTCTCTTTTACTTTTTCAAAGTTTTTCGTTATTTTACTAAAAGATGGTTTATAACTGATTAAAATTACAATAGTGGAAACAAGCCAAGCTAACAAATTTAGAATAATAATCAATTTCACATTTAGCAAATCTCCCTTGAAAAAAGCAAGAAGAGATGCAATAAAAAGAATCCGAGAAAACAAATGAAAAACTGCTAATTGTTTTAGTTTGTTGGCTCCAATTGAAATCTCCGAAATAAAAAATTGAAATGGAAGTATAAAACAAAATGGAGCTAAAAACATAAGCAAATCCCCTATTTCTGCATGAAGTAGATTATCCACAAAAAAGCTTATAGTAAAAAGTGTGGTAGAAAATAAAATTCCAAGAAATCCTGCAATTAGAACTCCTAAACCAACCAATTCTTTTTCCTTTTGTTTATCTGTATTATTAGCTAAAATAACTTTTAAAGAGGAAAAAGAAGCGTAATGAAAAAACAAAACAATTACTGAAGTAATCGTTCCAAAAAGAGCAAGCAAACCGTATTCTTTTGGGCTAAGTGCTCTAACCTGAATTGTTTTAATTCCAAGTCCAATTATTAGTACTAGAATCTGGGTAGAAAATAAAATAGCTGTATTGCTTACTTCTTTTTTATGATAAAGCAAATCTTTTAATCCTCTTGCAATTAAATCTCTCATCTTTTAAAATATTTTTTTGTATTTGAGACGAACAGAATTCCCAATTACAACAACATCAGAGAAGGCCATAAAAAGTGCTCCCCACATAGGATTCAGAAAACCCAAAGCCGCAATAGGAATTGCAACTATATTATAGGCAAAAGCCCAAAATAAATTTTGCTTTATTGTCAGTAAAGTATGTCTAGCCACTTGCAATGCTTTTGGCAATTGATGTAGCCTAGTTTTATCAAGTAAAATTACATCAGCCGATTGTATAGCAACTTGTGTAGCATTACCAATAGAAATACCAACGGTAGCCCTTGCAAGTGCTGGAGCATCATTTATACCATCCCCAAACATTGCAGTAGGAGTCTTTGTAACCAATTCTTCTATTTTTTCCAATTTTTGATGTGGCAACTGCTCAGTATAAACTTCTGAAAAATGCAATTTTTCATTTAAATTTTCACATTTCTTTCTCTTATCGCCACTCAATAAAACGGAATTTATATTAAAATCTTTTACTTGTAGCAATACTTTTTTGATATCTGATTTTAACTCATCTTCAATATCGATAGTTGCAATTACTTTATTATTTTTAAGTAAAAACAAATCATGTTCTTCTGTATTTTGTAATAACCTTGAAGAGCCAATTTGAAAAATATCATTACCTATTTTTGCTGAAATTCCTATACCTTTTTCTTCCTTAACACCTTCCAATTCAAAAACTTCTGCTTCAGATTTTAGGTTTTTCATAAGGGAAACTGCAATAGGGTGAGAGGAGTGTTTTTCTAAATTAAAAATGACACTTTTAACATATTGTTCCTCTCCTTCCAGAATATTAATATTTTTAACAGAAAAATCCCCTGTAGTAAGTGTACCCGTTTTATCAAAAACTATTTTTTTTATGCTCGCTAATTTTTCAAGTGTTCCTCCTCCTTTTAGTAAAATCCCTTTTTTTGCAGCTCTACCAATACCAACCATTACAGCAGTTGGTGTTGCTAATCCCATAGCACAAGGACAGGAGATAACTAATACTGCAATTGCTCTTAAAAGAGGATCAGAAATGGGAGCATCAACATTATAATAAGCAATCAATAATGAAGAAAAGAAATAAGTAATAATTGCAATAACTAATACAACAGGAACAAAAACCCCACTGACATTATCACCCATACTTTGAATATTAGGTTTGTTCTCCTCTGCATTTTTAACTAATTCAATAATCTGAGAAAGAAGCGTGTTTTTGCCCACTGAAGTTGCCTTTATTTTTATGCTTCCAGAAGTTACAATAGTACCTCCTATTACATTACTTTCCGCCTCTTTATTTAGAGGACTACTTTCTCCAGTAAGCATAGATTCATCTATCAAAGCCGACCCCCACACAAGCACACCATCAACAGGTATTTTATCCCCTTCATTTACAATAAGGATATCATTTACTTTAACCTGATCAAAAGGAGTTTCTAAAATTTCTCCATTGACTTCTTTTTTAGCAACACCTA
>DASCPP010000098.1:0-2672 GCA_036012565.1 Flavobacteriales bacterium | reverse complement strand
TAATCATACAGTTTTCTAATGGTGGCTGCTACTTTTTTGCTGGAAAAGGGTTGGGAAACGAAAATCATAGAGTAACCATTGCAGGAGGTATTTCTGGTGCTATGCATGTGCATCAAATGGCGGAATTATATGGTGTCAGTGTTATTTTGCATACCGATCATGCTGCAAAAAAACTTTTACCTTGGATTGATGGACTTTTAGATGCAGGAGAGGAATTTTATACTCAGTATGGTAAGCCACTATATAGTTCACACATGATTGATTTGTCAGAAGAACCTATTGAAGAAAATATAGAAATCTGTAAAAAGTATCTTGAAAGAATGAGTAAAATAGATATGACTTTAGAAATTGAACTTGGAATTACAGGGGGTGAAGAAGATGGTGTAGATAACACAGATGTAGATAGTAGCAAATTGTACACTCAGCCAGAAGAAGTTGCTTTTGCTTATGAAGAGTTAATGAAGGTAAGTGATAAATTTACTATTGCAGCAGCTTTTGGTAATGTTCATGGTGTTTATAAACCTGGCAATGTTGTTTTAACTCCAAAAATATTAGATAATTCCCAAAAATATATTGAAGACAAATACAAAACATCTGAAAGGCCCATCAGTTTTGTTTTTCATGGTGGTTCTGGCTCAACTTCTGATGAAATAAAAGAAGCTATAAGTTATGGAGTAATAAAAATGAATATTGATACAGATTTGCAATGGGGATTTACAACAGGGGTTAGAGACTACTTCTCTAAAAAAACAGATTATGTGCAATCACAAATCGGGAATCCTGAAGGAGAAGATAAGCCAAACAAGAAGTATTACGACCCTAGAAAATGGCTCAGAGAAGGGGAATTAACTTTTAAGGAGAGATTAAAAAGATCTTTTGAAGATTTAAATAATATAAACAGAAACGCATAAAACATGGGTTGGTTTAAGCGAATTAAAGAAGGGATAACTACTTCAACAGATGAGAAGAAAGAAACTCCTGAAGGATTATGGTACAAATGCCCTAAATGTAAGACAATTACCTCTACAAAAGAACATTTACAAAACTTATATGTTTGTAATAACTGTAATTATCATCATAGAATTAATGCAAAGGAATATTTTAAGATATTCTTTGACAAAAACGAATTTTCAGAATTGGATGCTAAAATGACCTCAAAAGATCCTCTTGGATTTAAAGATTCTAAAAAATATACAGATAGATTAAAACAAAATCAGAAAGATACTGGTTTGAAAGAGGCAATTACATCTGCTTTTGGGAAGATGAATGGAGAAAATGTGGTGATTGCTTGTTTTAACTTTAATTTTATTGGGGGATCTATGGGTTCGGTAGTAGGAGAAAAAATTGCTAGAGCTACAGATTATGCTCGCAAATCGAAATGTCCACTAATTATTATCTCAAAATCAGGAGGAGCAAGAATGATGGAAGCTGCTTTCTCCTTAATGCAACTAGCTAAGACTTCAGCTAAATTAACACAATTAAGTGATGAGAAATTGCCTTATATTTCATTACTAACTGACCCAACTTTTGGAGGGGCAACCGCCTCTTTCTCTATGCTTGGCGATATGAATATTGCCGAACCTAATGCTCTCATTGGCTTTGCTGGGCCAAGGGTAGTAAAGGAAACAATAGGAAAAGACTTACCGGAAGGATTCCAAACTTCTGAGTTTTTACTAGAACACGGTTTCTTGGATTTGATTGTAGAGAGAAAAAACCTAAAAGCCAAAATTAGCCAAATATTACGTATCATAAAAGCTTGATTTTATTTGTTTTAAAAGAGTTTTTTTATCCAAAAGTATTTCCTAAATTTGCCACCCATTAAAAATTAAAGATTAAAAAAGGAGTATATGCGTATAACAACAGGAGAAAAAGAACAAATATTTAAGAAATTTGGAAAAGATACCAAAGATTCTGGGTCAGTATTTAGCCAAGTTGCGCTATTCACCGAAAGGGTAAAACATTTAACCGCTCATTTAAAAGAAAACCGAAAGGACTACTCCACACAAAGATCTTTACAACTAATGGTTGGAAAAAGGAGAAAACTATTAGATTACTTAAAAAGTAAAGATATCCTTGCTTACAGGGAGTTAATCAAAGAATTGAAACTCCGAAAATAAAACAGACAAAAAAGGCAATTTCTTTGCCTTTTTTACTTATTAACACAAGAAAGAAATTAAGAATAATGTCATATAACGAAATTAAACAAACAATAAAATTAGAGGATGGTAGAGAAATTACCATAACAACAGGAAAATTAGCAAAACAAGCAAACGGTTCGGTAGAAATCAGAATGGGAAAAACTCATATGTTAGCCACTGTTGTGTCTAGTAAAGAAGCTAGAGATGGAGTAGATTTTTTACCATTAACTATTGATTATAGAGAGAAATTTGCTGCTGATGGTAGATTTCCTGGTGGATTCTTAAAAAGAGAAGCTAGACCGACCGACCAAGAAATATTGGTAATGCGATTGGTAGATAGAATTTTAAGACCTATGTTCCCAAGCGATTATCATGCTGAAGTACAAGTGATGATCTCACTTAATTCACACGACCCTGAAGTATCTCCTGACAGTTTAGCTGCATTAGCCGCTTCAACTGCAATTGCTATTTCAGATATTCCGTTTAACGGACCTATTTCTGAAGTTAGAGTTATCCGATTAAATGGAGAATTCA
>DASCPP010000097.1:0-2430 GCA_036012565.1 Flavobacteriales bacterium | reverse complement strand
ACTCAATGCTTCTTGGAATTGGAATAACCCCTTACGAACTAATGCTACAACTCTTATGTAAAAAAGAGGACCCTTTCTCAGGAGGTAGAACTTACTACTCTCACCCTTCCTTGAAAAGAGAAGGATTCCCGAAAATTCCACATCAATCTTCTGCAACAGGTATGCAAGCTATCCCAACAACAGGAGTTGCAATGGGAATTCAATACAAAGAAATGGAAGGCTTGTCAAAACCTAAAAAAGGAGAAGAACCAATCACTGTTTGTTCTTTTGGAGATGCTTCCATTACTGAAGGAGAGGTTGCAGAAGCTTTTCAGATGGCTGCACTTAAGAAATTACCTATTCTGTATTTAGTACAAGATAACGAATGGGATATTTCTGCTCACGCTTCAGAAACTAGAGCGGTAGACGCTACCCATTACGCTCAAGGTTTCGGACTAAAAACCTACACAATTGATGGCACTGATTTTAAGGAATCCTATAATTGTATTAGAGAGGTTCTTAAAGAGATCAAAGAAAGTAGAACCCCTAGCTTAGTACATGCAAAAGTTCCACTACTAAATCACCATACATCAGGAGTTAGAATGGAATGGTACAGAGATGATTTAGATAAAGCAAGAAAAAGAGATCCTCTTCCAAAACTAAAAGCACTGCTATTAAAAAATGGTTTTACCGAAAAAGATTTATCTAAGATTGAAAAATCTGCTAAGGGATTAGTAAAATCAGATTATGAAAAAGCCTTAAAAGCAGAAGATCCAAATCCTGAAGACCTATTCTCTCACGACTATGCTCCAACTAAAATCTTAGAAGAGAAAGGAGATAGATCGCCTAAAGATAAAGAAGCTACTGTAATGGTAGATTCTGCCCTGTTTTCTATAAAAGAGTTAATGACTGACCACCCTGAATGTTTGCTATACGGACAAGATGTAGGAAAACGATTAGGAGGTGTGTTTCGTGAAGCAGCAACACTTGCAGATACATTTGGAGATAATAGAGTATTCAACACTCCTATTCAGGAGGCATTTATTATTGGGAGTACAGTGGGAATGTCAGCAGTTGGACTAAAACCGATTGTTGAAGTGCAATTTGCAGATTATATTTGGCCAGGATTAAATCAGCTCTTTACGGAAGTGAGTCGTTCCAATTATTTGTCAAATGGAAAATGGCCTGTGAGTTGTATTATCCGTGTACCTATTGGTGCATATGGTAGTGGTGGTCCTTATCATTCTTCTTCTGTAGAATCTGTATTAGCTCAGATTAAAGGTATTAAAATTGCTTACCCATCTAATGGTGCAGATTTAAAAGGATTGATGAAATCGGCTTTCTATGATCCAAATCCAGTAGTAATTTTAGAGCATAAAGGATTATATTGGAGTAAAATAAAAGGTACGGAAAATGCAAAAACCATTGAACCATCTAAAGATTATGTAATACCTTTTGGGAAAGGAAGAATTGCTTTAAATTCAGATGAAAATGAAACAAACACACTTTGTTTAGTTACTTACGGGATGGGCGTACATTGGGCATTAAATGCCGCTAAAGACCACAAAGGAAAAGTAGAAATAATTGACCTAAGAACTATAAACCCTATTGATGAGGATTTAATTCTTAGTACGGTAAACAAACATGGGAAATGTTTAGTGCTTACTGAAGAGCCTTATCATAATTCCTTTGCACAAAGTTTGACAGGAAGAATTCAGGAAAAGTGTTTTGAAAAATTGGATGCTCCTGTTTTTGTAATGGGTTCTGAAAATTTACCTGCAATACCACTTAATTCTACCTTGGAAGCAACTATGTTGCCAAATGCAAAAAAAGTAAGTAAGAAAATTAATACAATCCTAAATTACTAAAATGACAATTAGAAAAGGGGTGAAAAAAGATTTGCCTTCTGTTTTAAACTTAAAAAGAAACTAGCTGATTACGAAAACAGCATCAATTCTCTCATCAACAGTACACCTAAGGTATCTTGGCACAAGTGGGATTACATTCTTGTAATGATTATCATAACGCTCTTCTCCAATACCTCTTCTCATCTCCAATGTATCACGAAAACCTTTTGTAGTAATTAATGCTGTTTTAGCTCCACTCATTGTCAGAAAAGCATTAGTAGATACTGTTGTACCATGAACAATCGTATCAATGTTATCAATAAAATCACCTTCAGGAAGATTTAAAATCTCTGCAATCTCTTTAAGTCCGGTAATAAATCCTTCAGAAGAATCTTCAGGAGTTGAGAGAGTTTTATGCATAACAGAATTACCTTTGTCTGATACTAAAAAGAAATCAGTAAAAGTTCCTCCAACATCTATACCTATTTTATACTTCATATAAAAGTCTCTCCTATAAATTATTTATGCATAAACTCTGCCTTAACCTTAGGTCCGTTCTTTTTAAAATTTATTAAAACCATACACCTAACATTTACTACTTTTT
>DASCPP010000096.1:0-14989 GCA_036012565.1 Flavobacteriales bacterium | reverse complement strand
CCCAATACCAACAATATTTAACGCAAGGGTATACAAATGGAGGCGAGATAAAATGTAGGATTATTGAAGATTTATTGTATCAGAAACTGCTTCTAAACCAAGCAAAAATTGACAGCTTGGAAATATCGGAACAAGAAATTGAGAGTGAATTGGAAAAAAGAATCCGTTATTTTGTAGGACAAGTGGGGAGCAAAGAAAAATTAGAAGAGTTTTATGGAAGATCTATTATTGAGATAAAATCAGAATTTCGAGATTTAATAAACGATCAATTACTTTCACAAAGAATGCAAGTAGGTATTACTGCTGGAGTGAAAGTTACTCCTTCAGAAGTAAAAACCTATTTTAACAATTTAGCAAAAGACAGCCTCCCTACGGTTGAGGCAGAAGTTGAAATTTCCCAAATAGTTTTAAAGCCAGAAATTTCAGTTGAGGAAAAAGAAAGGATAAAAAATAAATTAGAAACTTTTAAAGAGAGGATAATAAAAGGCGAAGATTTTAAGGTATTAGCTACCCTTTATTCTGACGATCCTGGTTCTGCAAAAAATGGAGGAGAATTAGGTTTTGTAGGGAGGGGCGATTTGGTCCCAGCATTTGAAGCGGCAGCTTATAAGCTAAAAGGAGATGAACTTTCTGATATTATTAAAAGTGAATTTGGTTATCATATCATTCAACTGATAGAAAGAAGGGGAGAGCAGATAAATGTGCGACATATTCTTTTAAAACCAAAAGTTTCTTCCACTCAACTTATGGAGCTGAAATCAGAAATTGAGGATATTGCAAAGCAGATTTCTGATGGAAAAATAACTTTTGAAAAAGCAGCATTAAATTTTTCGGATGATGAGAGTAAAAACAATGAGGGATTACTCATAAATCCTAATTCTGGTTCTAGTATGTTTATTATGAAAGATTTGGATCCAACTTTGTATTTTGTAATTGAAATAATGAGTGATAATGAAATATCGGCACCAATAATTATGCAAACAGATGATGGGAGAAAAGCGTACCGACTCATAAAACTAAGAAAAAAAACCATAGCACATACGGCTAACTTAATTGAGGATTACGATAAAATTCGGAATGTAACATTGTCAGAAAAGAAACAAGAAACAATAAATGATTGGTTAGAAGAAAAAATAGCAAAAACCTATATTAAATTAGGAAATAGCTTAAAGGATTGTACTTTTGATCATAAATGGATAATTTTATAAA
Source organism: Flavobacteriales bacterium (assembly GCA_036012565.1). GTDB lineage: Bacteria > Bacteroidota > Bacteroidia > Flavobacteriales > BACL11 > DUAL01. The sequence continues at coordinate 13,780 of DASCPP010000096.1, read as the reverse complement.
TATGGATGAACAACTAATAAATTCGGATGTAAAAGCGATTGATGCTTTTGCAAAGGGTTTCAAAAATTTTAGAACAGAAATAGCCAAAGTAATTGTTGGGCAAGATGAGGTAGTTGACCAAGTTCTAATTTCTATTTTTAGCAAGGGACATTGTCTTTTAGTTGGTGTCCCAGGATTGGCAAAAACTCTACTGGTACAAACCATTGCAGATTGCTTAGGGTTAAAATTCAACAGAATCCAGTTTACACCTGATTTAATGCCTTCAGACATTGTGGGTGCTGAAATTTTGGATGAGAGTAGAAATTTCAAATTTGTTAAAGGTCCTTTATTTGCCAATATTATTTTAGCAGATGAGATAAACAGAACGCCTCCAAAAACCCAATCCGCACTTTTGGAAGCCATGCAGGAACGCTCTGTTACTAATGCTGGCAATAAATACGAATTAGAGAATCCGTTTTTTGTGCTAGCAACCCAAAACCCTATCGAACAAGAAGGCACATACCCTTTGCCAGAAGCCCAATTAGATCGATTTATGTTTAATGTGATTTTAGATTATCCTAATTATAATGAGGAAATCCAAATTGTTAAACAAACAACCTTTGATTATTCAACTACTTTAAATAAAGTAATGGATGCAGAAGACATTGTATTTCATCAGAATATTCTTATGAAGATCCCTGTAAATGACAATGTGATAGAGTATGCAGTTTCCTTAGTAGCAAAAACACGCCCCGATACTGAGATGGCTTCAGAAAAGGTACAGCAGTATATTTCATGGGGAGCTGGTCCTAGAGCTTCTCAGTTTATGCTTTTGGGTGCAAAATGTTATGCTGCTATAAATGGTAAATACTCCCCTGATATTGAAGATGTAAAAGCAGTAGCAAAGCCAATTCTCCGACACCGAGTAATAAGGAATTATAAAGCGGAAGCAGAAGGGATTACTGTGGATGATATTATCGATAACATTTTATAAAATATGATTCTTCCTATTGTAGCTTTTGGCTCTCCGATTCTCAGAGAGAAATGCAAAGAAATCTCAAGATCTTTTCCTGATTTACCGGAAATTATTGACGATATGTTCGAGACTATGTATGTGGCAAGTGGTGTTGGATTGGCTGCTCCACAAATAAATAAATCAATCCGTATTTTTATTATAGATACTGCTCCTTTTGTTGATGATGAAGAGAATGATATTCAGCCCACGAAACAAGTATTTATCAATCCTAAAATGATAAAGGAGGAAGGGCGAAAGTGGTTATTTAATGAGGGTTGTTTGAGCATTCCTGAAATTAGAGAAGATATTTCTCGCAAATCTGAGATTGAAATAGAGTTTTTGGACGAAAATTTTCAAAAACAGCAGAAAAAATTTGATGGAATTACCGCTAGGGTAATTCAACATGAGTACGATCATTTAGATGGGATTCTATTTACCGATAAAATCAGCCCTTTACGCAAAAGAGTTTTAAAAGGAAAACTTTCTGACATTTCAAGAGGAAAAGTAGAGATAAGTTATAAAATGCGTTTTCCTAAGCGTTAAGCTTATTTGCTTCAAAGCGTAATAACTCTTCTAACTTTTCTCTGCTACAATGGTTTTGTAATATTCCTTCTTTCGCAAATGAGATTTCTCCATTTTGCTCGGAAACAATAATTACAACTGCATCCGTTTCTTCCGAAATTCCGACAGCAGCCCTGTGTCGCATTCCTAAATGGGCAGGAAAATCAGTATTGTTTGTAACGGGCAAAACACATCTAGCAGCGACTATTTTATTACCTCTAATAATTACTGCTCCATCATGTAAAGGACTATTTTTGAAAAAGATACTTTTTAGTAATGGTATGGTTATATCGGATCCAATTTGCACTCCCGATTCTGAGAAAAAAGCCAAGTCATCTGCATGGGTAATAACAAGTAGTGCTCCTGTTTTACTGTTTGATAAATCCTGACAGGCTTTGCAAATAATTCCTATATCAAGCTTGTTGTCTTGTTCTCCTATATTAAATTTTAAGAATCCCTTATTTTTTATCAGCTTTGCTCTGCCAATCATAATCAAGAACTTTCTAAGTTCTTGCTGGAAAACAATTACCAGAATAATAACGCCAACTCCAATAAATTGTCCTAAAATCTCACTTAATAACTCCATATGCAAGGCGTCTACCAATTTCCAAAGTAAATAGATAGAAGTTAGACCAATAAAAATATTAATTGCTACCGTTCCTCTTACCAGTTTGTATAACTGATACATTAGTATGGCAACCAATACAATATCAATAATGCTAATAAAATTAAATTCTATAAAATCCAGAAAACTCATTTTTTATAACTTTTGGCGAAATTAACAATTTTAATACATTCAATGGCCTGTTTTACATCATGAACTCTCAAAATATTTGCCCCATTTAGTAATGCTATCATGTTTATGGCTGTTGTGCCGTTCAACGCCTTTTGAGCTGTTGTATCTAGTAAATTGTAAATCATAGATTTTCGTGATACGCCAACTAATAGTGGTAATCCGAATTCTTGAAATCTTTCTAAATTATTTAAAATCTCATAATTATGTTCCATAGTTTTTCCGAAACCAAAACCAGGGTCAATGATAATTTGCTCATTTCCTTTCGCTTTCAAGTTCTTTATCTTTTTTTCAAAAAATACCATAATATCGTTAGTTATATTATCGTATTGTGGATTTTCTTGCATATTTTCTGGATTACCTTTCATATGCATCATAATATAGGTAACGCCAGATTCTGCTACTATTGCCCACATTTCTTTATCCTTTTCTCCTGCTGAAATATCATTAATAATATCAGCTCCATTTTTAATGCAGCTTTTTGCAATAGATGAATTATAAGTATCCACCGAAATAATAATGTCTGGGAAATGATGTTTTACATTTGTGATAGCTGTAAGTAGGCGTTCTTTTTCAAGATTAGAGTTTATACTTTTTGAACCAGGTCTTGACGATTGTGCGCCAATATCAATGATTGATGCGCCTTCCATAAGCATTTTATCGCACCTTTCTAATATTTTATTTTTACTAATGTATTTTCCGCCATCGAAAAAAGAATCGTCAGTAATATTAAGAATCCCCATCACTTTTGGTGTTGATAAATCAAGCATTTTACCTTTTATATTTAAAGCTTTCATTTGGAAAAAATGTATTTTTGGCTTAAAAGAACAATAAAAAATTCATGAAACAGACAATTACTGAATACGAGTCAATAATAAAAAAATGTGAGTACATTTTTGCTAAAAAACTAAAAGATTATGGAACAGCATGGCGAATTCTGAGAATTAGCTCACTTACAGACCAAATTTTCATCAAAGCCCAAAGAATAAGAAGCATTGACCAAAAGGGCACACAAAAGATAAATGAAGATATAAGTAATGAATATGTTGGGATAATTAATTATTCCATTATTGGACTAATACAATTAGAACTAGGGGTGGCAGAGCATGCAGAAGAATTGTCCTTTTCCAATGCTATGGGACTTTTTAGTCAATATACCAATCAAGCAAAACAACTAATGTCTGATAAAAACCATGATTATGGTGAGGCATGGCAAGATATGCGGATAAGTTCGCTTACCGACCTTATTTTACAAAAGCTTTTGCGTGTAAAAAAGATTGAAAATAATGAAGGAGAAACACTGATTTCGGAAGGGATTGATGCTAATTATTTGGATATGATAAATTATGCTGTTTTTGCTTTAATTAAAACAAAATAAAATGAGGATTTCACTTATCATTTCAAGATTTTTAGTTGGTGTTTTATTCATTATTTCTGGGCTGATAAAAGCTAATGATACAATAGGGTTTTCTTATAAATTAGCAGAGTATTTTGAAGTTTTTGGAATGGAGTGGCTTTCTGCTTTTGCGCTTTTAATAGCTGTAAGTATTTGTGTTTTTGAAATTCTACTAGGAACAATGCTGCTTATTGGTAGCCGAATAAAATTTGTTTCTTGGAGTTTGCTCTTGATGATTGTGTTTTTCACTTTTCTTACTTTCTTTTCTGCCTATTTCAATAAAGTGACAGATTGCGGATGTTTTGGAGATGCCTTAAAACTCACGCCATGGCAATCTTTTACAAAAGATATGGTTTTGCTATTTTTCATTCTTCTCCTATTTAAAAGCCAGAATAAAATACAGTCATTATTTACCAAGAAAGCGGAAAACAAAATTAATTTATTAACCCTTCTGTTAAGTTGTTATTTCGTTTGGCATACCTATTCTCATTTACCTGCCAAAGATTTTAGGCCCTATGCAATTGGTGAAAATATTCCAGAGGGAATGCTAATTCCAAAAGATGCAAAGCAAGATATTATTGAAGATATTTGGTACTATGAAATTAATGGAGAAACTCAGCAATTTACCACCGAGCAAGAACCATGGAAAATAGAGGGAGCAAAATATGTGGATAGAAAAACAAAACTCATTGAAAAAGGATATGAGCCGCCCATTCATGATTTTTCCATCTCCAAAGATGAGGTGGATATTACCGACTCTATTTTGTCTGCAAAAAAGGCGTATTTAGTCATTGCCTATAACATTAAGAAAACAAATGTAGAAGCAAGCAAAAAACTAACTGATTTGTATTTGGCTTGCGAAAAAAAGGGGATTACTTTTGTAGCACTTTCTGCTTCATCTGATGAGCTGATTGATGTATTTCGCCATGAAAACAACATTATGTTTCCTTATAATTTCACGGATGAAACAACCCTAAAAACAATCGTTCGTTCCAATCCTGGGCTGGTAAAAATAGAAGAAGGTACAATTAGAGGGAAATGGCATTTTAATGATTTTCCTTCCATAGAAAAACTCACAAAATAAATTGTGATTAAATTCATAATAAAGAAAATCACTTATAGCATTTTGGTACTTTGGGGTGTGCTTACTTTGGTTTTCTTTTTGTTTAATGTTCTCCCAGGCGATCCTGCCCGAATGATGCTTGGCCAAAGAGAAGATTCCGAGCAACTTATGGCGCTAAAACACAAATATGGATTTGATAAATCTATTAGTGCGCAATACTTTTTATATCTCAATGATTTATCGCCACTTTCCATTCACAGCAAAAACAAAGATGCTTTTCATTTTATAGAATCTGAGAAATACAATTATATCACTATTTTTGAAACTAAAAAATCAGCAATTGTTGTTAAGTATCCTTATTTAAGAGAATCATTTGTAAAAAGGGGGAAATCCGTATCTTCCATAATTGCTGATACATTTCCAAACACCTTTGTTTTGGCTTTGGCTTCTATTAGTATTGCACTACTGATTGGTATCTTATTAGGGGTCTTGGCAGCAATTTATAAAAATTCTTGGATTGATAAATTGACTTTATTCCTATCTGTTTTAGGAATGTCTGTTCCTTCTTTTTTCTCGGCAATTCTTTTTGCTTGGTTTTTTGGTTTTTTGCTTGCCGATATTACGGGTCTTTCCATGATGGGTAGTTTGTATGAGGTAGATAATTACGGAAGAGGGGAGTTTATCAATTTGAAAAACTTGATTTTACCTGCTATTACTTTGGGTATTCGGCCTCTTTCTGTAATTGTGCAACTCACCAGAAATTCCCTTTTAGAAGTTTTGAAAATGGATTATATGCGAACAGCAATTGCAAAGGGTTTGAGTAAATTCGTAGTGCTTTTCAAACATGGATTACGCAATGCAGTTAATCCTGTGGTAACGGCAGTTTCTGGTTGGTTTGCTTCAATGCTTGCTGGTGCAGTATTTGTAGAATATATTTTTGCATGGAACGGAATTGGAAAAGAAATAGTAGATGCACTTAATAATTTGGATTTACCAGTTGTAATGGGGGCTGTTTTATTTATTGCTACTATATTTGTTGTCGTTAATATAGTGGTCGATATTATTTACGGGATATTAGATCCTAGAATTAGGATTACATAACATTATGAGAAAAAATATTGTAGTTGGAAATTGGAAAATGAATCTTAAAAGAGAGGATGCATTGGTTTTGGTTTCAGAGGTTTTGAGCCAACTTCCAAAAGATAAAGATACGGAGGTTGTGTTTGCTCCTTGCTTCTTGTATTTGTATAAAATAGCAAAAATGTGTAATGATTTTGAAAGGGTAAAAGTTTCTGCACAAAATTGTAGTAAAGAGGGGAAAGGCGCCTTTACTGGGGAAGTTTCAGCCGAAATGGTTACTACTTCAAATGGAGATTATGTGATAATAGGACATTCTGAAAGAAGAGAATATTTTAAAGAAACAAATGCTGATTTGGCAGAAAAGGTAAATAAAGTGCTTGCTAATAATTTGAAAGTGATTTTCTGTTGTGGAGAACGTTTAACCCAAAGAGAGAATGGAACTCATTTCAATTGGATAAAACAACAATTATCAGAAGGGATTTTTCATTTGGATTCTAATGATTTTACAAATATTGTAATTGCTTATGAGCCCATTTGGGCAATTGGAACAGGTATAACTGCAACAAGCGAACAAGCACAAGAAATGCACGGCTTTATTCGATCAATTTTGAATGAAAAATATGGTTCTAAAATAGCAGAAAACTCTTCTATTTTGTATGGCGGAAGTTGCAATCCTGGAAATGCAAAAGAGCTTTTCATTCAAAAAGATATTGATGGCGGTTTGATAGGGGGTGCATCATTAAAATCAGATGATTTTCTGGCAATTATAAATTCATTTTAATGAATTATATGGAAGTTAATATCTCTCTATCAGAAAAAATCCTTTTAGTGATATTATTCCACTTATAAAAATGAGAAAATTATTACTTTCTTTAAGTTTTTTACTTTGCTTTAATAGCAGTTTTAGTCAAGATAAAAAGAAGAAACTTACTAAATTTTCAGAGGAAACTTCTGTTTTTTTAGAGGAAGTGGATGTATTTATTTCCGCCAAAAAAAACAAAGATTTATCTAGGGTTTTTTTTCAGTTTGAAGATAATATTCAATCTCAAAAATTTGACACAAAAACTATAAAGAAAATAATTGTAATAGCAAATACAATGCTTGCAAAACGACTAAGACCAAACCCTCATTTTTCTAATTTTTTTAAAGCGATCAATCAGTTTGCTTATCAGCAATCTGCCATTCCAAAATTTAATGATTGGTTAAATGTGGTTGATAATTTACTAGAAGAATCCACCACAAAAAGATTGATGCTGTATTTGATTTTTACAGATGATTTTATTTCCTCAGGGATGCTTAGAAACTCTAGGGCGGTAAGTTGGTATTGCCCATCTAATGACTATACTTTTGGTGTAGAATTAGGACATCCATTTCTCTCCTTTCCCCAAGAATTTACTTTGAGTTGTTCAGCAAAAGGAAGTACTATTTATATATATAATACAAAGGGAAAGTACTGGCCCATCAATTTCAAATGGGAAGGAAAAGGTGGAAAGATAAATTGGGAAAAAGCAGGGTATAGTGAAGACTCCGTTTATGGAGAATTAGCCAATTATAAAGTAGATTTGAAAAAAGACCAACTAAATGCAGATTCAGTTTTGTTTTATAACAAATATATTTTTAAAAGGCCAATAATTGGAAGTATAAAACATAAAATTGATGTGGGAGGATATGATAAAAAATGCTCTTACCCATATTTTAAATCAAAAGGGAAAGATGTACTTTTAACTGAAATTTTCCCTGATGTAGACTATAAAGGCGGCTACATTCTTAAAGGCAAAGAATTTGTTGCAGATGGTGGTGATTATGCAGAGGCGCGAATCATATTAAAAAGAAATGGAAATCCTATTATTATTGCAAATGCCAACCGATTTAGTATTGGAAACGATAGAATCTCATCCACATTAGCAGCAGTAAAAGTATTTTTTGATACCGATTCTATTTATCATTCCGCACTCAAATTTACTTATATTAACTCCAAAAGAAGATTAGAACTTTACAGAAAACGAAATGGGGTTTCAGAAAGTCCACTTATTAATACTTACCATCAAATTACAATAGATTGTGAGTTTTTAGAATGGAATGTTGATGAGGATATGATTTTCTTTGGCTCTTTGCCTGGCACCTATGTTTCTGAAATTTATATTGAATCGGTAAATAATTATCTGGAAGCAAAATATCAGCAACTTCACGGAATGGATAAAATTCACCCTTTAATTTTGATAAGAAATTACATGAAAGACAAAGGAGAAGAACTGTTCTTTGTAGAAGATTTTGCTAGATATGCGGGCTATTCTCTATCTCAGATTCAACATTATCTTACCAATCTTTCCAATAAAGGATTTGTGTATTATGACTATGGCGAGCAGAGAATAAAAGTACTCGGAAAACTTCATAACTACTTAAAAGCAAAATCGGGAAAAGGAGATTATGATGTGATAAGTTTCAAATCGAAAGTGCAAAGTAATGTTGGGGCAATGAAAATGAAAGTGAATTCTGCACTCAATATCAAAACCAAAGATTTGAATGTGTTAGGTGTTCCAGAGATTACGCTTTCCGATTCCCAAAGAGTATATATGTATCCAACAGCTGATAGAATTGTGATAAAGAAAAACAGAGATTTTGTTTTCTCTGGACAAATCTCTGCAGGAAATGGAAGATTTAATCTTTACGGAAAAGATTTTTATTTTCATTATGATAGTTTTTGGGTAGATTTACATAAAATTGATTCTGTACAATTGTCAGTTCCTATTATGCCAATTCAAAGAGACAGGTATGATGATGAGGTTTTAACTAAAATTAAAACAGTAATTGAGGCGGTTACAGGAGATTTGCAAATTGATCATCCTACTAATAAATCGGGATTGAGAAAAGATAGTTTTCCGGGCTATCCAATTTTTAGAAGCTATGAAGATTCTTATGTTTTTTACGATAGAAAAAGTATTTACAATGGGGTGTATGACAGGGATAGGGTTTCCTTTCATTTGCTTCCCTTTGAGATTGATAGTTTAGAAAACTTTACAGGAAAAGGATTAAGGTTTGCAGGAACTTTTAAATCGGCAGGAATATTCCCTGTTTTTGATGATACTTTGCGCTTACAAAAGGATTATTCACTCGGCTTTAAAAGAAACACTCCTAAAGATGGGTTTCCAATTTATGGTGGGAAAGGAAAATATTTTAATGAGATTCAGTTAAGTAGTAAAGGAATAAAAGGAAGTGGAAAAATAGAGTATCTTACCTCAGTTTCTATTGCTGATAATATTCTGTTTTTCCCTGATTCCACGAACTTACACACTCAGCAATTTAACTTATTAACTGTAAGAGAGGGGATTGAATTTCCAGAAGTAAATAATACCACTACTTATGTACATTATCAGCCCTATTATGATGTAATGAATATTTACAAAAAACAAAATGAATTTAGTTTTTATAACGGACAAGTAGCATTGGATGGCGATATAGAATTACGCCCAACCGGATTGACTGGAAATGGAATTATGAAATTAGATAAAGCAGAAGTAACTTCTAATTTCTTTATGTATAATACCGTATTTTTTAATGCCGACACTGCTGATTTAATAGTGAATACTGATGATTTGGGAGGTATTGCATTTGAGTCTAAGAATTTAAGAACTCATATCGACTTAGAAGAAAAAATAGGAATGTTCTATTCCAATGGATCAGAATCCTATGTTCGGCTTCCAGAAAATCAATACATCTGTTATATCGATAAACTGAAATGGTATATGAAAGAGCAATTATTGGAGTTGGGGGAAACAAGCAAATCTTCCTTAGGAACTGAATTTGTATCTTCTCATCCATTACAGGATTCCCTCAGTTTTATTGCAAAAACAGCAAATTATAGCTTAAAAGATTATGTGATTCACGCAAGTGGAGTAGATAAGATTGAGGTGGCAGATGCCACTATTTTTCCTGATTCTGGTAAAGTTATTGTTGAGAAAGAAGCATCTATTCGAACCCTTGAAAATGCGACAGTTTTAACAAATAACCTAACAGAATACCACACCTTCAAAAAGGCGAGTATAAATATCAAAGGTAAGTATAATTATACTGGCTCTGGCGATTATACCTACAAGGACGAACTAAATAAAGAACAAAATATTTTCTTTCAAAAAATTAGTGTTAATGACGATAGAATGACGATTGCAAGTGGTTCGGTTGAAGGTGAGAAGCCATTTAAGTTAGGTGCTAAATTTAGTTTTAAAGGAGTAGTGAATTTATCAGCAGATGATAAATACTTGACTTTTGATGGTTATTTCAAGATGGACCATCAGTGCTCTTTTATTCCAATTGAATGGGTACGATTTACTTCAGAAATTGCCCCAGATAATATCACGATTGAATTGGATTCAGTAGTTGTAAATGATGATGATGAGCGATTAACCACTGGGCTAATAATGGGGGTAGATTCCTCCAATGTCTATTCTACATTTTTAAATCGTAAAAATAGAAGTATGGATATTGATTTACTTTCTGCTTCTTATTTTCTGTATTATGACAAAAATGAATCAGCATTTGTAGTTAGCGGATACGATACGCTTTCTAATATTTTCCGCCTTTACGATAAGCAGTGCAAAACAAATGGAGATGGACTTATGGATTTAGGTATTTCTTTAGGAAGAATTAAGGTAGAAACAGCAGGTTTTGTAGAACATAATATTTTAGCGGATAAAGAGCAGATGCGTCTGTTTTTACTATTAGATTTTTTCTTTTCTGAGAAAGCTTTAAAGGTGATGGCAGAAGATATATTTCTGTCACCAGGAATTGAAAATTATGAATTTGAAAGTGAATTTTACGGAAAAACCTTAGGGAGAATTGTTGGAAAGGAGGATGCAGAGATGTTGCTCTTGGAGTTGGAAACTAGAGCAGAATTTGTTGAATTCCCTGATGCCCTAAATCATACCATGAGCTTTACCGACTTAGATCTGAGATGGGACGGAAAAGAAAAAGCGTATTATTCTATTGGAAGTATTGGATTAGGAAGTATGGTAGACTATCAATTAAATAGCCTTCTAAAGGATAGTTACATCAAAATTAAAATAGGCAGAAACAATGATATTCTGACTATTTATTTAGTAACAGAATCCTACGAAAGCTATTACTTTAATTATAAATCAGGGGTGATGCGAGCACGATCTTCCAATCTAGCATTTAATGAAGCTATTCAAGAATTAAAAGAAGGAAAACGAAAAGCTCCTCATAAAGGAGGTATTCCAGCATTTCGTTATCAGATAGCACCTCAGCAATCGGTTGATCGTTTTGTAAAAGAAATGGAGAAAAAGCAATAATTACTATATTGCCGACCTTTTAATGCTAACTACTGAAAACATATTATTCTTAACCAATATTGCACTTATATTATTAGCTTATCTAATTGGTGCATTTCCATCAGCTGTTTGGCTGGGGCGTATTTTTTACAATACGGATGTTAGAGAATACGGAAGTGGTAATGCTGGAGCAACTAATACTTTCAGAATTTTAGGAGTAAAAGCAGGTGCTCCTGTTTTGTTGATGGATATTTTAAAGGGATGGCTTGCAGTTAATCTTGTTCATCTTGTTTATTTTGTTAACGACAATCAGTCCTTGCCAGACGAAAAGTTTTTTGAGCTAAAATTAGTTCTCGGTATTGCAGCTGTAATAGGACATCTGTTCCCTATTTATACGGGCTTCAGGGGCGGAAAAGGTATCGCTACTATGCTTGGCTTTATGTTAGGAATTTATTGGCAGGCGGCTTTACTTTCTGCTATAGTTTTTGTTATTACTTTTCTTATAAGTAAGTATGTTTCTTTAAGTTCAATTATTGCATCATTGGCATTTCCTTTTATCGTAATTGTTATATTAGGAATGAATAATGCTAACTCTTCTTTAATCATTTTTTCCATATTTGTCCCCATTCTCTCGTTAATAACTCACCAGAAAAATATTGAAAGACTAATAAGACGAGAAGAAAATAAAGCTAAATTTGGTAAAAATATAGACTATGAAATATAATCCCCATCTTTCACCTAAAGGAAAAAAGCAACTAGTTGACCAGAAAAAGTTGGTTTTAATTAATGATGATTTTAATAGTTTTGATCATGTTATCGATTGCCTTGTAGCTATTTGTGAGCATGATCCAATTCAGGCAGAACAATGCGCAACTATCACCCATTATAATGGTTCTTGTATTATTAAGACTGGAGAATCTAAGGACTTGCTCTCTTTAAAAAACGATCTAAATCAATATGATCTGGATGTAGAAATCGTATAAAAATTTTATCTACTATTTTTAGTTAATTATCTTTGCACCCTTAAAAGATGGCTCTGTAGCTTAATTGGATAGAGCACCTGACTACGGATCAGGAGGTTGGGGGTTCGACTCCCTCCAGAGTCACTCTTACTTTCTAGATGTTTGATCTCTTTCCAGAGCTCTCTTTTGATCTTTTTCCTTGATACTTTCTCTCTTATCGTACACCTTTTTACCTTTTGCTAAAGCTATCTCTAGTTTGGCCTTACCTTTCTCATTGATAAATAACCGAATAGGAATTATTGAGTTTCCTTTTTCCTTAACTTTCCCAAGCATTTTTTTTAATTCTTGCTTGTTTAGTAGAAGTTTTCTTTCTCTTTTTGGCTCATGATTATTTTGTCCTCCATTACTATATTCTGCAATGTGTAAGTTTTTTACAAAAAGCTCATTACCATTAAAAACGCAATGAGCATCAGAAATATTGGCTTTATTATTACGAATTGACTTTATTTCTGTTCCTACTAGCATTATTCCAGCAACAAATGTATCAATAAATTGATATTCAAAAGATGCTTTCCGATTTTTGATATTTATCTTGCTAGACATATGTGCAAAGATAGAAAAGAAAATGTGTTGAAAGACTTATGTCTTAATTTGAAAAATATGGATTATTTAACTCTTTAAAGAGAATTACCCTAATGCAACATCAAGCACCATCATAACGATAAATCCTGCTATCAGCCCCATAGTTGCAAGGTCAGTATTTCCGCCCCTCTGGCTTTCTGGTACCACTTCTTCCACTACAATAAAGATCATAGCTCCCGCAGCAAATGCTAGAGCATATGGAAGTATAGGGAGTACTTGCATTACAATAGCTGCTCCAATAACTGCAAATATAGGTTCTACGATGGCAGATAATTGTCCCCATTTCCATGATTTCCATCTACTAACACCTTGTCTTCTTAAGGGCATAGATACTGCAAATCCTTCTGGGAAGTTCTGAATCCCTATTCCTAATGCTAGTGCAATTGCTGCTCCTATTGAAAACACCTCTGGCATTCCTGTAAGGTCGGGGCTAGCAAGAGCTCCGAAAGCAACCCCAACTGCTAGTCCTTCAGGAATGTTGTGTAAGGCAATAGCTAGTACTAAAAGGATTGTTTTTCGCCAATTCGTTTCTACCCCTTCTGCTTCTTCTCTTTTTGAAAATATGTGTAAGTGGGGGATTATTTTATCTAAACCAAAAAGGAATAAGGCTCCTAATAAGAATCCGATTGCTGGGGGTAGCCATGAGGGTGTGGAACTTAACCCCATCTCATTTTGCATCTCAACATAGCTAATTGATGGAGATAAAAGAGACCAAAAGCTAGCCGCAATCATTACTCCACCTGTAAATCCTAATGATATGTCTAACGCTTTCCTGCTCGAGTTTTTAAATAAGAATACTAATGAAGCTCCTAAGGCTGTCAGGCCCCAAGTAAAAAGCCCTGCATAAAGCGCTTGCATTACTGGGTGTTGCTCAATGAACCATTTGTATAATTCGTAATTTTCCATTTAGTTTATTTTTATTTCTATAATAACCAGTAAGAATGCAATAATAATAATAATAAAGTGGAGAGATCATTTTTAAATTAACTAATAATTTATATTTA
>DASCPP010000095.1:0-3712 GCA_036012565.1 Flavobacteriales bacterium | reverse complement strand
TGGTATTTTCCAATTGGCAATATCTCCATTTTCAGACACCTCCATAGCGCCCAAAACTGTAAGTTGAACATGTCTGCCTCTTATCATAGCAAAAGAGGTTGCGGAATCAAAAAGCACTGCTCCTGGCAAGGTTGTAATGGTTTGCTTCCCTGCGTTTATCATGTCCGGGTCTTCCTCTCCTTCAAAAGGAAATGGTCCCATTCCTAAAACTCCATTTTCTGATTGAAACTCAATATCAATTCCTTTTGGTATATAATTAGCAACTAGTGTTGGAATTCCAATTCCTAAATTAACATACATATTATGCTCTAACTCTTGGGCTATTCTTTGTGCTATTTGGTTTTTATCTAAAGCCATTACTTTTTTGTTCTAACAGTTCTTTGTTCTATTCTCTTCTCGTATTTTTCTCCTTGCAGAATTCTTTGTACAAAAATTCCCGGAGTATGTATTTGGTTAGGATCTAGTTCTCCTGCTGGCACTAACTCCTCTACCTCCGCTACTGTAATTTTCCCCGCCATTGCCATAAGCGGATTAAAGTTTCTTGCAGTTCCCTTAAAAATAAGATTTCCTGCAGTATCTCCTTTCCAAGCTTTTACAAATGCAAAATCTGCAGTAAGTGCCGATTCCAAAATATGAGGCTTTCCATTATATTCTCTTACTTCTTTCCCATCTGCAACTTCAGTACCGTATCCCGCAGGGGTGAAAAATGCTGGAATACCAGCACCTCCAGCTCTACATCTTTCCGCTAAAGATCCTTGAGGGATTAAATCAACTTCTAATTCTCCTGAAAGCATTTGTCTTTCAAATTCTGCATTCTCTCCTACATAAGATGAAATCATCTTTTTAATTTGTTTTCTTTTTAATAAAAGTCCTAAACCAAAATCATCAACTCCTGCATTATTGGAAATACAAGTAAGCCCAAAAATATCTTTTTTAGATAGTGCTGCTATGCAATTTTCAGGTATTCCAGAAAGTCCAAATCCTCCAACCATAAAGGTCATATTGCTTTCTACTCCAACAATTGCCTCATCAATAGTTTTTACTACTTTATTTATCATAATTCTTCCTCCTCAAAATTATTATTTTCTGTTTCAAAAAGTTCTCCACAATCCATTTTCACATCTATTGCTTTTGGTATGTTAAAGCTGATTGGATAAACCCCAGACTCTAATGTGTCGGTATAAACCCTTTGCATATATTCTGCAAAAACAGGTAATGCCATATTAGCCCCTTGTCCGTAATGTGTATTTCTAAAATGCACACTTCTATCCTCACAACCACTCCATACACCCGTTACTAAATTGGGTGTTATCCCCATAAACCATCCGTCCGAATTATTTTGAGTAGTTCCAGTTTTTCCTCCCATTTCATTTTTAAATTGATACTTGTATCGCAAACGAACTCCGGTTCCCATGGTGGTGTTCGCATTTTTATTATATACCCCATCTACCACCCCCTGCAGCATTCTCACCATCAAATCAGCCGTTTGCTTACTCATTGCTTCTGTAGTTTTTGGTTTGAATTCTTCCAAAATTACACCATGCTTATCTGTTATTTTAGTTATAAAAATAGGTTCGGTCCAAACACCATTATTTACAAAAGTGGAATAAGCCCCCACCATTTCGTAAACAGATAAATCAAAAGTCCCTAAACAAAGTGAGGGTACTGCTAGAATCTTAGATTGAATCCCAATCTTCTTTGCCAAGTCAACTACCGCATGAGGTCCAAACTGCTTCATTATATAAGCCGTAACAGTATTGATAGAATTTGCCATTCCAAATTTTAGCGTTAGTATTGCGCCTTCATATTTATCATCCGAGTTTTCAGGAATCCAGTCTTTATCTAAACCCCATTTTTCTTTATCGAACACAACAGGAACATTTGGCACTTCATAGCAAGGAGAATAGCCTTCTTGCATGGCTAAGGAATACAAAAATGGCTTGAAAGTAGAGCCCACTTGTCGTTTGCCCACCACCACATGATCGTACTTAAAAAAACGATGGTTAATCCCTCCAACATAGGCCTTTACAAAACCTGTTTTTGGCTCCATACTCATCATTCCAGAATGGATAAAATATTTATTATATTTGATAGAATCTCTTGGTGATAAAACCGTATCGATTTCTTTGCCCCATGAAAAAAGAGTCATTGGAACTTTCTTTTTGAATGCCTTTTTTATTTCACTTTCTGATTTTCCTGCTTTTTTTAATTTTCGATACCGCTCTGACCGCCTCATTCCTTGGTCAATAATTTCATTAATTTGTTCCCATTCCATATCCTTTGGAAATGGTGCTTTTGAATATCCTTTCCAGTGTTTTTGAAAATCTTTCTGTAAGCTAGAGATATGTTCTTTAAGAGCCTGTTCTGCAAATTTTTGCAACCGAGAATTAATAGTGGTATAAATCCGTAATCCATCCGTGTATAAGTTGTAAGGCGTACCATCTGGCTTGACATGTTTTCTACACCATTTTTTTAATTCCCCTCTTAGATGCTCCCTCAAATAAGGAGCTTGCCCTTCATTATGACTTGCTCTTTTAAAATCCAAAACAATAGGATGGGTTTTTAAGGTATCAAATAATGAGTCGGTAATAAACTCATATTTTTTCATTTGTGAGAGGACTACA
Organism: Flavobacteriales bacterium; assembly: GCA_036012565.1. Classification (GTDB taxonomy): domain Bacteria; phylum Bacteroidota; class Bacteroidia; order Flavobacteriales; family BACL11; genus DUAL01. Next base: position 1,088 of record DASCPP010000095.1, on the reverse strand, counting down.
TTTCTTCTCCCTTGGGTTAATTCCATTCTTCTATTGGGGTTATAAAGAGCTGGATTTTTTAGCATCCCGACAAGCATTGCCGACTGCTCAACACTAAGCTCTGACGGAATGGTATTAAAATAAACTTGAGAGGCGGACTTAATGCCAACTGCATTGTTTACCCAATCAAAACGATTAAGATACATGGCTAATATCTCATCTTTTGTATATTGCTTTTCAAGCCGAATCGCAATAATCCACTCCTTGAATTTTTGCATTACCCTCTGCAAGCCCGAACTTGGTTTTTCAGTGAAAAGCATTTTTGCTAACTGTTGCGTGATTGTACTGGCCCCTCCTGAACTTCCGCTTCCAAATAATAAACCAACTACTGCTCTTACTAAGGAGCGAACATCAATTCCTGAATGACTCATATAGCGAATGTCCTCAGTTGAGATTAAAGCATTTATTAAGTTCTCTGATAATTCATGATGCTTGATGTTACTTCTGTTTTCAAAAAAGTATTTCCCCATTACCACTCCGTCTTCTGAAATAATTTCAGTAGCTAAATTATTTTTAGGGTTTTCTAACTGCTCGAATGTTGGAAGTGGACCAAATAACCCAAATGAGGTTAGATAAATGGCTGAAAATAGCCCAATAAAAGGGGAGAAAACTATTAACCAAATTAATACAACTTTTTTTCTGCTCACTTATTTAGATTTCATTTCGGTAAAAATAGTAATTTTATCCTCAAAATAAATGCTCCTTTCGCTTAAAGAAAATATCTGTAATTTTATGATTAATCCTCTATTGAGATTTATTTTCATTTTACTTATTTTTAATGCTTGCCATACGGATACCTCTATCTATTATTCTCAACCAATTTTAGAGGAGTATCATATTATCTGTAATCCTGATTCCTTAACTTTTATTTACACTAACTTCAAAGACAACACTTATATCCCCATACAAATTGTTTCTAATAGAGATACTTTAAAAGCCAGAATGAGGATTCGTGGAGATTCTTCAAGAAAAGATGCTAAAAAATCATTGAAGGTGAAATTTATACTAAATGGAAAGGTAAAAACGCTGAATTTAAATGCTGAATTTTC
>DASCPP010000094.1:0-19727 GCA_036012565.1 Flavobacteriales bacterium | reverse complement strand
AAAACAAACTAGGTATAAATCCTGGAATCATGTCACTTTCTGAGAACATAGAAATCGTACATATTTACGGAATTCCTGATGGAATGAAAAGATAATTATTCTTTATTCTTTGAATCTATAATAATTGTTACTGGACCATCATTTGTTAAGCTAACTTTCATGTCAGCACCAAATTCTCCAGATTGAACTTTCTTTTCAATTGCTATAGATAAGTCCTCTTTGAATTGTTCGTACAAGGGAATCGCTTGTTCTGGTTTGGCAGATTTAATATATGACGGTCTGTTTCCCTTCTTAGTTTTTGCATGCAAAGTAAACTGACTAACAACAATAGCTTCACCATCAATTTCTGTCACGGATTTATTCATTTTTCCTTGCTCATCCGAGAAGATTCTCAATGATGAAATTTTATTTGTAAGCCATTTTGCATCTTCATTAGTATCTTCAATCTCTATTCCTAAAAAAATTAAAAGGCCATGATTTATTGAAGCTACTTCCCTTTCATCAATAATAACTGAGGCCTGACTTACTCTTTGAATAACTGCTCTCATTTAATAGTCGTTTGTTCTAAAATTTTCTTCTTCTTCCTCTAACATGCTTAAATAACTTGTGTATCTGCTTTGCGCAATACTTTCATTTTCTAAGGATTTTTTTACAGCACAATCCGGTTCGTTCAAATGAATGCAATTATGAAAAGTACAATCATTCTTTATAGCTATAAACTCACGAAAATAATCTCCTAATTCTTTCTTTTTCATTTCCACCATACCAAAACCTTTAATTCCTGGTGTATCAATTATGGATCCTCCAAAATCTAAGGTATACAACTCTGAAAAAGTAGTTGCATGTTGCCCCTGTTTGTGTGTTTTTGATATTTCTTTTGTTACTAAATTAAGTCCTGGTTGCAATTTGTTAATAAGGGTTGACTTACCCACACCTGAGTGACCTGCAATTACATTTACTTTATTTTTCATAGCCTTTTGCAAATCATCCAACTTATCATGTAGTACAGATAAAGACATGCAATTGTAACCAATCTTTTCATAAATCTGCCTCAACTTTTTTTGTGTATTCATCATTTCATCATCATAAATATCCAACTTGTTAAAAATGATTAGCACCTCTATCCTAAAGGATTGAGCAGCTGCTAAAAAACGATCAATAAAACCAGTAGTTGTTATGGGTTGTTGAATAGTAACCATTAAGATAGCCTGATCTACATTAGAGGCAACAATATGTGTTTGTTTGGAAAGGTTTACCGATTTTCTGATAATGTAGTTCTTTCTATCAAAAAGTTCTACAATCATAGAACTTTCGTCTGTCTGTTCTACCCTAACCTTATCTCCCACCACTACAGGATTAGTGCTTTTAATCCCTTTTGTTCGGAACTTACCTTTCAGCCTACATTCTAGCACATCTCCATTTTCTGATTTTACTTCATACAGATCTCCAGTAGTTTTTATGACAGTTCCTTTCATTATGGCAAATATACAATAAGAATTTGCTTATATTTGTTTGATACTAAAACCATTCTCATCCATGAAAAAATTAATAAATCTTTTATTCATTTTGCCATTTTTGGTAAGTGCCCAACAAAATACAGTTTGTTTTACAATTGATCCTAATCCGAATTCTAGCAATCCTGCATTAGCTCCTTTTACAAAATACATTGATGTTTTAGGATGCTTTAGCATTTATGCTGAAAGTGGTATTTCAAATGACAAAGTGAAACATGCAGCAGCAGTTGCTGCCGAACTTTTAGATAATAATGAAGATGGAATAGTTGATGACCCATTAATTGAATCTCAACTTATGAGTGAGAATGCCTTAATACCAATATTTATGCAAGATGGAAATGCTGCAATGAGTACTTTTGATAATTATTATAATGGAAATGGAGTAAGTGCAATACTATTCAATAATGAAATAGACCCTACAAAAACCGGACATTGGGGAGATGATGCTACAGTGGAGGAAATTTTACACACCATAAATCATGTAGGACATACCAATGTATATCCTAATGCATTTAGCTTGTCACCAAATTCTTCTTTAATGTCTACAGCTATGGATGTAGCTAGAGGAGGACAGTTTACAACAATTCCAAACCCTTACCCTGCATCTGCTTGGTATCATTATGATGATTGGACTTGTGATTATCAGTGTATGATGATAGAATATATGTACTGGGCCATTGTGAGTTATATGGGAATTCTGGATGACCCACAAACTGCTGCAGGAATTGCTAATGAGTGGGAGCCTTACAATGCTACAATTTTGCAATCTATGGATGTGTTGATGTACTCTTTAATTACTGACCCACAATATAAACTTCCTCTGTTGGCTCCTGACGGAAACTACTGCCCTAACGCTAGCTCAGTTTCAGAGATAAATACAAATAGACAAGTAGTGCGAATTACAGATGTTCTTGGAAGAGAAACAAAACAAACAAATCAACCACTTTTCTACATTTATGATGATGGAACAGTAGAGAAGAAAGTAATTTTAGAATAAATAAAAACCCACTCATTTGAGCGGGTTTGTTTTTGGTGGACCTCTCTGTCCTAATTTCGAACTTTTTTAGAAAATTATTAAGTAAGTTTGTGTCATGAGAAACATATGCTTTTAAAATACTGTAAATGACTAAACTTAAAGATAAAACTATTCTTATTACTGGAGGAGCTTCAGGAATAGGTAAAATAATGAGCCGATTATCCCTAGAGAGAGATGCAAATGTTATTATTTGGGATATTAATACTCAAAACATAGAAAACACCTTAAAGGAGTTAAATAATTTAGGAAATATTTCTACTTATGTAGTTGATGTTTCGGATATTAGACAAATAGAAAAAACTGCCCAACAACTAAAAAAAGAACATGATAATATTGATGTGCTGATTAACAATGCCGGAATAGTTGTGGGTAAATATTTTCACGAACATACAGCTGAAGAAATTGAAAAAACCATGATGATAAATGCGAGCGCTCCTATGCATATCACTACTAATTTCTTATTCGAAATGATAGAGAGGAATACAGGGCATATTTGCAACATTGCCTCATCTGCAAGTTTACTTGCTAATCCAAAAATGTCAGTTTATGCAGCATCAAAATGGTCAGTTTTTTCTTGGTCAGATAGCCTGCGTATAGAAATGAAACAACTGAATAAAGACATTAAAGTCACCACTATCCTCCCCTACTATATCAATACTGGAATGTTTGATGGAGTAAAGTCTCGCATATCAATTTTAGATGCAGAAAAAACAGCATTAACAATTATTAAAGCTATTGAGAAAAATAAAAAAATCATAACTATTCCTTGGTGGATTTATCGTTTCACTCGTTTCGGACAAACAGTTATGTCGGTAAATTTCTTTGACTGGTTTGCAGGAAAAGTAATGGGGATTTATAAAACTATGGATGATTTTAAAGGTAGAAAATAATTAAAAGTATTTTTGAAAAATGGATATTCTAAAAATTGTAAATAAGCAAAAAGCTTTCTTTAATTATAATTCTACAAAAGAGATTAATTTCAGAATTGAAACTTTGAAGAAGTTAAAACACCTCTTAAAAGAAAATGAGGATAAACTCTATATTGCTATCTATTCTGATTTTAAAAAATCAGAATTTGAAACTTACCTTACGGAACTATCCCTTATTTACAATGAGTTAAATGATGTAATCCGCAACCTAAAAAAATGGAGTAAGCAAAAAAGTGTAAGAACAAACCTTGCAAATTTCCCTTCCAAAAGCTATATTATTCCAGAACCATTGGGAACTGTTTTGATTATTTCTGCTTGGAATTATCCTTATCAACTCTCCTTAATTCCTGCTATTTCAGCAATTGCTGCAGGAAATACAGTGGTGTTAAACCCTTCTGAAATTCCCAATAATACCAGTAAAATATTAGCCCAACTTATCAATTCTAACTTTGATGTAAATCATCTTACAGTTATAGAAGGAGGTGTAGAAACTACTACTGAATTACTTCAACAAAAATGGGATAAAATCTTTTTTACTGGAAGTACTAATGTCGGAAAAATTATTTACAAAGCTGCAGCAGAGAACTTAACTCCTGTAACTTTGGAGTTAGGAGGGAAAAGCCCGACATTTATTTTTAAGGATTGTGACATAAAACTCACCGCAAAACGAATTGTGTGGGCTAAATTTTTAAATGCAGGACAAACTTGCATTGCTCCTGACTATTTATTAGTAGAAAAGGAAATAGAAATTCAATTATTAAAAGCTCTTCATCACCAAATAGAACTTGCTTATCCTATTAGCAAAAAAATCAATGAAAATTATGTTCAGATTATTAATGAGAGCCATTTTCAAAGATTAACAAACTTAATCCCAACAGATAGAATATATTCTGGAGGAGAATATAATATAGAAGAAAGAGTTATACATCCTACAATTTTACATAATATTAATTTTGAAGATTTAATAATGAAAGAGGAAATTTTTGGACCTTTGCTTCCTGTCATTTCCTTTGGCAACTTAGATGATGTGATCTCTAATGTGAAAAAGAAAGAAAAACCACTTGCGCTATATATTTACAGTAAAAATAAAAAAATCATAAATAAAATACTGAACGAAATCTCATTTGGAGGAGGTGCTATTAACGAATCCTTAGTTCATCTTTCTAATTCTAATCTCCCATTTGGTGGTGTAGGTGCAAGCGGAATAGGAAACTATCATTCCAAAGCAGGTTTTGATACTTTTACCCATTATAAAAGCATTTTACATAAATCATTTTTATTCGAACCTAGCATTAAATACTTGCCATTTACAAAGCTAAAGAGGAGAATTCTTAAAATGTTATTAGAATAATGGTGTAAGTTTAATACCGGATTGAATAGGAACACTTATTGAAGAAGTAGATGGGGAGCTCCACAAATTCTAATAAGGAAAAGAAGATAATTTTAATTTTCATATTGCTACATTAACACATTATTCTACATTTGCCTAATGTCAATCAACATCAATAAAGTCAATAAGTTTTACGGTAAACAACAAGCACTTGCTGATGTTTCCTTTTCGTTAAAAAAGGGGGAAGTAGTTGGTTTTATAGGTCCAAATGGAGCTGGAAAATCTACACTTATGAAAATTATAACGTCTTATTTGCAACAAGACTCTGGTAAAGTACAAATCTGCAATCTGGATACATTAGAAGAAGATTTAAAAGTAAAATCAAAAATTGGCTATTTAGCTGAAAACAACCCACTTTATAATGATATGTATATTAAAGAATATCTTTTGTTTGTGGGCGATATTTATAAAGTTGACAACCTTAAAATGAAAGTTGCTGAAATTATTCAACAGACTGGATTAACACCTGAAGAAAGCAAAAAAATCAGTCAGCTTTCCAAAGGGTACAAGCAAAGAGTTGGATTGGCAGCAACCTTAATTCATAATCCTGAAATTTTAATCTTAGATGAGCCTACAACAGGATTGGATCCGAATCAATTGGTTGAAATAAGAAATCTAATAAAACAAGTCGGGCAAGATAAAACCGTTTTACTTTCCACTCACATTATGCAAGAGGTTGATAAAATGTGTAATAGAGTTATTATTATCAATAATGGAAAGATTGTAGACGACCAACTTGTTAGTAATTTTACAAAAAATAATATTGATTTAGAAGATCATTTCAGAAAACTAACTTCTTAAGAAAAGCTGCCAACAATTTGTTGCACATTATCTGATCTTCCCATAGTATAGAAATGAACACAAGGTGCACCAAACTCAATTAATTCTTTAGTCTGATTTATTGCCCACTCCACTCCTACTTGTCGTACCTCTTCATTCGATTTACATTTCAGAACTTCATCAACTAATTCATTAGGTAAATTCAGATTAAATCTGTGTGGCAATAGTGTCAACTGCTTTTCTGTTGATATAGGTTTTAATCCAGGAATAATTGGGACATCTATGTCGTTTTCTCTACATAATTTTACAAAGTCAAAATACTTCTGATTATCAAAAAACATTTGAGTTACTATGTAATCCGCTCCTGCTTCCACCTTCTTTTTTAAAAAATGAATATCCGATTCCATATTAGCTGCCTCAAAATGTTTTTCAGGATAGCCAGCTACTCCAATACAAAAATCAGTAGGTGAAGAGTTTTTTAATTCCTCATCCAAATAAATTCCTTTATTCATGCCATCCACTTGTTGCAAGAGTTCAGAAGCGTAACTATGTCCCCCTTCTTCTGGAGTGAAGTAAGTTTCATTTTTTATTGGATCTCCTCTTAATACCAACACATTATCAACTCCTAAGAAATCCAAATCAATTAAAGCATTCTCGGTTTCTTCCTGGCTAAATCCTCCACAAATAATATGAGGTACTGTGTCCACATTATATTTATTCATGATAGCAGCACAAATACCAACAGTTCCAGGTCTTTTTCTAACAGACCTTCTTTCCAGTAATCCATCCTTTCTTTTTTTATAGACGTACTCTTCTCTGTGATAAGTTACGTCAATAAATGGAGGATTAAACTCCATTAAAGGATCTAAAGAATTATAAATAGAATCGATACTTTTTCCTTTTAGTGGGGGTAATATCTCAAAAGAGAAAAGGGTTTGTTTTGCATTTTTTAAATGTTCTGTTACTTTCATAATTTTATATGTTTTGTCTTAACCATTTCTGGGTTTCTTCAACTGTTTGTTTCTTTCGTTTAGAATAATCTTCTACTTGATCATTTTGTATTTTACCTACACTAAAATATTTGCTTTCAGGATGTGAGAAATAATATCCACTTACTGTGGCATTAGGATACATTGCCATACTTTCTGTTAGGCTTACTCCTATTTTCTCTGCATCTAAGAGTTTAAATATCTTTAACTTCTCTATATGGTCCGGACAAGCAGTATATCCAGGGGCAGGACGAATTCCATCATATTTTTCCTTTATTAAATCATCATTCTGGTAGTTTTCATTAGATGAATAACCCCAAATTTCTGTTCTTACCTTTTCGTGCATATATTCAGTGAGTGCTTCTACTAGTCTATCAGCTAAAGATTTGAGTAAAATACTGTTGTAATCGTCCAAATCATTTTTAAAAATTTCTAATTGTTTTTCAATCTCTAAACCGGCAGTACAAACAAAAGCTCCTATAAAATCATTTTTCTCTGAAATATAATCTGCCAAACACAAATTATTTTTCGTTTTTTTAGCTTGCTGACGCAAGAAATTAAAGGTTTCTATTTTTTCTCCATTCCCTAAAAGGACAACATCATCACTCTCTTTCTTTGCTTCCCAAATACCCACAATTGATTTCAATTTAAGCCAATTTTTGTCTTGTATCTTTTGCAACATCTCATTTGCATCCTCAAATAATTTCTGAGCACTCTCTCCATACTTCTGATCTTCTAAAATTGCAGGATACTTTCCTTTCATTTCCCAAGAAATAAAGAATGGAGTCCAATCGATATATGGAATTACATCTGAGATATTTGCAGAATCAAATAAACTAACGCCTAACTTATTCGGTAATTTTTTATACTGTTTATCTATATTTATCTTAAAGGAATTATTTCTTGCCTCAACTAAGGAAATAAATTGTTTTTCTTCTTTTCTCTGCAGATAATTCTCTTTTATCTCTAAGTAATCTGATTTAATTTCTGATTTATATTCTTCAGAATTTGAACCTAGAATACTACTACAAGCACTCACTCCTTTTGAGGCATCCAATACATGAAAGATGATATTGTTTGTGTATTTATCCATCAGTTTTACTGCAGTATGAACTTTAGATGTTGTAGCTCCTCCAATCATCAATGGAATATTAAAATCTTGTCTTTGCATTTCTTCTGCCACATGAATCATTTCATCTAAGGATGGAGTTATAAGACCACTCAAACCAATAATATCTACTTTGTGTTTTTTGGCTTGTTCTAATATTTTGTCGGCAGAAACCATCACGCCCAAATCAATAATCTCAAAATTATTACAAGCAAGCACTACACCAACAATATTCTTTCCAATATCATGCACATCACCCTTTACGGTTGCCAATAAAATCTTTCCAGCATTTGACTTTTCAGATTTATCCTCTTCAATATAAGGGCTTAATTGTGCAACTGATTTTTTCATAACTCTAGCCGATTTCACTACTTGAGGCAAAAACATTTTTCCATTGCCAAAAAGTTCTCCAACAATATTCATCCCATCCATTAACGGACCTTCAATAACATCTAATGGTTTTTCTAATTTTAGCCTTGCTTCTTCTGTATCTTCATCAATAAAGGTTACAATTCCTTTTACAAGTGAATGTGCTAATCTCTTTTCTACTGACTGATTTCTCCAATCCAGATTTTCCTCTCTTTTCTTACCTCCTCCTTTGTAAATTTCAGCAATTTCTACCAATCTTTCTGTAGCTCCAGCATCCTTATTAAGCAAAACATCTTCTACAGCAGTAAGTAAATCTTTTGGTATGTCAGAATAAACCTCAATCATACCTGCATTTACAATTCCCATATCCATTCCGTTCTTTATTGCATGATATAAAAAAGAAGAATGCATGGCTTCTCGAACCACATTATTTCCTCTGAAAGAGAAAGAAACATTACTCACGCCTCCACTAACCTTTACGTAAGGAAGATTTTCTTTTATCCATTTTGTTGCTTTAAAAAAATCAACTACATAATTGTTGTGTTCCTCTATCCCAGTAGCTACTGTTAAGATATTTGGATCAAAAATGATATCCTGAGGTGGGAAACCTACTTTATTTACCAATATCTTGTATGCTCTTTCACATATTCTTATTTTGTCTGAGTAATTTACTGCTTGCCCCTTCTCATCAAAAGCCATAACAACAACAGCAGCACCATATTTTAGAATTGTTCTAGCTTTTGAAATAAAAGCTTCTTCATCTTCCTTTAAGGAAATAGAATTTACAATTCCTTTCCCTTGAATACATTTTAATCCTACCTCAATGATTTCCCATTTTGAAGAATCAATCATAATGGGTACACGAGAAATATCAGGATCAGATGCAATCAAATTCAAAAAATGTGTCATGGATTCCACCCCATCAATTAAACCATCATCCATATTAATATCAATAATTTGAGCACCACTATCAACTTGTTGTAATGCGACAGAAAGAGCCTGATCAAAATCATCTGCTTTTATCAACCTTCTGAACTTTGCAGATCCCATTACATTGGTTCTTTCCCCAATATTTACAAAATTACTTTCAGGAGTAATAATTACAGCCTCTAAACCTGAAAGTTTCATTCTTGTTTCCAATTGAGGTTTTCTTCTAGGACTATTTTTATTTGCAAGTTTTGCAAATTCTGAAATATGGTCAGGTGTTGTACCACAACACCCGCCCACAATATTAACCAATCCAGAATTCATAAAATCTTCTAATTGAGCAGCCATTATCTCAGCTGTTTCATCATACTCCCCCATCTCATTTGGCAACCCTGCATTTGGGTAAGCACTTATAAAAAATTCCGATTTATCAGCTAATTCTTTTATATAAGGTCGCATTGCACTTGTTCCTAAAGCACAGTTAAAACCTACACTCAATAGTGGTAAATGCGAAATAGAATTCAAGAAAGCTTCTGCGGTTTGACCTGAAAGTGTTCTGCCACTTTCATCAGTAATGGTACCTGAAACCATAATAGGAAGTTTCGTGTTTTTCACTTCAAAAACTTCCTGAATTGCAAAAAGAGCCGCCTTACAATTTAAAGTATCAAAAACAGTTTCAACTAATAATAAATCAACCCCTCCCTCTATTAAAGCAATCACTTGCTCTCTATAAGCTTCTTTTAAATCATCAAAAGTTATATGTCTGAATGCAGGGTTTCCTACATCAGGTGAAATAGAAGCCGTTCTGTTTGTAGGACCTATAGAGCCGGCAACAAATCTGGGCTTATCTTCTGTTGAATGTTCTACAGCAACTTCTTTTGCAATTTTTGCTGATTGAAAATTAATATCATAAACTGCCGATTCTAATTTATAATCAGCTTGAGCAATAAAAGTGCCACTAAAAGTATTTGTTTCAATAATATCAGCTCCAGCATTCAGATATTCAGCATGAATTGCTTTTATCACATCTGGTCTTGTAATGGAAAGCAAATCATTGTTTCCTTTTAAGTCGCATGCAGAATCTTGGAAATAAGTTCCTCTGAAATCCTCCTCTTGCAACTTATATCTCTGAATCATAGTACCCATAGCGCCATCAAGAACTAAGATTCTTTCTTTTAAGATATGTTCTATTTCCTGTCTCATAATTATAGGACCTAGCAAAAAAGATTTCGGAAATTTTATGAATTTCGCTCATCTTCCTCCATTTGGAGTAGGAATTAGCACCCAGCTTTTCAGGGTTGCCAAGACATCAAAGGGCCTATCCCTCCGTCTTTCTTGATAAGTCAACTGCAAATTAACAGCATTTTTTTTTATTTGCCAAATATGTTTATTTATTATTTTTTTTAAATTTGTCGACCCAAGTGGAAAGATTTGGCTTATTGCAACCACTAAAAAAAATGCTAAAACAGTATTTTTTTAAAAATTTTGCCAAATCTTCCAATAAATTATTAAATAAAAAATATAAGAATATGTCATATTATTTCACATCAGAATCCGTATCAGAAGGACACCCAGACAAAGTATCTGACCAAATATCAGATGCATTGTTAGATAATTTTTTAGCTCAAGATCCAGATTCGAAAGTAGCTTGCGAAACTCTAGTAACTACAGGGCTTACTGTATTAAGTGGAGAGGTTACAACAGATGCTTATATTGATGTACAAAAAATTGCAAGAGAGGTGATTTTAAAAATTGGTTATGATAAATCAGAATATCAATTTGATGGTGATAGTTGTGGTGTAATTTCTGCTATTCACGAGCAATCACCTGATATTAACCAAGGTGTTGTAGAAGGCAAAGGTCTAAACAAAGAGCAAGGAGCAGGAGATCAAGGGATGATGTTTGGTTATGCAACAAATGAAACAGAAAATCTTATGCCACTAGCCTTAGATATTTCTCATAAAATATTGATTGAACTTGCTGATATTAGAAAGAAAGGAGTTGAAATGACATACTTACGACCAGATTCAAAATCTCAAGTTACTTTAGAATATAATGATGATCATACTCCAAAAAGAATTACGGACATTGTAGTCTCTACTCAGCATGATGATTTTGCAGATGAAAAACCAATGCAAGAGCAAATTGAAAAAGATGTAAGAGAATTGTTAATACCAAGAATTAAAGCTCAATTATCTACTGAAAATGCTACTTTATTTGGAAGTGAAAAATACCATGTAAATCCAACAGGGAAATTTGTGATTGGCGGACCGCATGGTGACACAGGACTTACTGGAAGAAAAATTATTGTAGATACATATGGTGGAAAAGGAGCTCATGGAGGTGGTGCTTTTTCAGGAAAGGACCCATCAAAAGTAGACCGCTCAGCTGCTTATGCTACAAGGCACATTGCTAAAAACTTAGTAGCTGCAGGAGTTTCTGAAAGAATTCTAGTGCAAGTTAGTTATGCAATTGGTGTTGCTGAGCCAATGGGAATCTTTGTAGATACTTACGGAACCGCAAAAGTTAATATGACCGATGGAGAGATTGCTGAAACAGTTAAAAATATGCCATGTTTCAATTTGAAACCTGCATCTATTATCAGGAGATTAAAACTAAAAACTCCCATTTATTCTGAAACTGCTGCTTACGGACATATGGGTAGAAAATCTGAGAATAAAACAGTTACTTTTAAAATAAATGGACAAGACAAAAACTTTGAAGTAGAAACTTTTACTTGGGAAAAACTAGATTGTCAAACAGAAGTTAAATCAGCATTTAGTTTATAACAAAAAACACTATTTTTAAGGTCGCAATAATGCGGCCTTTTTTTTAGATTATGAATAAAATTTTTTTCATTTTATTAATGACTCTCAGCTTTTCTCTTTTTTCACAAGTAGAAATGAAGTACAATGCTAATTCAGAAAGCCTACCAATATGGACACAATTGATGTATGCAGAAAATCCTGATGAAGGAGCAGTAATTAATGCTTATACCGATTATTACAAAGCCCATGAATTAGTAAAAAATAAACACACACAGTACTATAAAAGATGGTTAAGGAGTATTAGTAGGTTCTCTAATGCTAAACCAACTTTTCAAACTTCAAAAAGCAGTAATCAATGGGAATGTGTAGGTCCTTGGGACTTTGATAAAGATGCTGCAAGCAGAAGTTATGCCCCAGGTGCTGCACATGTATATACAGTAGAACAATCCGTCAGTAATCCAAATGTATTATACGCAGGTTCTGCTACTGCTGGAGCATGGAAAACTATTGACAAAGGTGATAACTGGAATTTAATAACTCAGGATTTATCTCTAAATGGAGTTTATGCTATTGAGATCGATTTTACAAATTTTAATACCGTTTACATTAGTGGAAATGGAGGGATTTATAAGTCTATAGATGGAGGAAATAATTGGAGTATTATAGGTGGCACTAATTTTGTTAGTTTAAATCATTCTGTTAAAGACATAAAATTACATCCTCAGGATAATCAAAAATTATTTGTTGCATCAAATCACGGGTTATACTTATCAAATGATGCAGGATTAACATTCAATCAAGTAATGAGTGGAAGTTTTCAAGAAATTGAATTTCAGCCTAGTGGAACTTTAAACAATATGAGTCTTGCTACTCCAATAGATCCAAATACTGGACAAAGCGGAAATGCTTTTAATCTTATTAATACATCTAGTAGTTCATTAGTAATTACAGGGTTTAGTCAAGGACCTTCCTCTATAAACACATCAGATACAAATGTAATAATGGAAGTTTATACAACTACAGGGGATTATAGGTTTTCTCCTGTTTGGACATTAGCTGGTAGTAATATAGTAAATTTAGCAACTGGTGCAGCTACTGGATATACTCCAGTTAGTTTAATTTCAATACCAGTAGGAGATACAGTTGGTATCTGGATTGGTAGAACAACAGGTATTTTAGGTTATACTACTGGTTCAGGAATCCCTGGAGTTTCTCCTAGAGCTCAAAACACCGATCTAACTATAACTGAAGGTCATGGCGGAACTTACCCTAATGGAGTACAATTCTCTCCAAGAAATTGGAATGGTATTGTTCACTATGGTAATCCCAATTCAATACAAGACACTATATACTTCATAAAACAAGCAGGAGATAGTACTGAGTTCTATCGTTCTGATGATGGAGGGAATACTATGACACAATATTCTAACGGATGGCCTTCCCCTGGTACAGGAGATGAACAAAAAAGAACAGAAATAGCGGTTAGTCCTGCGGATCCTGATAAGATTGTTGCTCTTGCAACAGGTTCTGCAAATGGAGGAAGTGGCCTTTATGGCATTTACATCAGTAATGATAAAGGAGAGAATTGGACTTTTCAATGTTGTGGACCTCAACCAGCAGGCCCACCAGATTCTATCAATATCAATATGATGGGATGGCAGCCAGATGGTTCTGATGATGGGGGACAATATTATTATGATTTAGCTTTGGCAGTAAACCCCAATAATGCTGATATAATTCATGTTGGAGGAGTAAATCATTGGATATCATTTGATGATGGAGTTACATTTACATGTCCAGCAAAATGGAGTCAGCCACATAAAAAAGGATATGTTCATGCAGATATTCATGATATAAATTATTTTGGAAATGACCTTTGGTTTGCTTGTGATGGAGGTGTATTTTATTCTGATAATGCAGGGGATAGTATTTACAAAAAACAATATGGTATTGCTGGAACTGACTTTTGGGGTTTTGGAGCTGGCTTTAAAGATGGAGATGTAATGCTTGGAGGAACGTATCATAATGGGACATTATTGAAAGATAACAACACCTACATAAACGATTGGATTTGCACACAGGGAGGTGACAACTACAGGGGGTTTGTGAATTTTGGAAATCCTAGACAAGTATATCATGATGGAGGTGGTAAACTACTTTCTGGAGATAGAACCATTCCAATAGAATCTTTTACTTTAGGAAAAAAACCAAATGCAGACTATATAACAGGAGAATCTTCCCAAATGGAATTTGACCCAAGGTGTTATAATTGGAACTATATTGGAGAAGATACAACTCTTTGGCTATCAAAAAATAATGGCGCAAGTTATTCTCCTGTTCATCATTTTAACGATAAGGTAACTTCGGTAGAGGTTGCTTGGAGCAATCCAGACGTTATCTATGTAGCTACTTGGCCATCATGGTGGGGGACCAAACATATTTACAGATCTTCAGATGCAGGAAATACTTGGATTGAAATTACACCAACAAATATCAATGGTCAAAATTGGATTCCGTATGATATCACCATAAGTAGTTATGATGAAAATACGCTTTGGATTGCAAGATGCAGTATGTATGGAGATGCTTCGAATGCACAAGGTTATGAAGTTTTTAAATCGGTAGATGGTGGACAAAACTGGATAAATTGGAGCACCCCTACTCTTGATAATATTAATGTTACTAATATTGAACATCAAAGAGGAGGAAATGGAGTATATATAGGAACAAGGGAGTCTGTTTACTACAGAAATAATTCTATGAATAATTGGGTAATTTACGATAATAATCTACCTAAAAGTACATACTCAACACAGCTAATCCCTTATTACCGTGAAGGACTTCTGAGAAATGGAACCAATAGAAGCGCTTATGAAATTGATTTTTATGAAAACACTCCACCTTCAGCACAGATATCTGCAGATAAATTAGAAATTAATTGTATGAATGATACAGTACGCTTTGTTGATCATTCAGCTGTAAGATTAAGTAGTGCCTCTTGGCTATGGACTTTCCCTGGAGGAACACCTAACAGTTCTTCTTTGGAAGATCCAGTGGTGGTTTATTCAGGTCCTGGAGCTTATGATGTAACCCTAGAAGTGACAGATGCTTTTGGTTCTAATACGCAAACCATTACCGATTTTATCGCTTATACGGATTCTGTTTCTCCAATTACTAATGCAATTTCTTATGCTCAAGATTTTGAGAGCGGCACTTACCCTCCTGAGGGTTGGACTAAACCGGACTGGACATTTGGGTGGAATTCTATTGAATTAGATACCGGTATCAATTGTACACCTACCACAGCTATTTATGTTAATCATTATTGGATAGACAGAAGAGGGGAAGAAGTATATCTGATTACAAATAAAGTAAAATTAGGCGGGGGAACAACTGCTCAAAACTGGTTGACTTACGACTATGCTTATTGCGGATATAGCGGTTATGCTGATGGACTCAGAATCGAGATTTCTATCGATTGCGGAACTACTTGGGATTCTATTTATGGAGCAAGTGGAACAGCACTTCAAACTACTGGCTATGTAAATAGTCCTTGGCATCCTACTTGTGGAACATGGGCATCAGATAGTTTAGATTTAACTGCTCACGGCTATAATGGAGATACTATTATGGTGCGTTTTGTGGCGATTAACGATTATGGTAATTGCTTTTTCATGGATAATATAAACATCAACGGACAGAATATTTTGCAAGTGCAGGAATTAGAAGATTCTTTCCATACTTCTATTTATCCAAATCCAACAAAAGGAATCTTTAGCATCCGAACCGATTCGGATAATTTGGAAGTATCCATTTATTCTACCCTAGGAGAATTAGTTCTAAAAGAAAAAATTATTGATGGTCTGAAACAAATTGATTTAAGTAATCAAAGTAAAGGAATTTACTTTGTAAAACTAAAAAGCGGAGACAAAACTGAGCAAAGAAAACTGATTATCCAATAATCTACTCTATCCTTATCACATCCATTTTGCGAGAAGTATTAAGCAAATTTTGAAATTGATTTCGATTTACATTTTCTAAAATATATAAATTGCTAGATAATCCTGGTCCTCTTTTTTCTGTTGCTACAATATTGAATAATTGAATTTGATTGCTATCTAAATTTATATAATGAATCGATAGCGTTTCATAATTTAAGAATCTTACTGCTTTACCTATTGTCAAATCATAAGTGTCATTATCTCTCTTTTCATTGATAAACAAATAATTTCCCCAACTTTTAATTACAAATTCTCCATTATTAATACTATCATCCGCTATCATTAAGTTGCTTACAATACATTTTGTACTATCTATTTCGGGAACAACAAAAACACCTTGAAATTTTTCAGGAATCTCGGTTAATGGTTCTAAAAATTCTGGTTGAGGTTTTTTGAACGCCACATTAGAGCAAGATGCAAATAATAGTATTGCAAATAATAAGATGATGAAATTCCTCATAATTTTGATTCTTGATTAATATAAACAAAAGTAAACAGTCTAAAATAAAGTATTATGCTAAGCATAGTATCTTTATAATTACTAGAGGAGAGCGATTATTTCTTCCTAAAATAGATTTGAATAGGAACTCCAGAGAAATTAAAATTTTCTCTCAATTTATTTTCAATAAAGCGTTTGTAAGGGTCTTTTATGTATTGTGGTAGATTGGCAAAAAACGCAAAAGTGGGAGTAGCAACTGGCAACTGTGTACAATACTTAATTCTGATATATTTCCCTTTAAGTGCTGGCGGTGGATTTTTCTCTATAAAAGGCAACATTACATTATTGAGTTTGGAAGTGGCTATCTTTTGTTTTCTATTTTTATAAACCGCTATTGCTGTTTCTAATCCTTTCAATAATCTTTGTTTATTTAATGCAGAAACAAACAAAATAGGTACATCTGATAAGGGAGCAATCTTCTCTTTTATTTTATCGGAGAAAACTTGTGTTGATTGAGTGTCTTTGTCTATTAAATCCCATTTATTTACTAAAATTACAATCCCTTTTTTATTACGATCTGCTATATGGAAGATTCTTTGATCTTGCGACTGAAACCCTCTTTCAGCATCTATGATTAGCACACAAACATCTGCATGTTCAATGGCTCGGACCGAACGCATCACAGAATAAAACTCCAAATTCTCATGCACATTCTTCTTTTTTCTAAGACCAGCTGTATCCACCAAAATAAAATCAAAACCAAATTTATTGAAAGGAGTATTTAAAGAATCTCTAGTAGTACCAGAAATTTCAGTAACAATATTTTGTTCTTTTCCAATTAGTGCATTTATAAAAGAAGACTTCCCTACATTTGGCCTTCCGATTATAGTAAATTTTGGAATTCCTAAATCTTCCTCTGGCGTATCTTCCACAAAATGTTTAACAAGTTCATCCAATAATTCACCTGTTCCACTTCCGCTAATGGAGGCAATAGGAATATAATCACCCATCCCTAAATTATAAAATTCCACCGCCTCATTTAACAGTTGAGTATTATCTACCTTATTGACGACAAGAATTACTTTTTTCTCAGTTCTTCTAAGTAGCTGTGCTACCGATTGGTCCAAATCCGTAACACCATCTTTAGCATCTACTAAAAACAAAATCACATTAGCTTCAGCAATGGCTAATTCTACTTGTTTTCGAATTTCTTTTTCAAAAATATCATCCGATCCTTCTACATAACCACCCGTATCAATCACAGAAAATTCCTTCCCATTCCACTCCGATTTGCCGTAATGCCTATCTCTGGTTACCCCACTCTCCTCATCTGTAATGGCTTGTCTGGTTTGAGTCAGCCGATTAAAAATGGTAGACTTACCCACATTTGGCCTTCCTACTATGGCAACTATATTATTCATAGCCAAAAGATTTTAATTGCCTATCATCATCTCTCCAATTCTTTTTGACTTTCACTACCGTTTCTAAAAATATTTTTTTGTCAAAAAACCGTTCTAATTCTCTTCTTGCTTCTGTTCCAATTCTTTTTATTCCAGCACCTTTATGTCCAATAATAATACCTCTTTGGCTTTCTCGCATTACAAAAATAATAGCTCTTATTCTGATAATATCTTCTTCATCTTCAAACTCTTTTACTTCCACTTGTACAGAATAAGGAACCTCTTTTTTGTAGTGTTTCAATATCTTTTCTCTAATACTTTCTGAAACAAAAAAGCGCTCTGATTTATCAGTAATAGCATCCTTTTCATAATATGGTGGCGACACTGGTAATAGTTCTTTTATTCGTTCCAATATCTTGTCTATATTAAATTTGTTGAGTGCTGAAATTGGAAGGACTTCCGCATTCTGCACCCTATCTTTCCAATGGCTTATTTGCTCAGCTACCTCTTCTTGCTCAGCCAAATCAATCTTATTTAATAAAAGTAAAAGAGGAATCTTAGTATTTTTTATTTTCTCAAATAGCCCTTCATCTTTCAATGCTTTCTCTCCCATTTCTACCAAATAAATAAGCACATCTGCATCTTGGAAGGCGGAATGCACAAAGTTCATCATACTTTCTTGCAGCTTATAAGCGGGCTTAATAATGCCTGGTGTATCAGAGAAAACAATTTGATAATCTTCCTCATTTAGGATGCCTAAAATGCGGTGACGAGTTGTTTGTGCCTTATGAGTAATAATGGAAAGTTTCTCTCCCATCAATACATTCATTAGGGTAGATTTTCCTACATTAGGATTACCAATTATATTTACAAAACCTGCCTTGTGTTGCATTTTGCAAAGAAACGAAAAAAGGGCCAACCGAATGGTTAGCCCTTTATTATAATTTTTAGTAACTATTAGAATTTCTGAGATGCTCCAACCATTGGAAAGAAAAACGGCTCTTCCATTTCAGGAAAATGCATTAATTGAAAATCCCACGTCTTAGCTCCAGCTCCATTTCTAGCGGTCACTCTATTTATCTTTCTAAAATATCTTATTCCAGGACCACCCATTACCTCTGGTTCTTCACCAAATGCATTTAGCACCCATCCTTCAAAAACAAATGCAAATCTTCTTGAAGCTCGGAATGTAGCACCCATATTTAGAACCAATCGTTTACTTGCTTCTATTTCATTATCTCTCCAATCTTCAAAAGGTGTTGCAAAATTATATGCAGCACCCAATGTAATATTATTTTCTTTTGATCCTTTAGTAACAACCATATAAGGCATATTAAGTAAGCTACCCATTTCACCACCCGTATGGCCAAACAAATCGCCTACCCAGAACCAACCCATAGCATAATTAAATTCTTTATTTATATTAAAGGAATACTTGGCATTTAAAGTTGCGGGGAAACCCCAAAAAGTAGTTCCACCTCCGATTGATAATTCGTCTGTAATACCATATTGCGCTTGCCACAACATCCAATACGAATGTCCGAAATATCCTTCTCCCTGCTCTAAACCAAAAGCAGAAGGGGAAAAGAAATACCTTGTATCATGCAAATTAGGAAACCAGTATTCTCCATCCTTTAAATTATCATCTGTCACTCCATGTGTTTGAGCAATCATAACTACAGGGATATAAATTTCTTTTCCTTCTAAGTCTTTTATATAGATATTACCTTGTTCTTGCCTTTCAAAAGTTCCTATAATAGTAGTACCATCTCTAAACTCATAAATGTATTTTTTGCCTACTTCATTTGTTTGAGAAAACAAACTGCTAATAGTTAGCAGTAAAATTATTATTGTTAAAATAGTTTTTTTCATCTTAATTTAATTTTAGTTGCTACAAAGATATGCTATAAAACATAAAATACTATGCGCAGCATAGTACTTATACTTTTACTAGATTATAAGTGTGAATTTAATGTGTTTAATTTCAGATTCATATTTTCCCAATTTTGTTCCAAATCCTTCATTTTCTTTTGCTTTTGCTCATATTTTGAAAAAAAATCCGGATTTTGAGATAATT
>DASCPP010000093.1:0-9292 GCA_036012565.1 Flavobacteriales bacterium | reverse complement strand
GCTTTTTCCATCTCCCCAATTTTGTAAAGCTCCCCAATTTGTTTGGATAATTGATTGCTTTTGTAAAGTAAATCATCTAATTCTTTCTGAGTAGATTTTCGACTATCATCTTTTTGCAAAAGCTGATTAATTATATCATCTGCATCAAAATTTTTGATTTTAAGTTTCTCAATTATTTCGTTTTGATGCTCTCGCAAGTAAGGAATATGTAACATTTTTATTTTTTTATAAATCGAAAACAAATTTACATAAAAAACTCTTGACTTTGTCAAGAGTTTTTTTCTATTCTATATTATGTAAACTTTATTAGTTTGGTATTACCGAAACATAAGATTTGTTATTTCTTTTTTTGGTAAATTTTACTCTACCATCAGTAAGTGCAAATAGGGTGTGGTCTTTCCCCAAACCAACATTTTCGCCCGGATTATGAACGGTTCCTCTTTGGCGAACAATAATATTGCCGGCAATAATTGCTTGTCCTCCAAAAATCTTTACGCCAAGTCGTTTACTGTGCGACTCTCTTCCGTTTTTACTACTTCCAGCTCCTTTCTTATGTGCCATAACTTTAAGGTTTTATTTGTTTATTCCGCTTTTTTGATTGTCTTTTTTGCGGCTGTTTTCTTTGTTGTAATTTTTTTAGCAGTAGTTTTCTTTGCGGTAGCTTTTTTAGCTTTTGGCTTTGCTTCTTTCTTTTTCACTGCTTTTTTTACAATTGCTTTTTCGTCTATCTTTTGTATTTCAATTTTGGTAAGATATTGTCGGTGACCATTTTTTACTCGGTATCCTTTTCTTCTTTTCTTTTTAAAGACAATTACTTTATCACCTTTGAGGTGCTCTAAAACCTTTGCCGTTACTTTTGCACCACTTACATTAGGGGCCCCAACTTTCACTTTTCCACCGGTTTCTATTAAAAGAACATTGTCAAATGTTACTTTTTTCCCTTCCTTGGAATCCAATCGGTGAACAAAAATCTGTTGGTCTTTCTCTACCTTAAATTGTTGTCCTGCTATTTCAACTATTGCGTACATTGTTTTTTTATTTTCAAAATGGGCTGCAAATTTATAAAAACTAATCCATTCTAACAAAAAGAAAGTAAGAGTTTTTTGAGTAAATAAGATTTATTTTTTGTTTGTGCAATTAATATAAACTCTTTGAGTAATTTTGTGGAAAATTTAACCACAAATGAAACGACTATTTATCCTCATTATTTTACTTTCTACTTTAACAATATTTGCACAAGAGAGATGTGGAACAACTCAGTATTTGCATATGCTTGAAAACAGTAATCCTGAAATTGTAACTAAAAGAGCAAGATTAGAGAAAAATATTCAAAAGTGGATAAAGGAAAATCCTGATTATCAACAAAAAACAATCATTACTATTCCGGTTATAGTGCATATAGTTTATTCCTCCACTCAACAAAACATAACAGATGCACAAGTGCAATCACAAATTGATGTATTGAATAAAGATTACAGAAGAACAAATATTGATGTAATAATGACACCAAGCGTCTGGCAAAGTATTGCGGCAGATTGCGAGATTGAGTTCTGTCTAGCAACTACTGACCCAAGTGGAAATAGCACTAATGGAATTACCAGAACACAAACGACAACTTCTTCTTTCTCTATGCAAAGTAATGATGTAAAATCAACAGCAAACGGGGGAAAAGATGCCTGGCCGAATAATGATTATTTGAATATTTGGATTTGTAATTTATCTGGAAGTATATTAGGTTATGCAACACCTCCTTTTGGGAATATTGGTTCAGATGATGGAGTGGTAATTGGTTATAATTATTTTGGAACTCAAGGTACTGTGCAGTCACCTTATAACAAAGGTAGAACTACAACTCATGAAGTAGGACATTGGCTCAATCTAGAACATCTTTGGGGAAGTGGATGGGGAAGTTGTGGGAACGATAATGTGGGTGACACTCCTACTCAAGAAGAGGAAAATTATGGCTGTCCTGCTTTTCCCCATAATGCAAATTCTTGCGGAACCACAAATACTGATGGCGATATGTTTATGAATTATATGGATTATACTAATGATGCCTGTATGAATATGTTTACCGAGGGACAAAAAACTAGAATGATTGCTGCAATCAACCAATCAAGACAAAATTTATTAAATCATAACCTTTGTGGAGGCGGAAATACAACTATAAATGAACTAATTATTTCAAAAAGAAGTCTAAAAAGAGCTGTAGATATATTAGGTAGGGAAGTGAAAAATCCATTTGAAAAGAATAGAATCTTATTCTATATTTATGAAGACGGAACTATTGAGAAGAAAATGCTAATTGAATAATTTGTAAGCCGTTTTTATTTCCTCTAAATTCTAACCTCTAAATACTCTTATCTTTAATCTAATTTACTACTTTTGCTGCACAAATTATTTAGATGGAATACAATACAGAAAGAGAGCATCTTATTATACCAGAATACGGAAGACATGTGCAAAAAATGATTGCACACGCTACAAATCTGAAAGATAAGACGAAACAACAAAAATGCGTGAATGCCATTATAGCTTTTATGGGACAAAGAAATACGCATCTAAGAGACATCAAAGATTTTACCCACAAACTTTGGGACCATCTTTTTATTATGTCGGATTTTAAGATAGATGTGCCATCACCATACCCAAAACCGGAAAGAGAGAAATTAGCAGCAAGACCGGAAAAAATGTCTTATCCGAAACAAAAAATCCGTTTTCCCTTTTATGGCGTGAATATTGAAAAGATGGTGGCTTATGCTATGCAAATGGAAGATGGAGAGTTGAAAGAAACCATGGCTGGGATGATTGCTAATCATATGAAAAAGGATTACATCTGCTGGAACAAAGCATTTGTGGATGATGATACAATATTAAAACATCTTAATCAGTTATCAGAAGGTAAAGTAAAAACACATACTGATTTTAAGTTGATTGATGATAAGGATATCCAGAAACCAAGAACTTACAAAAAGCTTAAAAAGAAAGGGAAAAACTACAAACACAGAGGTCCGAAAAGAAGATAAATGGCTACATTTAAGGTAAAGGGAGGGTTAAAATTAAAAGGTGACTTACATCCACAAGGCGCAAAAAATGAAGCCCTGCAAGTGCTTTGTGCAGTACTGCTTACTCCTGAAGAAGTTATTATGGAGAATGTGCCAAAAATTCGTGATGTAAATATTCTTATTGACCTTTTGCGTGATCTAAATGTAACTGTAAATCAGATTGATGAGAAAACTTATAGCTTTAAAGCCGACAATGTAAATGTCGACTATTTATCTTCTGATGATTACAAAACAAAAAGTAGCCGAATAAGAGGCTCTATTATGATTGTTGGGCCATTATTAGTTCGTTACGGAAAAGGATTTATACCTAGGCCTGGAGGAGATAAAATTGGAAGGAGAAGATTAGACACTCATTTTATTGGTTTCGAGAACTTAGGTGCAAAATTTGTTTATGATAGTAAAGAAGAATATTACCGAGTTAGTGCTGATGAGTTAAAAGGGGCTAATATGCTGTTAGATGAAGCGTCTGTTACTGGTACTGCTAATATCATCATGACAGCTGCAATGGCAAAAGGAACAACTACAATCTATAATGCTGCTTGCGAGCCCTACTTACAACAATTATGTAAGATGCTCAATTCAATGGGTGCTAATATTACAGGGGTTGGATCAAATCTAATAACTATTGAAGGTGTTGAATGTCTTGGTGGTTGCACACACAGAATTCTTCCTGATATGATTGAGATTGGTTCATTTATTGGGCTTGCTGCAATCACAAAATCGGAGATTACAATTAAGAATGTAGCTTATGATGAGCTTGGAGTTATTCCTTCTGTATTTTCAAAACTTGGGATAAAAATAGAACGTAAAGGGGATGATATTTATATTCCATCTCAAGAAAGTTACGAAATCCAATCTTTTATTGATGGTTCTATTTTGACTATTTCTGACGCACCATGGCCAGGATTTACTCCTGATTTGCTTTCAATAGTTTTAGTTGTAGCTTCACAAGCAAAAGGAAGTGTCCTTATCCATCAGAAAATGTTTGAATCACGCCTTTTCTTTGTAGATAAACTCATTGATATGGGGGCTCAAATTATCCTTTGCGATCCGCACAGAGCAACAGTAATTGGCTTAGACCATAAATTCAAATTCAAAGCTACAACTATGACTTCTCCGGATATTCGAGCTGGAGTTTCACTTTTATTGGCTGCCCTTGCAGCTGATGGAGAAAGCACTATCCATAATGTAGAGCAAATTGATAGAGGCTATCAAAATATTGATGCCAGATTAAATGCCATTGGCGCACAAATTACTAGGTTAGATTAATTTGATAATGTGCTAATTTTTCCACAAACTAATTAACCACAAACAATCTCATGAAAAAACTATTCATTATTACACTACTAAATTGCTTCATTGCTACATCATCTTTCTCACAAGAAATAGGATTAAATATTGGAGATAAAGCGCCGGCATTGGCATACAAAAACCCAAATGGAAAAACCTTGAAATTATCTAGCTTGAAAGGTAAATTGGTGCTGATTGATTTTTGGGCAAGTTGGTGCGGACCGTGTAGAAAAGAAAATCCAAATCTGGTAAGTGCCTATCAAAAATATACTAAGAAAAATTTCAAGCACGGAAAAGGATTTGAGATTTATAGTTTATCGCTTGATTCCAAACAAAAAGCATGGGTAAAAGCCATTAATCAAGATCAGCTTTTCTGGGAATATCATGTCTCTGATTTGGGTGGCTGGCAATCTGCAGGTTCACAAAAATATGGCATTCGTTCTATTCCGAGTAATGTGCTGATTGATGGAAAAGGTATTATTGTTGCCAAAAATTTGAAAGGTCAGGCATTGCACAAATTTTTAGCAGCTGAATTAATCAAATAATCTTTACTGACAAATTGTCTAAATGAAAGCATTGGCAAAGTAATTGCAACTAACTCTTTACCAAAAGAAAAAATATAAACATGAGCAAGAAAAAGAAAGCAAAAGATAGTATAAAGCAAGAATCTGAAAAAATAGAAAAACAGGAAGAAAAACAGTTAACTGTTGAAGAATTTTTAGCTATTGAAAAAGATAAAAATTTGCGGCTGATTGCCGAATTTGACAATTTCAGAAAGAGAAATGCAAAAGAAAGGATAGAGCTTTTCGCAACTGCCGGGCAGGACATAATGACTATTTTACTGCCAATTCTTGACGATTTAGAAAGAGCTATTCAGGCTAATGAATATGATGAGAAACATGGAGTAGTACTTGTTTACAATAAATTAAAATCTTCATTAGAGACCAAAGGACTAGAAGAAATTGATTGCCCTATTGGAAAATCCTTGGATACCGAATTTCATGAAGCAATCAGTATGGTTGCGGTAGGAAAAAAGAAACAAAAAAATAAAATTATTGATATGGTAGAAAAAGGATATCTATTAGGAGGAAAGGTAATCCGACATGCCAAAGTAGTGGTTGCTAATTAAGAATAAGAAAATGGCAAAAAGAGATTATTATGAAGTTTTGGGAGTTGGTAAAAATGCGGATTCCAAAGAGATAAAAAAAGCATATCGAAAATTAGCGCTTAAATATCATCCAGACAAAAACCCTAACGACAAGCAAGCAGAAGAGAAATTTAAGGAAGCCGCAGAGGCTTATGAGGTACTAAGCAATGCCGAAAAGAAACAAAGATATGACCAATTCGGCCATGCAGGAATGAAAGGTACTGCCGGTGGTGGATTTGGTGGTAGCATGGACATGGACGATATTTTTTCTCAGTTTGGAGATATTTTTGGGGGTGCCCATCCTTTTGAAAGTTTTTTTGGTGGTGGAACAAGAGGCAGGCAAAGAGTAATAAAAGGAACAAATCTTAGAATCCGATTAACATTAAGCCTACAAGAAGTTTCAGAAGGAGTAGAAAAAAAAATAAAGGTTAGCCGATTGGTAAATGCAGATGGTGTAACCTACAAAACATGTGGAACTTGCCATGGTTCAGGACAGGTTACAAGAATCAGTAATACCATTTTGGGGCAAATGCAAGCCTCAAGCCCTTGCCCTGTTTGCAAAGGAAACGGTAAAAGTATTGATAATCGGCCTTCTGGAACTGATGCTAACGGCATGCTGAAAAAGGAAAAAACCGTAAAAATTACTATTCCACCAGGAGTAGAAGATGATATGCAACTAAAAGTGGGTGGTAAAGGAAATGCAGCTCCTTTTGATGGAATAAATGGGGATTTAATTGTTTTAGTCTCTATTGAAAAACATGAAAAACTTATTCGGGATGGGCAAAACCTGCATTACGAGCATTACATCAGTTTTGCGGATGCAGCTCTTGGCACCTCTGCTGAAATTCCTACAATAAGTGGAAAAGCCAAAGTAAAACTAGAAAGTGGAATACAATCTGGCAGAATATTACGCCTAAAAGGTAAAGGGTTGCCCTCTGTAAATGCTTATGGAAAAGGAGATTTACTCGTTCACATAAATGTGTGGACACCTCAGAATTTAAGTAAAGAGGAAAAGAAATTCTTTGAAAAATGCTGTGATAGCGAAAATTTCACACCAAAACCTACTGCAAAAGACAAATCCTTTTTTGATAGAGTAAGAGAAATGTTTGGCTAGCATGCAAAAGAACATTTTCATAGCGAAAGATATAGTAAAACAATATGGAGATTATACAGCCCTTAATCAAGTAAATTTAGAAATTCCAAAAGGTAGTATTTTCGGTCTTTTAGGACCAAATGGCGCAGGAAAAACAACCCTAATGCGTATTATAAATCAGATAATTGCACCAGATAGTGGCACACTAATTTTTGATAGCAAGCCTCTTAAAAGGGCTGACATTGCACAAATTGGTTATCTGCCAGAAGAAAGAGGACTCTACAAAAAAATGAAAGTAGGTGAACAAACGCTTTATCTAGCTAAGCTTAAAGGAATGCCGCATAATGAGGCACTCGAAAAACTTAAATTTTGGTTCAAAAAATTAGACATTTTGCATTGGTGGAACAAAAAAGTGGAAGAGCTCAGCAAAGGAATGGCACAAAAAATTCAGTTTGTAGCAACAGTAATACACCAGCCAAAACTCCTTATTTTTGATGAACCATTTTCTGGTTTTGACCCCATAAATGCTGCCATAATAAGAGATGAAATTCTCGAATTAAAAAAGGGAGGGACAACTATTATTTTTTCTACTCACCGCATGGAATCAGTGGAAGAAATTTGCGACAATATAGCCCTTATCAATAATGGAGAAACAATTTTGGAAGGAGCGATTAAAAAAATAAAAAACAATTTTAGAAATAATATCTTTTCAGTTAAGCTAAATACGGAAAATCTTACTTTGCCTGAGCAATTTCAAATTATTAGTAATACAGATAATAACTACCAAATTCAGATTAGCGAAAATGCTACCTCTAATCAGTTGCTAAATGCACTTATAGAAAAAGGTGAAATACTCTCATTTCAGGAGAAAATACCGACCATGGAAGATATTTTTATAAAAGCAGTGAAGGATGAATAAAATCTGGCTCATCATAAAAAGAGAATATCTGGTAAGAGTCAGAAAAAGATCATTTATCATAATGACGATTTTAGGTCCACTTCTTATAGCTGGAATTATCATTTTACCAACTTACTTGGCTATGCAAGGGCATGATGAAAGAATCATTGCTTTGTATGAGGAAAACACTTTTTTCTCTTCCAAATTAGAGGATACTGACAATTTACATTTTGTAAAAATTCCATTTGAGGAAGTAAATATTATTAAAGAGGATTTTTCGGCAAGCTCGTATTATGCACTTCTTGACATTAAGGATGCTGAGAATTTTGCACTTTATTCCAATCAGCAAGTAAGTTTAAGTGTGCAAAGTGAGATTGAGGGAAAATTATCAGATATACTGCAAAGGGAAGAATTGAAATTGGCAGGAATAGATTTGCAAATATTGGAAGGCGTTACTACCCAAATAGAGGTGAAAACAATTATCATTGGAGAGGAAGGGGAAACTACTGGAAATGCAGAAGTAAGTTTCGGTATTGGCTTTATGTGTGGCATCCTTATTTATATGTTTATTTTCATGTATGGAACCATGGTAATGCGTGGAGTGATTGAAGAAAAAACAAGTAGAATTGTGGAGGTAATTATTTCCTCTGTAAAACCATTTCAATTGATGATGGGAAAAATT
Source organism: Flavobacteriales bacterium (assembly GCA_036012565.1). Classification (GTDB taxonomy): domain Bacteria; phylum Bacteroidota; class Bacteroidia; order Flavobacteriales; family BACL11; genus DUAL01. Next base: position 1,117 of record DASCPP010000093.1, on the reverse strand, counting down.
TTGGGAGTTGCACTAGTAGGCCTTACCCAATTTATGCTTTGGATTATTCTTACCATTATTATCTCTTCTTTTGCTGAAGTTTTATTTTTTGACATGAGTGCTATTGCTGCTGAAAATTCAGAAATGGGACAAGAACAATCTGTTATTGTATCTGAACTTTTAAAATCCTTGGCTGGTATAAACATTGCCCAACTTCTTATCTCCTTTGTTTTTTACTTTCTGGGAGGATATTTGCTTTACAGTGCCCTTTTTGCAGCTGTTGGCTCAGCAGTGGATGCGGAGGCTGACACACAACAATTCATTTTACCAATAACCATACCGCTTATTTTATCATTTATATTAATGCAGCCCGTTATGAATAATCCGGATGGTGTATTGGCTTATTGGCTTTCTCTTATCCCTTTCACTTCTCCTATAATAATGATGGTTCGTTTGCCATTTGGGGTAAGTAATGCGGAACTGATTCTCTCTATGGCTTTATTAGTTGTAGGGTTCCTGGCAACTACCTCTTTGGCAGCTAAAATTTACAGAACAGGAATACTGATGTATGGTAAAAAGGCATCATATAAAGAGTTATGGAAATGGCTTACCTTTAAGGGATAACAGAAAAAAACTCATTTTTCCCCTTTTTTTAGTCTAAAAATAGCTAAAAAATACACAGTATAACTACTTGATTTTCTGTGTGTTATCGTTTATTTGAACAATTAAATGTTAAAAAAGGTAGTGCCTTTTGTTGTCCATACTATTTGATAAGCTTATCTTTGCCCCGTATTAACCAAATAAATAATTAATTATGAAAAAGAATTTACGAAACATCTTAACGCTTGCGTTAGGATTTGCAACAGTTATCGCTACTGCCCAAAGTTGGGATGCTGACTCTAGAACTAGGGTTGACATGGGTGGTGATAACGATCAGTTTACAACTGATCAAAGAACATCTCTTGGCGTAAGCTGGGGAGGAAATGGCTGGGGTATCAATGTTAGTGGTAATCATAACTATGACCTTGGTACTGATGGATCTTCAATGAGTTGGAATGAAGCTTATGCTACTACTGACCTTATGGGTTATGCTAGTGTAGCTGTTGGTCGTCAAGCTCTTGACTATGGTAGTGGAGCT
>DASCPP010000092.1:0-3793 GCA_036012565.1 Flavobacteriales bacterium | reverse complement strand
TCCAAGAGATATAACTCCTGAAAGTTTGCTTCCTATGTTAGATGTTGAAATCCCTGGAATAATGGAAGCAGCCAGAAGTTACGGGCAAGAACGAACTCCATATTCTATGCTATCAAGAGGAATTGCGGGACTTATAAATGATACATTAGTTTTAGCTCTTCCTGGCTCTACAAAAGGAGCTTCAGAAAGCATGGATGCGCTTTTCCCTTACATTTTACATATTTACAAAGTAATTAAAGGTAGAAGACACGACTAAAGATGGAGTATGTCCTCATCTGTATTTTAATAATAGCATTTTTATATGCTTCTGTTGGACATGGAGGAGCTAGTGGTTATCATGCAGTAATGGCGCTTTTTGCAGTAGAAGCTATTTTGATGAAATCAACTGCACTTACTCTAAATATATTTGTTGCAGGAATTTCTTTCTATCACTATCAAAAATCAGGATATTTTAAATGGAAACTTTTTCTCCCCTTTGCTTTAGGTTCAATTCCTTTAGCATATCTAGGAGGAGTAATTAATGTAGAAGAAGATATTTACAAAGGAATCCTTGGGATTTTCTTAGTCTTTGCAACGCTAAAAATGTTGGGAATAATTGGTAAAGAAAGAGAAGGATTGATAAAGTTGCCATTTGGACTAGGAATCATTTTCGGAGGAATTCTTGGTTTTATTTCAGGATTAATTGGGATTGGAGGAGGAATTATCCTTAGTCCGGTTCTACTTATTTTCAGATGGGCTAAAATGAAACAGGCAGCAGCAATTTCTGCACTTTTTATTTTGGTAAATTCTGTTAGTGGACTTAGCGGAATAATAAGTTCAGGAAACTACAAACCTATTGATGATATTTGGATTTGGATAATTATTGCAATTATAGGTGGATTTGCCGGAAGTTATTTTGGTAGCAAAAAAATAAGCAGCAAAAGAGTGCAATATTTACTAGCCATTGTTTTATTTATAGCAAGTATTAAGTTATTAATAACCTTTTTTGACTTTATTGCATAAGAAAAGTCCACTAAAAGTGAACTCTTCAAAATTTATCTTTTTGTTATTTATTAATTATTCTTTCTCTAATTCAATTGCTTTTGGGAATAAAATATTATTCTCCAAATGAATATGAATGTGTAAATCATCTTGAAACTCTTTTAAATGATGATAAAGTGCCTTATAAGTATTACAAGCGTGAGCAGGTGGAGTAAAATTATTGCTTAATTTTTCAATTTTCTTAAAAACATCTCCGGCAATATCATGTTCGTGTTCCATCATCCTGATTGGATTTTGTACTGAACCAAAGGGAACAGAGATTGTTTCATTATTTCTGTGAGCAATTGCCAAATTTATGATGTGAGGAAATAAAATACCTTCTTCTTTCATAAGGTGTTGCTGCAGTTCCATAGTCACTTCATGAAACAACTTTGCAATTTCTATATTTTCAGGATTTGAAGCCCCATGAACTTTAGCGACCTTATTAGCAAACTCTGAAATAATTGGAAGTGATTCTTTTACATAAACATGATGAGTTTCCAAAATATGATTAGACAAAACATCTAACTCCATATTATCAAAATTTTTTTCAGCTTTTTCAGCATCTAACATTTCAATCTCATTGAAAATAGTTTCTGCCTTTACTTCTGTACCAATACATGCTTCAGAAACTGGTTTGCCACCTCCACAACAGAAATCAATTCCGTATTTCTTAAATATTGTTGCAGTTCTCATATCTGAGGCTACAATTTGGGCTACTGTTTTATCTTTCATTTTTTATTTATTTAATTATCCCCCTATTGCAAACATACACCTTCCTTTTCCAAAATCTTTCTCTTCTTTTAATTCTTTAAAATCAGAAAAACCTCCTCTTTCTGCAAATTTAGATTCTATGTTTTTAAATATTAACTCTTCAATATCATCACCTTTCCTATATGAAGTTAAAAGATCTAATTCTGCATTAGAAAATAAACAATTTTTTATTTTTCCATCAGCAGTTAATCTTATCCTGTTGCAAGTGCTACAAAAAGAATCAGTAATTGAACTAATTACTGCAAAAGTTCCTTTACCATCTTTTAATCTGTAATTTTTTGCAGTATCATTTTTTGCGTCTTGTATTCTGTCAAATTCAAAATTCTCCTCTACAATATTTAAAACTTCTTTATAACTGACAATTTTAGAAAAATCCCAGGAATTACCATTGAATGGCATAAATTCTATAAATCTAACATGTATTCTTTCGTTTTTAGTCCACTGAACAAAATCTTTTATTTCGTGTAAATTTACTCCTTTTAAAGCAACCATATTTATTTTTACATGAAAACCATTATCAATAAATAGTTTAATGTTTGAAAGCACTTTTTTAAGGTAATTTCTTTTTGTAATTGCATGAAATTTTTCAGCATCTAAGGTGTCTAAGCTAATGTTAACGGACTTCAATCCTACCTCATGAAACAAGTCCAAATACTCATCTATCAGATATCCGTTAGAAGTAATTGCAAGCTCAATTGGTAAATTAGATAAACGGGCAATTATTTCTCTAGCATCCTTTCTAATTAAAGGCTCTCCCCCAGTTAACCTTATTTTTTTAACTCCTAACGAAACAAATATTTTTGCAATATTTAGTAATTCATCAGCAGACATTAATTTACTGTTTGGATAGAAATTTATTTTCTCATCCGGCATACAGTAAAAACACCTAAAATTACATTTATCGGTCATAGATATACGCAAATAATCGTGTTTCCTGCCAAAAGTATCTTTTATAATGTTTTTGCTTTCCATTATTTTACTTGATCAATTAAAATGTTCATTTCGTCAAATTCCTCAGAGGTAATTAATTGATGTGCTAATTGAAAAAGAGTTTCATCCTCTCTGTAAATATGTAGTCTCAACATTTCAATTAACTCCAAACTATTTTGATATGCCATATCACTCACAATATTTTTTGAATCTTCATCAGGTAATCTTGATGAAATACCAATCATATTAAAAGCAAGTGTTCCTAATTGAATGAATTGATAATGATCGTCTTCAAAAATATCAATTGGAGTTTGTGAGAAAGTAGCTGTATCATGCTCCCCACTCTCTCTAAATCTTTGTTCTAATAAAGGAAACAACACTTTTTCTTCTTTTCTGTTATGCAATAGTAATTCTCCATCAAAAAATTGAAAAAACTCAGAAAAAGTATCATTTATTTTTTTATTTATTTTCCATTTATTCTCCTTAAATTCCTGAAGAGATTGTTCAAACTTATTTAATTTTTTAATCGCCACTTTATGTTCTAACATCAACTTTTTTATAACATCAGGCATTTGTTCATAGGTAATTACCTCTTGTTTTTTAGAATATGCTTCAGGGGGATCCATAGGAGAATCTCCCTCATCCATTCCTGGTTCCTTAGTTACTTCTCTTTTTATAGGATCGTCCTGAGCTATTTTTCTTTTCAGATTTTTATCTGCAGATGAAATTCTTTTTTTCGAATCTTTATCTATTATTCTTATATTTATCATTTTTATATATTTTAAGGGTTATCAAATTCTCTTTTAGGTCCTTGATAGTACCACCAGTTAAGCAGAAGACAGATGACATAGTAAGCAGCAAATCCGTATAATGCATACTCAGCAGTACCAGCTTTTATTTGCTGACCAAATACTTTTGGGATAATAAAAGCTCCATAAGCTGCAATTGCTGAAGTCCACCCTAAAACAGGGCCTGTTTTCTCTTTACTGAAAATATAAGGGATACTTCTAAAAGTTGATCCATTTCCTATTCCAGTAGAGATAAACAATAACATAAAACAAGCAAAAAA
>DASCPP010000091.1:0-15183 GCA_036012565.1 Flavobacteriales bacterium | reverse complement strand
TACTAAAGGTAATTTAAAGGGCTACCTTATGAGTAGCCCTTTTTTTTATGTAGTTTTGCAATTATGAAGATATTTTTGATAACAATAGGGATGATTACACTGGCTTTTGCTGGAATTGCTATTAAAATATTAATTAAGAAAAATGGAAAATTTGCTGGAACTTGTGCAAGTCAAAACTCAATAACAAACAAAGAAGGAGAGCCATGTGGTCTTTGTGGAGCAATGCCTGATGAGGCTTGCAAATCGGAAGATTAATTTATAATCCTATTTTTCATTCCTGGACTAATAAAAGTATTCCACTCTCCATTTTTATTAGTGTAAACAAGGTAGGTTTCAACTTCAGGATGAGATTTTACAAATCGCTTACTTTTCTTTGTGCCCATTACCATAAATGCAGTAGCATAAGCATCAGCCAACATGCAACTTTCATGAATAACCGTAACACTCAGCAACTTATTTTGTGCTGGAAATCCGCTAAAAGGATTGATTGTGTGTGCATATTTAAACCCATCCTTTTCATAAAATCTACGGTAATTCCCAGAAGTTGCTAATGCCTTATTCTCTAAATTCAAGATAAACTGAAAACGTTCATTTTTATCTATATTTTCTGATGGCTTATCCACCCCCACTCTCCAAGTGTTTCCGTCTGCATTTTTACCTTTCGCCAAAAGCTCGCCACCTACTTCAATCAAATAATTACTATTCCCTTTTTCTTGCAAAAATTGTGCTATCACATCTACTGTATATCCTTGAGCAATGGCATTGAAGTCCAACCTCATCCCTTTTGGTAGAATTAGAGAATCTTTTATCAACTTAATTTTATCAAAGCCAATAAAAGGTAAAATATTACGAAACTTTACTGAATCAATAACAATGGAATCGCCCAATGTATCTTTATAAAAACCCCAGGCTTTCACAAGTGGAGAAATCGAACAATCAAAATGTCCTTCACTCTCTAAGTACACTTTTTCTGCCGCTAAAAACACCTCATTAAAAAGTAAATCGGTTTTCAAATTCTGCCCATTATTCAACTTGCTAATAAGTGAATATTCCTTGTAAATAGAGAGAGAACTATCTATTTCTCTGAAAATACTATCTGTCTGAGATTTGTAATTCACACCACCATCTGATAAATACTGGATGTGATAAAAACTTCCTTGTGCAGTACCAGAATTCTTAACTAAAATTAAATTATCATCTGATAAACAAGATGAAAGAATTAGACAAAACAAATAAAGTAAGTTTCTCATTGGATAAAATTGTATGAAAAAAACATTAAAAATTAGATCTTAAAATAATCACTTTCCTCACATCCTATCAGGGACACCAACTCCTAACAATCCCATAGCTACTTTTATTACGTCCCCAACCTTAACTGATAGTCCTAATCGAAAATTAATTAGATCATTACTCTCAGCTGTAAGTATAGAAGTGCTTTGGTAGTAAGTATTGTACTCCTTCACCAAGTCATAAACATAATTGGCAACAAGTGCAGGGCTATAATTAGCTGCTGCTTCTTGTATAGTGGATGGAAATTCCATTAACAACTTTATAATTTCTTGTTCTTTATCTGTTATATCAACTGATTTTGGTATTGTCACCTTAGCCTTATGCTTTCTTTTTAAAGATTGAATTCTAGCGTAAGCGTATTGGATAAATGGTCCTGTATTTCCATTAAAATCTATGGATTCTTTAGGGTCAAAAAGCATACGTTTTTTAGGATCAACTTTAAGTAAAAAATATTTTAATGCTCCTAAGCCAATAATTTCATACAAATCATTTGCCTCTTTCTCTGTCGTTCCCTCTAATTTTCCTAATTCCTTTGCTATGCTTTTGGCTGTATCAACCATTTCTTGTATAAAATCATCTGCATCTACTACAGTCCCTTCACGAGATTTCATTCTTCCAGAAGGTAAATCTACCATCCCATAGGATAAGTGATAACAGGTTTTTGCCCACTCATATCCCAACTTATCTAATATTAAGAACAATACCTTAAAATGATAATCTTGCTCATTAGCAACTATATATGCCATATGAGAAAAACCAAAATCCTCATATCTTTGTATAGCTGTACCAATATCTTGTGTCATATAAACAGCGGTACCATCCGAACGCAAAATAATTTTCTCATCTAATCCTTCATCTGATAAATCTATCCATACCGAACCGTCTTCTTTTTTATAAAAAACTCCTTTTTCAAGACCAATCTTTACAACTTTCTTCCCTAAAAGATAAGTATCACTTTCATAATAATTTTTATCAAAGTTTACACCTAATCTTTTATAAGTAGTAGCAAACCCATCAAATACCCATTTGTTCATTTTTTTCCAGAGTGCTCTTACTTCAACATCTTTTGCTTCCCACTTTAAGAGCATCTCTTTTGCTTTTATCAGGATAGGAGCTTCTTTTTCAGCTTGCTTTATTTCTATTCCAGAATCAACCAAATCGGCAATCTCTTTTTTGTAGTGCTTATCAAATTCTATATAATATTTTCCAACCAAATGATCCCCTTTCTTTCCAGAAGATTCAGGTGTTTCATTATTTCCAAATTCCAGCCAAGCCACCATAGATTTACAAATATGTATTCCTCTGTCATTAATAACCTGTACTTTCTTTACGTTCTTACCACTTGCCTTTATTATCTCAGCAACAGAATAGCCCAAAAAATTATTTCGTAAATGCCCCAAGTGAATTGGTTTATTGGTATTAGGTGATGAGTACTCCACTAAATAAGTAGGAGCATTATCATCAATTATTGCCAAACCATAATCAGCAATATTGTAAATATTAAAAAACTGATTAAACCAGAATCTTTTAGCAATCTCAAGATTTAAGAAACCTTTTACCACATTGAAATTTATAACCTCAGCAACGTTTTCTTTTAAATAACTCCCTATCTCATCAGCAGTTTGTTCTGGCCCCTTTTTGGAAACCCTCAACAATGGAAATACGACCAAGGTAATATCTCCCTCAAAATCCTTTCTGGTTTTTTGAAATTGAATACTCTGGTCAGTTGCCAAGTACGATTCCGCTAAACATTTTTCTATTTCCAGTTTTAAAATTTCTTCTATCATTATTTTTGTTTTGGTAAAAATATTTCTGCCATCATACATCTTGCACTTCCTCCACCACAGGCTTCAATAGTATCTAGTGAACTGTATAAAATAGAACAATGTTTTTCAATAACCGTTTTTTGTTCATCCGTTAAACTACTATAAGCCGAGTTGGACATCACAAGGTAAGGTTTATCGCCCATTACTTGCAACATATTTCCTGCAAACCTTTGGTTCTGTTCTTCTGTTATTTCAATAATTTCCTTTGCTGTTTCTTTCAAGTTTTCTGCTACATTTTTTCTTTCCATCTCATCATCAATGGTATCCAAGCAGATAACCGCAAAAGTATCCTCTACACACATCATAACATTAGTATGGTAAATTGCCATACGCTCCCCATCAACATCCTGGTTGGCGGTAAAGCAAACTGGTCGGTAACCAAACTCCCCACAGAATTGCATCACAGCAATCTCATCCGTACGGATAGAAATAGCCGCATAACAAATCTTATTCTCTCTATCTAGCACCACACTTCCTGTTCCTTCCAAAAATTTATCATGTTCCTCAGATTCTGTAAAATCTTTTATTTCTTCAATAGAAAAACCATGCTCATCCACCAAAGTATCAAAAATATCTTCTCGTCTTTCATCCCTTCTGTTTTCTGCATACATAGGGTAAAGCCCTACAATTCCATTTTCATGAAAAGAAACCCAATTGTTAGGAAATATTGAATCAGGGGTATCAGGATATTCTGTATCCTCAACCACTACAACATTTACTCCTGCATTTCTTAATTTATCTACAAATGCATTGAACTCACTTAAGGCATTTTCTTGCGTTTGCTCAGCAGTTAAATTAGCCAATACCTTTTGGTAATAATTATTGACAGCCGTTTGTTCATTGTACCTAAAACCCACTGGCTTTATCATCATTATTGTATTTGTAATCTGTTTCATCTATCTAATATCTATTATCTCAAATCTAACCTCTAATTAACGGCATTGTTGAACATCTTAAAAGCCCTTCCATTTTTGCTATTTCAGCATAAGGAACTTCCTCTACTGTAAATCCTCTTTTCCTTAGCTCTGTATTTAACCTTGTAAATCCTTTTTCTGAAATAATAACGCTTTCTGAAATTGAAAATACATTACAGTTCATATTGTACATTTCTTCTTTGCTTACTTTAATTATGTTTTCATTACCAAAATAATTCACTAAAAACTCAACATCTGCTGAATGCTTAAAACCATCCTTGTACATAATAGCGATATTTTTTCCTATCGGCTGAAAACAACAGTCCAAGTGCAAGGCATTTTCTCTTGGGTCATCATCCGATTTATTGAGTTCGAAACCTTTTACTTTTTTAGTAGGAAAAGTTTCAGTTAAAAATTCAACTCCTGCTTTGTTGGTTCTGGCAACTGTATATTTTTCAAAATCTTTTTTTTCAGAATACCCAACAAATACATAGTCATTCCATGGCATTACATCACCACCTTCAACCCTTGCAATCAGTGGCATTTTTATAATATCCTTTTCAGGAATTTGACACAACACATCAGCCACAGCATTAATTTCTTTTTTTCTCTCTTCAATAGTATTTGAAATTACCAATTTATCATCTACCACAAAAGTAATATCACGCATGAAAATCTGATTCAATCCTTTGATATTTTTTGGTCTATATACTTTAATACCATACTTTTCAAAAACAGCAATAAATGCATCCATCTCTCTTCTAATATCTTCTTCAATAGGATAAGTTCCTGTCAATATATGTGCTCTTGATTTAGGGTCAATGCATTTGGAAAGTGTTGGCACACCACCAAAATCCTTTACTATTCCGACAATTACCATTGATAAAAAAGCCGTTTCATTATTTATTTTCAGATGAATCATTTCTGTTTGCAAATTTAATTTTTTAATTCTGCTTTTTACTAAAATTCATAATAGGATATTAAGGTATAATTATTAACAATTTATTGCTCATATAATAGTTGTATTATCAGTACAATACATCTCAGTATTTGTATTTTTGAAGTTCTATGAATGTACGATTGAAAAAATCAAAAAAGAAAAGCAGTTTCAGATTCTCTAAAATTACTGCCCCTTTTAAAAACGAAAAGAATCATAAAAAAGTGGGGTACCTCTTTTTATTGGCTACTGCTTATCTCCTAATTGCTTTTATTTCCTTTCTTTTTACTTGGAAAGCAGATTATAGTATCGTTTCTGGAAAAAATCTTTGTGAAATAATAACTGCTTCTGAAGCTTTGGCGGAGAACAGTTTAGGAAACTTAGGAGCCCTAATCTCTCATTGGTTTATTTCTCAAGGATTTGGAATTTCTTCATTCATAGTAGTTTGCTTACTTTTTATTATTGGATTAAAACTGATAAAAATTAATACACTTCCTGTTAGAAAATCAATAAAGCATGGGCTAACAGCAATGATTTGGCTCTCATTATTTTTTGGGCATTTCTTTATAAAGGAAGAATATCCGATTTTAGGTGGCAGTGTTGGTCATTTTTGTAACGAATGGCTCAATGCAATGTTAGGAGCAATAGGTACAAAGTTATTACTTTTTGTTGCACTTATTGTAATTTGGTTTCCAGCAATTAAAATAAATCTCACATTTGTGAAAGATTTTCTCTCAAAACTAAAACCAACCCCAAAAGCGCAAGAAAAAAAAGTAGAAAAAAAGGAGGAAAATATTATTGATACTCCACCAAAAGTAAAAGTTGTGGAAGAGATAGAAACCCCAAGTGAAGCCGACTTAATTACTGAGAAAAAACCAGAAAAGAAAACTGATGATTTGGATATTGAAGTAGCCGAGTGTGAAAAAGAAGAAACCCTATCAGAGAAAGAAATAAAAGATAAATTGAAAGAATTGGGAGATTACGATCCTACTTTGGAACTATCTGAATATAAGATGCCGGAAATTGGTTTACTGAAAGACTATGGAGAAAGTGAAATAAAAATAGACAAAGAGGAGTTGGAAGCAAATAAGGGAAGAATTGTGGAAACGCTTGGAAATTATAGCATAGGCATTGACTCTATAAAAGCCACCATTGGGCCAACTATCACTCTTTATGAAATTGTGCCAGAAGCAGGAATTAGAATTTCGAAAATTAAAAACCTAGAAGATGATATAGCCCTTAGCTTGGCAGCAGAAGGAATTAGAATTATAGCCCCAATTCCTGGAAGAGGAACCATTGGTATTGAAGTGCCTAATAAAAACAAGAATATAGTCTCCATGTTTGATGTGCTATCCTCTGAAAAGTTTCAGAATAGTAAAATGGAATTACCAATTGCTTTTGGGAAAACCATATCTAACGAAACCTATGTAGTGGATTTAGCAAAAATGCCTCACCTGCTTATGGCGGGTGCAACTGGGCAAGGGAAATCAGTTGGACTGAATGTAGTCTTGGCATCCTTATTGTATATAAAGCACCCATCACAAATTAAGTTTGTATTGGTTGACCCAAAGAAAGTAGAACTATCACTTTTTAATAAAATTGAAAGACATTATTTGGCAAAACTTCCTGATTCGGAAGATGCAATAATTACCGATACCAAAAAGGTGGTGAATACCATAAATTCCCTTTGCATTGAGATGGATGAAAGATACGACTTGTGCAAGCAAGCACATTGTAGAAATATTGTGGAATACAATAAAAAGTTTATCGCACGAAAGCTAAATCCAAATGATGGACATAGATTTTTACCATACATAGTTTTGATTATTGATGAGTTTTCTGATTTAATAATGACAGCAGGAAAAGAAATTGAAACCCCTATTGCCCGCCTTGCACAATTGGCTCGTGCTATTGGTATTCATTTGATTGTAGCTACACAAAGACCATCTGTAAATGTAATTACAGGACTTATAAAAGCCAACTTCCCAGCAAGGGTTGCTTTTAGGGTAACCTCATCCACTGATTCCAGAACAATCATGGATAGTAAAGGAGCCGAACAATTAATAGGAATGGGCGATATGCTAATTTCAACTGGCAGTGATTTATCACGTTTGCAATGCGCTTTTATTGACACTCCTGAAGTAGATGCTATTTGTGATTATATTGGTGCGCAAAGGGCTTACCCTGAGGTGCATATGCTTCCAGAATTTGTTGGAGAATCAAAAACAGCTAATGGCGATATTAATTTAGATGAAAGAGATGCCTTGTTTGATGATGCGGCAAGAGTAGTTGTAAAGCACCAACAGGGCTCCACCTCTATGATACAAAGAAGATTAAAACTTGGATACAACCGAGCAGGAAGAATAATAGATGAACTGGAATCAGCCGGAATTGTTGGTCCTTTTGAAGGAAGTAAAGCAAGGCAAGTATTGGTTCGTGATGAAATGGCTTTGGAGGAATTACTAAATACATTATACAATTAAGATGAGAAAGATAATTACTTCATTTTTAAGTATTTGTATAATCTTAACTAATGCAATAGGGCAAGATAAATTAGCTACTGATATATTAGCAAAATTAAGTGAAACCACAAAAATATATAGTTCTATTAGTATAGAATTTGACCACATTTTCACTAACAAAAGCGCTGGAATAAATGAGAAAAGTAGAGGAAAATTAGATTTGAAAGGTGAAAACTTTAGGATTGATATGCCTCAGCAACTCATAATAAATAACGGCACTACGCATTGGATTTATTTGAAAGGAATGAATGAGGTGCAAATTATGGATTATGACTTGGAAGATGAAGATGACATAAGCCCCAACAAACTTTTTACCGTTTATGATGAAGACTATAGAAGCGCTTATGTAGAGGTAAAATCAGTTAATGGAGCGCGAATGCATATCATTGACCTTTTTCCAAAGGAAAGTGGCCCAATTATGAAAATACGATTAACGATAAACGCACTAAAAAGCCAAATAAGTATTTTAGCACTTTACGATAAAAATGGAGGAATTTACACCTACAATATTAAAAGTTTTAAAACCAATCAAGAACTCCCTCCTTTTTACTTTAATACTACCAACTATCCAGATGTTGAGGTAATTGATTTGAGGTAAAAAGACAGAAGTCAGTAGATAGACAATAGTCTTTAGAATAATATGTCATAGCAGATTTTTGAACAAAATGTAGCTACCTTAGCAAAATCATTATAATCATGAAAAATAAAAGTCAAAAAAATATTTTAATAGTAGTAGTAACTCACAGATGAAGTTTCATGGACAATCTTAGATTTTGTAGTAATGGGTATCCTATTGCTAAACATAGGGCTCATCTGTGAGCTTACTATCAGGAAAGTAAGTAAAATAAAAGCATATGATTGCAATATGCATAACAATTCTTGTAGTATTTCTACTCATTTAGACAGAACTTGCAGTTGGAATTTTCAGGACACCATTTACCGGAAACTGAAAGTAAATCAAAAACTATGCAACTAATGAAGTGGCTATCTCTTTTAGATTGCTTCTTCATTCGTAATTACAAAAAGGAAAAGAGAGATCCTTCACATGAGTTCAGGATGAAAATTGTATTCTATTTTGTATCCAAATAGCTCTGTAAAATAATAGCAGAACTCACTTTATCAACAAGGAATTTATCCCTTCTTTTCATTTTTTTTATTCCGGCATCTAATATGCTTTGTTTAGCAATTCTTGAAGTAAAGCGTTCGTCTATTCTTTTAATAGAAGTTTGAGGGTGTTTTTTAGCTAATTTCTCTACAAACTTTTCGGTTATTGCTGTGCTATCGGTTGGGGTTCCATCAAGGTTTTTTGGCTCCCCCACCACGAAACAATCTATTTCCTCTTTCTTTAATAGATCATCTAAAAAAATAAAAATATCAGGAGTATTTATTGTGCAAAATGCAGATGCAATTATTTGTAAAGAGTCGGAAATTGCAATTCCGACTCTCTTTTTTCCGTAATCAATTCCTATGGCTTTTGCCACTATTGTTTGATTATTTGGTAAGTAATATTTTCTGGTAATACTTTTATCAAATAAGTTCCAGAACTAAATTCAGAAATATCAAAATTCCATTCATTAGCACTGATATCTTTAGCAGATTTTATCACTTTCCCATTTACATTCAAGATATTAATTTGGTGGTTTTGATTATTATTAAAAGTGATAGTAAATATTCCCATTGTAGGATTTGGAAATAATTTTATATCTGCATAATTTTCAGCAACCAACAAAGTATTCAAATCAATTGGCGGAAAAACGATATAATCAATCCAAGCGCAATCCTGTCCGCTTGACCAATTTCCATCTTTTTCATACTCCCATTTGAAAATATTTAGCCCTACCCCTACCGGATAAGTAACCAAAGTCCATGGCTTATTGCCTGACCATTCTGCTATTTTTGCACCATTTATTTTAAATTTCAAATAATCGTAATCTTCCTCTGATGAAACAGAATAATAGAAGGAAATATCACCAGCAGTAAGAACATCTACAATTATGGAAAGTTCAGATTCGTCTCCATCTGGCAAACCATCAAAAGACCTACTACAATAAGCCCCCTCATAAGGAGATACACTATCGATACTCCAGGGAAAAGTACCTTGGATCCATGCATAATTAGTGAAATTCCCAATTTCATAATCTTCATCAATAATACCAATCACGTCAGAGAAAGTAAAGTTATATGTATACGGTCCGTTTCCAAAATCAAAAGGAAAATTAGCCAATGTCCCAACAGGAGTAAGCGGATCAATATTAATAGTAAACACTGCATTTGAAGATTGGTTAATAATTAGATTATTAATATTAACTGCAGGAGAGGTTACAGTTACGAAACTACTTAAACAAGATAAGTTTGCAATCAGATTACTAACATCTGCATGACCTGAGTTTATTGTTTCCACAATCAATTCCACAGTTTCCCCAGCATCTAACTTTCCATTCCCATTTCCTGTTGTAGCATCATCAATCGCAAAGCTCACATGTCCTAAAAGTGGAGCATTTAATATAAGTTGGATATAAGAAGTCCATGTGTTCCCAATTGCATCCGACACATCTAGCTGAAATTGTACTTGATGCTGATCCGAAATTAAATTATCAACAGTAAAAGTAAAAGCATTCATGATGTTTGCAGTTTGATTAGCGTTTACTCCAGAGGTAAAATTCAAACTATCGGTAATAGTTATATACTGATCATTTGTGCTAAGTTTAACGCTTACATTATTAGCATTTATCGAACCTAAATTTTGCAAGTCTACATCCAGATGAATAACTTCTCCATAATCTACAAGACCATTATTATTTCCAAAACTATCATCAATTAGATAATTAGAACAAATCACAAATGGTGCATTAGAAGAAATAACAGAAATTGAACCAATATATGGTTCACGGAATTGTTTAGTAACCACAATATCAGCTATACCTAAATTAGTAAAGGGCGGAAAACTTAAAGTTACAATTCCACTTGATCCAACAAGTTGTGCATCTAATAAGATGCCATTCATTGAAATTGCAACATAGGCATGTTCTTCTGTGGTTACATTTAACGTTGATGTTCCTAAAGGAACAGCTGTTTGATGGGTAACATTCATTACGGTTGGAACTCCAAAATAAGGCATCACAGAAGGATCACCCATCAAATGGTAGATCTCCCAATAGTATTCTTCAGAACCTCCAGCTTGAGTAACTGCCAAATTCCCCGAATGTAACATTTGCCCTTGCGTAATAAACCAATCGGCTTGTAGTTCGCCATTTTCATGCCAAGCACAGTCATATACACCCAAACCCGTTTGAGTATATGTAGGATTTGTAGGAGGAGGTGTTGTGCCATTCCCTACTCCCCACCAATAATCCTCATCCCAGTAAGTATTATTACTTCCTCCAATGTAACCAACCGCTCCTTTACTATTGGCGCGTAAAAGTGCTTCTCCGAAACATTCTGGCACATCAAATTTATTAGACTGACAACAATTACCAATCATTAATCCATACTCATTTGCATTTTGTAAAGATGGAACATCAGAAGTTGAAAAACTTGGATCGGACCATCCAGAAGAACCACAATGTGCAGTATAATTAGCAAAACCAACTCCTCCACTTACATCTGCAATAATTGCTGCTGATGCTCCAGGCATATCAGATGTAATAGGACTCCCAGAACCATATAAATAAGTATAGGAGGTCAAACCATGAGCAAGATTGAAATAATGATCTGTTCCATAATTAATTTGTCCATTTCCATAGGTTGGTGCCATTGATGCATCAACACCTGCCACCATAACTACTTCATCTAGATAAGAAGGATCCGGCATAGTATATTTTTCATACTCAAGTGTTTTTAAAATCTGTGGAGTTAATTCTTCAGGCATAGTAGCTGAGAACCTTCCATAATACATCTCTGGGTAAAAATCCCCTCCACCATCCATTTCGCAATAATACATATCAGAAATATGCGTTCCAGAATTACCATTGAAAGATGGAACTTGCGCTTCATCTCCTACAATTAAAAGATATGTCGGTGCTGGATCATTTACTGTTGCATTATCATACATAGTTTTAATAAAAGATCTTATTGAGGTTGTTGTATTGCCAACCACAGGATCGTTTGTATAACCTTCAATTACTTCAAATCCTTTCTTTACCTTCCACTCTACAAATGGTTGCAAAATAGATTGAAACATAGGATCGGAAATGATTACATATTTTACAGGGTAAGTGGTGATTACATCTTTAGTGGGAAGGGGTAAATAATTCGCAAATTGTTTATATTGATGCTCAAAATTTGGATTAAAATATTTCTTTCTTATAGACAGATCTTCTGCTAAATCAACATTCTTAAATACCACTTTTGCTTCAATTTTTGTAATAATCTTTAGTTCATTTGTAACGGGATTGTAACTAAAAGGAGAAATATTTAATCGAGCCATTTCTTGTCCTCTCATTTTTCCTAATACATCAATTTTTACAATTGGATTCTCGTTAAATTGATTGATCTTATAAAAATCTCTATCGTAAACAAAAGGAACTTGTTCTGCATTATCTCCTTTTGATATAGATGGCTGATTAGGAAAAAGAGGTAATGTAATGTTGTAGTCATCTAAAGAAATAAGCTCTTCCTCTTTATTTACAATCTTAAGTACTACCTGTGCACCAAAAGGAATACGAAATATCTTTTTTAATTCTGGTAATTCTGCTTTTCCGTAATCAGAATTAGCAGCATATCCACTCACAAAAAGTTTTATAAAGTCACCTTCTTTTGTCTTAATTAGTTTTGCATCTAAGCCTGAAAAATTATTTACAAATGAAAACTCAGTCAGCGATTTATTGGTGATTTCAAAATAATTATGCTCCTCATTCAGCTTAATTTCTTCAGAAAAAGAAAGAAAAAAAGTAACCGAAAGAGTCGTTAGAAGTAAGCTTAGTTTTTTCATATTAGTTTGCTTAATGCAAATTTAAGAAAATTACATAGAGAAAGATTAATTCTCAAAACAATATCTTATATGTTTAAAAAAGAATCAATAATTGAAACTTTTTAAATTTATTAGCGTAAAAGACAGAAATTTGCGGATTTATTCCGCTTTTTTTATGTCTTTTTTTAAACCTTCCTTTTATATTATTGCATTCTATATCTTCAAATTGTTACATTAAACTTTTATCTTTGCAATTATGAATTCACAATGGAAACAAATAATTGAAACCGCTTGGAAAAATAGGGATTTACTAAAAAAATCTGCCACCAAGGAGTGTATTCGAACAATAATTGAGGAAATAGATAAAGGAAGGTTGCGTACTGCACAGCCAACAGAAAATGGATGGCAAGTAAACGATTGGGTTAAAAAAGCTGTTATTCTTTATTTTCCTATTCGTAAAATGGAAACAATTGAATTAGGCCCATTGGAATTTCACGATAAAATGAAACTTAAAAGCGGATATGCTGATCTTGGTGTTCGTATTGTACCTCATGCAATTGCTCGCTATGGTGCTTATTTAGCTCCTGGCGTTATCATGATGCCCTCTTATGTAAATATTGGTGCTTATGTCGACAGTGGTACTATGGTAGATACCTGGGCAACTGTTGGTTCTTGTGCTCAAATTGGAAAGAATGTACATCTATCAGGTGGTGTTGGAATCGGTGGTGTCTTAGAACCTATACAAGCTACTCCCGTTATTATTGAAGATGACGCTTTTATTGGTTCGCGCTCCGTTGTGGTGGAAGGCGTTAAAGTTGAAAAAGAAGCTGTTCTTGGTGCTAATGTAGTACTTACTGCCTCTACTAAAATAATTGATGTAAGTGATAATAGACCGATAGAACACAAAGGAATTATTCCTAGCAGATCGGTAGTAATTCCAGGAAATTTTGCTAAAGAATTTCCTGCTGGCGAATATGGTGTACCTTGTGTCCTTATCATTGGTAAGCGTAAAGAAAGTACGGATAAAAAAACATCCTTAAATGATGCACTTAGGGATTATAATGTTGCTGTTTAGTAATAGTGAAGATTCTAATTATACAAACCGCTTTTATTGGAGATGTGATTTTAGCTACCCCAATTATTGAAAAACTTCACAAATTTTTTCCTAATGCTAAAGTTAATTTTTTACTAAGAAAAGGCAATCAAGGGCTTTTAGAAAATCATCCTTATATTACCAAAGTTCTAATATGGGATAAGAAAAAAAACAAGCAGAAAAATCTAATAAAAATCTTACAATCAGTAAGAAATGAAAAGTACGATTATGTAATTAATTTACAGAGATTCTTTTCAACTGGTTTTATTACCACCTTTTCAAAAGGGAAAACAACAATTGGTTTTGATAAAAATCCGTTTTCTTTCTTATTTACAAATAGTATAAAGCATAAGGTTGAAAACGGAGTACATGAGACAGAAAGAAACCTAAGTCTGATAGAAAAAATAACCGATAATAAATTAGTAAATCCTAAACTTTATCCATCAAAAGAGGATTTAAAAGTAGTTGATAATTACCTATCTCAACCTTATATTTGCATTGCACCAATTTCGGTTTGGTTTACCAAACAATTTCCTGCTGAAAAATGGATAAAACTGATAAATAAAATAAATAAAAAGATATATCTGATTGGAGGAAATAAAGATTTTGAGAAATGTAAAAATATTATAAAGAATTGTCAACATAATAATATAATGAATCTATGCGGAAAATTAAGTCTTTTGCAATCGGCAGCACTTATAAAAAATGCAAAAATGAATTACGTAAACGATTCAGCACCAATGCACTTAGCTTCCGCAATGAATGCCTCAACTACAACAATATTTTGCTCTACAATTCCTGATTTTGGTTTCGGACCATTAGCCAGTAATTCTAAAGTAGTAGAAACAAAAGAAAATCTAAATTGTCGCCCTTGTGGATTACATGGGCTTAAAGAATGTCCAGAAAAACATTTTAAATGTGCAAATAACATCTTAATTCAAGATATTATTTAATGAAAAAAATTACCGCTATCATACCGACTCTTAATGAACAATACAACATTGTTAACGCAATAAAATCTGTTGATTTTGCTGATGAAATTATGGTTGTAGATTCTTTCAGTACGGATAAAACAATTGAATTAGCAACTCCACTTGCTGATACTATCTTACAAAGAGAATATGAAAACTCTGCATCACAAAAGAATTGGTCAATTCCTCAAGCAAAGCACCAGTGGATTTTACTTTTGGATGCAGATGAGAGAGTAAAAGAAGAATTAAAAAAAGAAGTATTGTCGGTTTTAGAATCAAAAATAAATTATGATGGTTTTTGGATAAAGCGAGAAAATTACTTTATGGGAAAAAGAGTTTGTTTTAGCGGTTGGAGAGGAGATAGAGTTATACGCCTTTTCAAGCGAGATGAGTGTAAATATGAAGAAAAACATGTTCATGCTGAGATAGTTAGTGAGGGAAAAATTGGAATTTTGAAAAACAAACTCACTCATAATACTTTTAAAAGTAAAAAGGATTATTTGAAGAAATTACAAAAATACGCAAAATGGCAAGCGAAAGATTATGATAAAAAAACAGGAAATATCACAATCTTCCACACACTTATAAAACCAATATTTCGCTTTATAAAACATTATTTTATTCAATTAGGAATATTGGATGGTTATGTTGGGTTTATCATTTCCTCTTACCAGGCAAAAGCAGTAAAAATGCGTTATAAATACTTGAAAACGTTGCGTAA
>DASCPP010000090.1:0-2256 GCA_036012565.1 Flavobacteriales bacterium | reverse complement strand
GAGGAGTATATGATAAACCTTAATCAAAATTTGAGTGATGATTGGGAAAAGAAGTTTAAAAAATTAGCAGAAGACAAAACTATTATTGGATTAAATACTGGTTGCGGATTAAGATGGAAAACACGCCTTTGGCCCCCAGAATATTGGGTGGAGTTTATTAAAGATTTAGAAAAGCAAGGTTATTTCTGCCTATTAATGGGAGGCCCTGATGAAGATGAAATGAATAAATATTATGAAAAAGAAACGAATGCAACTTATTTAGGAACTTTTAGCCTAGAGGAGTTTATTGCAATAACAAACAACATAGACATTATTGTAACCCCTGTAAGTATGATGATGCACATTGCGTTAGCTCTTAAAAAACAATTAATGCTATTTCATAATATTTTTAATATACACGAATTTGAACTTTATGGCAGAGGAATAATCATTGAGCCTACAAGCGGTTGTGATTGTTATTTTGGCAATTCTTGTAAAAGAGAAAAAAGTTGCATGTATGATATTTCAGTGAAAGATGTTTTAACTAATATTGCAGTACTAAATCAGAATTTAAAAGAATAGAAATATGAATTATGATGTTATTATTTTAGGTAGTGGGCCTGGCGGATATGTAACAGCAATCCGTGCTTCTCAATTAGGGTTGAAAGTAGCAGTTGTTGAAAAAGAAAATTTGGGAGGAATATGCTTAAATTGGGGATGTATTCCCACAAAAGCATTATTAAAATCCGCTCAGGTTTTCGAGTATATAAATCATGCTGAAGATTTTGGAATTACAGTAAAAGATGTAAATGCAGATTTTTCAAATATTATTAAAAGAAGTAGAGATGTTGCGGATGGAATGAGTAATGGAATTGCCTACCTTTTAAAAAAGAACAAAGTTGAGGTTATAAATGGATATGGAAAGATAAAGAAAGGAAATAAAGTATCGGTAACTGTAGATGGGAAGTCTACCGATTATTCTACGAAACATATTATTATTGCAACTGGAGCCAGAAGTAGAGAATTGCCTAATTTACCACAAGATGGCAAAAAGGTTATTGGATACAGAGAAGCTCTTACTTTGCCAAAAGCTCCTAAAAAGATGGTGATTGTTGGATCGGGTGCAATTGGAGTGGAGTTTGCTTATTTTTATAATGCAATGGGTGTTGATGTCACAATTGTAGAATTTATGCAAAATATTGTGCCGGTTGAGGATGTTGATGTTTCTAAACAATTGCAAAGATCTTTTAAAAAGTCTGGAATAAAAATTATGACAAAATCTACTGTAGAAAAAGTAGATACTTCTGGAACGGGATGTAAGGTATTAGTAAAAACTAAAAAAGGAGAAGAAATAATTGAGTGTGATGTAGTTTTATCAGCTGTTGGAATCACAGCTAATATCGAGAATATAGGACTGGAAGAAGTAGGAATTAAAACCGATAGAGGCAGGATTTTAGTTGATGACTTTTACCAGACAAATGTAAATGGATACTATGCAATTGGTGATGTACTACCAACTCATGCTCTTGCTCATGTTGCTTCTGCTGAGGGAATTACTTGTGTAGAAAAAATTGCAGGACACAGCCCTGAGCCAATTGATTACGGAAATATTCCAGGGTGTACTTATGCTAGCCCGGAGATTGCATCAGTTGGTATGACTGAAACTGCTGCAAAAGAAGCTGGATATGAAATCAAAGTTGGAAAATTTCCTTTTACAGCATCAGGAAAAGCATCTACTGCAGGACATAAAGATGGTTTTGTAAAAGTTATTTTTGACGCTAAATATGGAGAGTGGTTAGGTTGTCATATGGTAGGGTGTAATGTTACGGAAATGATTGCTGAGGCAGTAGTTGCTCGTAAATTAGAGACTACAGGACAAGAGGTGTTAAAAGCTATTCATCCGCATCCAACAATGAGTGAAGCTGTTATGGAAGCAGTTGCTGATGCTTATGATGAGGTAATACACATATAAGTTGCTAGTTATTAGATGAAAGTCCACCAATTTGGTGGGCTTTTTTTGTTTATTATTTTTTTACTAAATTTGGCAAAACAAGAAATTATGAGCTTAGAAAAATTTTGTCAAAGTTGTATGCTTCCTAAGGATCATGAAATGTTTGAAAAAGGAACAGAACAAGATGGGACTGAAAATGGAAGCTATTGTAAACTTTGTTATGTAGAAGGTGAGTTTACTCAGCAAGAGACTATTAAATCAGCAAAAGATATGCAAAGCTTTGTGAAAGGCGTGTTGAAAAAACAAGGTGTAGGAAAAGTCAGAAG
>DASCPP010000089.1:0-13707 GCA_036012565.1 Flavobacteriales bacterium | reverse complement strand
TGATCTTTATTTTAGGAATTCTTGGTGCAAGCATATTGCATATTTTTTCTTTTTATCAGCTAATTATGGCAATTATCTTTTTTCAAGCCATGATTACAATTTTTAGTTTAATTACCCTTCCTGTAGAATTTGATGCAAGTAGAAGAGCCCTTGTCTGGTTAAAATCATCCAACATTACCAATGAAGAAGAAATTGTATTGGCGGAGGATGCACTAAAATGGGCTGCTAGCACTTATGTGGTTGCCACAATAGCAGCAGCAACTTATTTGCTTTATTATATTTCTCTTCTAAGAGATTAATTAAAAAGCTCTTTTAACTTTGCAACTGCAAAGTCAATATCTTCTTTTGTATTATATTTACTAAAAGAAAAACGGATGCCCGGACGTTTGCTTTCTGGATTGATACCACTCAGAACATGAGAACTTTTGCTTCCCCCTGAGGCACAAGCACTTCCTCCACTACATGCAACTCCTAGAATATCTAAATTGAAAAGTAACATCTCTGCAATATCTGTTTCTGGAAAATTTACACTCAGCACAGTATAAAGACTATTGTCCATGTCCGTGCATTTTCCATAAAATTGAACATCTTGCATCTCAGTTTTAAATTTCTCAATCATGTAGGATTTTAATCCTTTGATGTATTTTACTTCTTCCTCCAAGTGCTCATAAGCCATCTCCATGGCCATAGCAAGGGCTGCAATACCATAAACATTCTCCGTTCCAGCACGCATATTTCTTTCTTGTGCTCCTCCTCTGAGTAAAGGTTTTATCTGAATATTTTCCGAAATATAAACAAATCCTACTCCTTTTGGGCCATGAAACTTATGTGCAGAGGCCGCCATAAAATCAACATTCAATTCCTTCATATCAAAAGGGAAATGCGCTATAGTTTGAACAGTATCTGAATGGAAAATAGCATTATATTCCTTGCAGATCTCACCAATAGCTTTTATATCTTGTATAGTTCCAATCTCATTATTAGCATGCATTATCGACACAAATGTTCTTGGGTTATTTGCTAATAGTTCCTTTAAATGAGGAAGAGACACAACTCCACTTTCATCAATATCAATGTAGGAAAGTTTAATTCTTCCCTCAGCTTCTAAATCTTCCAATGGATATAAAACTGCATGATGCGAAAGTTTGGAAGTGATGGCATGAGTTATTTTATGATCATCTATTCCACATTTAATTGCCATATTATCCGCTTCTGTTCCTCCTGAAGTAAAAAAGATTGATCCTGGGGAAGTATTCAGTAAATTAGCAATGCTTTTTCTAGCATTTTCAACAACTGTTTTTGATTCTCTTCCAAAGGAATGAACAGAGGAAGGGTTTGCAAAATGAGTTTTCATCATTTCACTCATCATTTGAATAATCTCTGGCGCCATAGGGGTAGTTGCAGCATTATCTAAATAAACTCTTTTCATTTATAGTAATTCTTTAATCTCTTGAATCATCTTTTGCGCAAAAGCATCTGCTTTCTCCTCTGTATCACTCTCTGCATAAATACGAATTATAGGTTCAGTATTGGATCTTCTAAGATGCACCCAGCCATCTTCAAAATCAATTTTAAGCCCATCAATAGTAGTAATCTGTTCATCTTTATATTTCTGTTCCAGAGTAGATAAAATAGCATCTACATCTATTTCAGGAGTTAACTCCATTTTGTTTTTTGATATAAAATAGTTTGGAAAAGAATCTCTTAAAGTTTTGGCAGATATTTTTCGTTCAGCCAATTGCGTTAAAAATAGTGCTACTCCAATTAAGGCATCTCTTCCATAATGCAATTCTGGATAGATTATTCCTCCATTTCCTTCTCCACCAATTATTGCATTGCATGCTTTCATTTTTTCAACCACATTAACCTCTCCAACTGCTGAGGCTTGGTATTGCCTATTATGAATGTTGGTAACATCCCTTAAAGCTCTTGTGGAAGATAGATTAGAAACCGTATTTCCAGGAGTTTTACTCAGTACAAAATCAGCTATTGCAACCAAAGTATATTCCTCTCCAAACATACTTCCATCTTCACAAACCATTGCCAATCTATCTACATCAGGGTCCACTACAACTCCAAAATGGGCTTTCTCTTCAACAACTAATTTTGATATTTCTGTTAAGTTTTCAGGAAGTGGTTCTGGATTATGCGGGAATTGTCCGTTTGGATTACAGAATAATTTTACGCACTCCACTCCCATTTTTTTTAACAATCTAGGAATCATAAATCCACCGGTTGAATTCACAGCATCAACAACCACTTTAAATCCAGCTGATTTTACTAAATCAGTATCAACTAATCTAAGATTTAAGACTTGCTCAATGTGTTTATCATTATATGAATCATCAAATATATAAGTTCCTAAATTATTCACCCATGTAAAAGTAAAATTATCATTTTCTGCTAGTGATAAAATCTCTTCTCCATCTGTTGCTGACAAAAACTCACCTTTTCCATTCAGTAATTTAAGCGCATTCCACTCTTTTGGATTATGACTTGCCGTTATAATTATGCCTCCTGCTGATTGTTTTAACTGTACAGCAACCTCCACAGTTGGAGTGGTAGACAGGCCAATATCCAATACATCAAATCCACAACCCATTAAAGTTCCTGAAACAATATTACTCACCATCTCCCCTGAGATTCTAGCATCCCTTCCTATAATAATGGTATTTGAACTACCTGCTTGTTTTTTTATAAAAGTAGCATAGGAAGCTGTAAAGCGAACGATATCCAAAGGTGAAAGTGAATCTCCTACTTCTCCTCCTATTATTCCTCTAATCCCTGAAATTGATTTTATTAAAGTCATTATTCATTCTTGATTTGCTTCTGCAAAATTAAAACAATAATCTTATATTTTTATCTTTGTAAAAATTAATACGACTAATTATATGAACTTCTTTTTAACAGATATTCCTGAAAGGACAAAAAAGCCAAGAGAAAATGGCTTAACCATGATGATGGATAGGGGATTGAGTATCAATGATACCAAAAATTTTATTGATATGTGTAGCCCTCATACTGATATCGTTAAATTAGGATTTGGAACTTCTGCCATTTCCCCTCATGTTAGAGCCAAAATTGACCTCTACAAAGAGGCTGGATTGATGGTTTATATAGGAGGAACATTATTTGAAGCATTTATTATAAGGGGCATGTTTGAAGAATATAAGCAGTTACTCAGAAATTGGAATATTGAAATGTGTGAAGTTTCTGATGGAAGCATAAATATATCACATGAAGATAAATGCAATTACATAAAAGATTTAGCAAAAGAATTTAAAGTGGTTTCTGAAGTAGGATCAAAAGATGAAAACAAGTTAATAGCCCCTTACAAGTGGATTGAACTCATGAGAATGGAATTAAAGGCTGGCTCTTGGAAGGTAATAGCAGAAGCCAGAGAAGGAGGAAATGTAGGAATTTACAATAAGGGGGGGGATGTGCGTTCTGACTTGATTGACGAGATATTAACTGAAATACCTTGTGAGAATATCCTTTGGGAAGCACCAAGAAAAACACAGCAAGTTTGGTTTATTAAGATGTTAGGTTCGAATGTAAATTTAGGTAATATTTCCTGGGATGAAATAATACCATTGGAAACCTTACGAATAGGATTAAGAGCAGATACTTTCTTTGATTACATAAAAAAGAATTAAATGCAACATTACTTTATTCTATTTCTTAAAGGGATGGCAATGGGAATTGCAAATGTTATTCCTGGCGTTTCTGGTGGAACAATAGCACTAATTACTGAAATTTATGAAAAGTTAATCAACTCCCTAAAATCATTTGATCTAAAAGCCCTAAAACTACTTATCTCCCTTGATATTAAAAGATTTATTCAGCATACCAACTTTTATTTTCTATTAGCAGTTCTTGGTGGAAGTGTGGCTAGTGTTTTTAGTATTGCTAATTTGTTCAAATTCCTATTTACCAATTACCCAATTTTAATTTGGGCATTCTTTTTTGGTTTAATTGTAGCATCTGTATATTTTGTTGGTAAGCGAGTAAGAAGGTGGAAAATGCAAAGTATAATTACATTGGTTGTAGGAACTGCTATTGCTATATCACTATCATTTTTAACTCCAGCTACAGAAAACAGCAATCTATTTTTTGTATTTATTTGTGGAATAATAGGAATTAGTGGCATGATGTTGCCCGGACTTTCTGGCTCTTTTATTCTTATTTTGTTGGGGAACTATGAACTACTAATGGTTACTGCAGTTACTGAATTAAACTATCTATTATTAACTGTATTTCTTGTTGGTTCAGTTGTTGGTTTATTGAGTTTTTCACATGCTTTGGCTTGGGTACTCAAACATTATAAAGATGCCACACTTGCCCTTTTAACTGGCTTTATTTTGGGATCTTTAAATATCATTTGGCCTTGGAAAAAAATAGCAGAAAGCATGATTATTGATGGAAAGGAGAAAGTACTCGAATACCATTGGTATTTTCCAAATATTACCGAGAAAGAAACTCTTATTGCTTTTACTTTAATTGTTTTTGGAATTGTTGTCGTATGGGCTTTGGAAAGCTTCTCTTCTAAAAAAGAAGCATGAAAACCTATGGGCTTATAGGTGAAAACCTCTCTCATTCTTTTTCTCAGCAATATTTTCAAAAGAAATTTTCAAAAGAAAGAATTAAAGATTCTCAGTATCTAAATTTTGAGATAAATGATATTTCCTGTTTAAGAGAGTTCATTCAGAAAAATAATATAAAAGGGTTGAACATTACAATTCCTTTCAAAGAAAAAGTAATCCCAATATTAGATGAGCTAACAGAGGATGCAAAAGAAATTGGGGCGGTAAATACAATTCAAATTAATGGAAATAAATTAATTGGTCATAACACCGATATTTTTGGGTTTGAAGAGAGTATCGCCCCATTGCTTAATGGCAGAAATAATGCCATTATTCTGGGAAATGGTGGAGCATCTAAAGCCATAGCCTTTGTATTTTATAAAAGAGGTATTAATTTTAGTATTTTTAGCCGAAACTTAATGCTAAAATTTGCAGACATTACAGAAGAAGTAATACAAAAAAATGACATTATTATTAACACCACCCCCTTAGGGATGTATCCTAATGCGGATACTTTTGCTGATTTACCATATAATGCAATAAATACGAAACATTTACTTTACGATTTAGTATATAATCCAGAAGAGAGTCAATTCTTAAAAAAAGGAATGGCTAAAGGAGCGCAAATAAAAAACGGAAAACAGATGCTGTACCTTCAAGCCGAAAAGAGTTGGAAAATATGGAATTTAAACATAAATTTGTAAAATACTCTAAATTTAAAAATGGACGAAAACGAAAAACAAGAAGAAGAAATTGTTGAAATTGATGTAACTGAAACTTCAACTAATGAAGAATTGAAAGCTGAAAATGAAAGAGATCTTTCCGTATTTAGTATGGAAGAATTAATTCAAGAAATGCATATTCTTTCATCAAATAACAACATCCTTTCGGTATCTAAAAAAGTGGAGGAAGTAAGGACTCTTTTTTACCTAAAACTAAAACAACATCAAAAGGAAAAAGTAGAAAGAAGAAGCATTGCAGAAATCGTTTCAGCTAGCGGAAAAATACAACCAGAAGTGGAGGTGAAAATTTTACCAGATGTTTCTGGTGAGGTAGTGGAACTGCTAGTAAAGGAAGGCGACACAGAAGATATAGAAGATATAGAAGAATCGAAAGAAAAACCAAAAAAATCTACTCTTCATCCTTTGGAAATAGCGTTTAGAAAATGTTACAATTCCTTTAAATGGGCGAAAGCCAAAATGCGAAAGGAAAAAGAGGAAGAAGAAGAAAAGAACCTGCTTCAAAAAATACAAATAATTAAGGATATTGATAATCTGACAAAACAAGAAGAATCGATTAAAAAAACATTTGAGCAGTTTAGGGCTTTACAAGAAAAATGGAAAAGCATTGGCTATGTCCCTATTGTCGAAAACAATAATCTTTGGCAAAGTTACCATCATCATGTGGAGCTTTTTTATGATTATATCAAAATAAATAACGACCTAAGAGATTTAGATTTCAAAAAGAATTTTGAAGAAAAGACCATGATTTGTGAAAAAGCAGAAGCATTAAAAGTGGAAAATTCTTTAAATAAAATGCATGAGAGTTTGCAACAGCTTCACGAACATTGGAAAAATATTGGTCCGGTTAAAAAAGAGCAAAGAGAAAGTATTTGGGAGAGATTCCAGACAGCAACAAAAGTACTCCACAAAAAAAGAAATGATTACTTCCTTCATAAAAAAGAAGAAACCGATAAAAGGTTAGCAGAAAAAAATAGCATTTGCAAAGCTATTGACGACTTAACAAAGGACATTCCTACATCACATCAAGCTTGGCAAAAATTAATTGAAGAAAGTAAAGTTTTAAATGAGAAGTGGAAAACAATTGGGAGATTAAACAAAAAAGACAATACAAAAGCATGGAAATATTTAAGATCTTCTTTGGATAACTTTTATAAAAAGAAAAATAACTTCTACAAAAACAAAAAAGAAGATACGGAAAAGGTTATCGCAACAAAAAATGTAATTTGTGAAAAAGCGGAAACATTGAAAGAAAGTACGGATTGGAAAGAAACAACACAGAAACTTATAAAGTTGCAAGAAGATTGGAAGAATTCTGGATTTGCTCCTAGACAAATATCGGACAAACTTTGGAAAAGATTCAAAAAGGCTTGTAACGGCTTTTTTAATGACAAAAAGGCTCATTTCAAAGATTTAGATAAAACAAAAGAGCAAAACCTATTAGCAAAGCAAAAAGTACTAAAAGAAGTAGAAAAATTTACTCCTTCTAATGATGGAAAGAAAGATTTTAAAACATTAAATAACTTTTCAAAAGAGTGGAAAAAATGTGGTTTTGTTCATTTCAAAAAACAAAGTATTAATCAAGACTTTGAAAAGCTGTTAAACAAGCATTATGATAATATTAAGTTAGAAAAGAAGGATATTGAAAAAGAAAGATTCATCAATAAAATAACTGCAATAAACGGAAATCAGTCCAGATTAATAAAAGAAAAAGAAATTATCAAAACTAAGATGAATGATGTAAAGAAAATAATTACACAATACAAAAACAACATCTCCTTTTTTGGGAAAAGCAAAAGCAATGATTCCCTAAAAAAAGAAGTAAAAAATAAAATTGAATCAGCACAAAAAGAAGTAGAACTCTTAAAAGAAAAACTGAAAATAATTGCACAACACTAATTCATGAACTTTGAATTAGTTTCCAAATTCTCTCCAACAGGCGACCAACCACAAGCTATTACACAATTAGTAGATGGCTTAATGGAAAGGGAAGAATTCCAAACCTTACTTGGCGTAACAGGTTCTGGAAAAACCTTTACAATAGCAAATGTAATTAAGCAGGTCAATAGACCTACTTTAGTGCTTAGTCATAACAAAACTTTAGCGGCTCAACTTTACAGTGAATTCAAACAATTCTTCCCAAACAATGCCGTAGAATATTTTGTGTCCTATTACGATTATTATCAACCAGAAGCATACATACCTAGTACAGGAACTTATATTGAAAAAGATCTTTCGATAAATAAGGAGATTGAAAAATTACGCCTAAACACAACCTCTTCCCTGCTTTCTGGGCGGAAAGATATTATTGTGGTTTCCTCTGTAAGTTGTATATATGGCATTGGGAATCCAGAAGATTTCAATGCTGGAATGATTGAAATAAATTGTGGTGATTTGATAAGCAGAAATCATTTGTTACAAAAATTGGTAACAGCACTTTACAGTAGAACAGAAGCGGAATTTGAAAGAGGAAATTTTAGAGTTAAAGGAGATACGGTTGATATTTATCCCGCTTATACCGATATTGCTTTTAGAATTCACTTCTTTGGAGATGAGATTGAAGAAATTGAAAGTATTAACCCAGAAAATGGGCATATTTTTGAAAATATTTCTCAAATCTGTATTTATCCGGCAAATATCTTTGTAGCTTCAAAGGATAAAATGCAAGCTGCAATATCTACTATTCAAGATGATATGTTTCAACAGGTTGAGCATTTCAATCAAATAGATCTAAAAACAGAAGCAAAACGAATAAAAGAGAGAACAGAGTTTGATTTAGAAATGATTAAAGAACTTGGTTATTGCTCAGGAATTGAAAACTATTCCCGCTATTTTGATGGCAGAACTGAAGGCAGTAGGCCCTTCTGCTTGCTTGATTATTTTCCAAAAAACTTCATTACAGTGATTGACGAGAGCCATGTTACCTTGCCTCAAGTTAGAGCTATGTATGGAGGTGATAGATCTAGAAAAGAAACATTAGTTGAGAATGGCTTTAGGCTTCCAGCTGCTTTAGATAATAGACCATTGCGCTTTGATGAGTTTGAGGCTATAAATAATCAAACCATTTATGTAAGCGCAACACCATCTGATTATGAGATTGAAAAATGTGAAGGGGTAATAATTGAACAGCTAATACGTCCTACAGGACTTCTCGACCCCAAGATTAGTATCAGAAGTAGTAAAAATCAAATTGATGATCTACTAGAGGAAATTAGAATTCGAATCGAAAAGAATGAACGGATTTTAGTAACTACACTTACTAAAAGAATGGCTGAAGAATTCACTAAATATTTAGGAAAATTTAATGTCAAATGTAATTATATACATTCGGATGTGCCTACTTTGGAAAGAGTGGAAATAATTAGCGGATTAAAAGATGGTATTTTTGATGTATTAATTGGTGTAAATCTACTAAGAGAGGGATTAGATCTACCAAAAGTAAGTCTAGTAGCAATAATGGATGCAGATAAGGAAGGGTTTTTAAGATCGGAGAAAGCATTAATTCAAACAGCCGGAAGGGCTGCACGAAACCTAAACGGATTGGTTATTATGTATGCTGATAAAATCACGAACTCCATGCAAAAAGCAATTAATGACAATAAACGAAAAAGAAAAATACAGAAATCATATAATATAAAAAACAATATAACTCCTACTCAGATTGGAAAAAGTGCTGAGAGTAAATTAATTCAGAAACTTAAACTCTATAAGACAGTAGAGTTTGAACAAACTAATACTAATGAACTTACTATAAAACAATTACAAAGATTAATTAAAAATACAAAAACGAAAATGGAAATTGCAGCTAAAGAATTTGATTTTGTTTCAGCAAAAGATTTAAGAGATAAGCTATTTAACTTTCAAAAAATATTAAAAAGTAAGAAATAAAAACCCAAGCTTAAGCTTGGGTTTATAAATTTATGAGAAATTTCTTATTTTGTTCTTTGCATATAGTAATAATGAATTAATGCTATATCTTTATCTACTACAGTTGCATTAACAAATTGCCACCCATAAGAAGCGGCCATATTTACCGCATCAGCCATAGAACGCATCCCTTGTGAGCTCTTCATCAGTTTAGCAATATCTTCACTTCTATTATCCCCTGAATCAAACGAAATCATTAACTTAGCTTTTCCTTTTAGTAAAATATGTATTTGCTCCTGCGATACAATGTCTCCAGCCGGCATATCTGTAGGGTCCCTACCGTCTATTTGATCATAACTAACTTCCACTCCTTTTATTATCATAAATTCATATTTATTATTAGAATCTTTATCTTTTTTACTCCTTTTTTGAGCCATAGTAATAAAAGGAACCATAGCTACTAACATAATTGTGATTAATTTCTTCATTGTTTTGTTATTTTTTGGTTAAACTTATTTTAACGAACGCGAATTAACAAAAATTATTATTGCCCTCCTAATATAATTGGTAAATCGCCATCTCCATTACCAATCACAATTACTTTAGAGTTTGGTGATTTTGAAATCTCCTGTGTAGCCTCTACTCCTTTCCATTTTAACAGTTGAGGAGTAATAGTCCTGTTAACAATTTTTTGAAATTCAGCAATACCTTTGGCTTCAATCTCTTTTCTTTCTGCCTCTTTTCTGGCTTTATCTATTTTAAACTCGTATTCTAATGATTCTTGTTCTTGTTTTAACTTTTGCTCAATTGCCATCTGTAATGTAGGAGGAAGAGTTACATCTCTAATCAAAATAGCATCTATATTGATATATTTACTTTCAACTCTTGCTTTTGTTTGGGCATATATTTCATCTTCAATTGCTTCTCTTCTACTAGAGTATAACTCCTCAGGCAAGTAGTTCCCAATCACTTCTCTTGTTACTGAACGAATCTCTGGCTTTACAATACTATTTACATAACTCTTTCCGATATTATCATGTAAATGACCAATCTTGTTTTCAATTGCATTGTATCTAAAAGATAAGTCAATCTTAATAGAAAGGCCATTTTTTGAAAGTACTTCCATTGCTTCATAGTTTTCTTGAATTTTTACATTATACACATGCATATCATTCCAAGGGGCTATAACATGAAAGCCTTGTCCATAAATGGTTTCTTTGTCCAAGCCTCCTCCAAAGCGTTTAAATAATACACCTTTTTCTCCAGGATCAATCGTTAAGAACATACTCGATCCGAATAGCGTAAGTAGCACAAATCCTACTATACCTATTATTATTGCTGATGGTAATTTTCTGTTTTCCATAATTATTTATTTTTTGTTATTAATTTATTTGTTGTATTAGTTTTCTTATTTTTTAGTAAAGTCCATTGTATTTTCTAACAAACCACTCCGAGAAAATAAGGAGGAGCAAAGTAAATAAAATCCATTGAATATTTATCAATTCTTGCACTTTTTCCTTAGTGTGTATTATTGTTTTATTTCGATCAGAATTAGTAATTTCTTTTATTAATTTTCCCATCTGATTTTGGAAAAATATTTCCCCTCCGCTCTGATATGCTAAATTGTAAAGCAGTTGATGATTTGCTTTGGTTTGTAGCATTTCTAATTGGAAAGGAATAATATTAAATCTCCCTTTTTTAGCATAAGTAGTGCCAAGCACTTTTGCAGTAAATGAATATTCCCCAACAGGAAAAACACCTACATTAAGATGGTATGCCTTATTCAGTTTTGAAAAATTAAAAGGATATTCTTTTCCATTATCATCAGTTATGATTAATGAAATATCATTTTTATTTACCAGCTGATAACTATCATTGTAAAATTCTGCTTCAAAAATAATTGGCACATTTACATTTATTTTATGTTCATACTGCAAGCGAAAATGAGATTTATCATCTTGTAAAAGTAAATACTGTGCAATTCCTGAAAAAAGCTCATCAAAAGCTTTACTGTTTTTTTGCTTGGAATACTCCAATAATTTCCATTTCCAAAAACCTTCCCCAGTAAAAACTCCAACTTTTCTATTTGTAGAATTTTCAAAAAACAAAATGGGTTTTTCAGTTGTTATTTTTCCTATTTTCTGATTTAACAATACTTCCGACACAGAAGATAGTTTGTAATCACCAAAATAGGCATAAAGTGGTGGTAATTGCAAGAAAAACTTTGATAATTCAGGGGAAATTGTAAACAATGAAAAATTCTCGTTTTGAGAAACAAAAACTTCTTGCATTGTATTTTTTCCTTTTATATCCAACCCTTTATATAAATTATTAAAATAAGTAAGATTTGTTCTGGCATTTACAAAAAACAATAGCGGTACATCCGAATTTATAATCTCTGTTAGTTTCCCAGAATAAGAATTAGTTGGAATTCCAAAAAGTGCAATTAAATTATATTTTTCTATATTTTTTGAAAAACTTTCTAGTTTCTCTACCTCAATACTGTAATGTTTGTTTTTAAGTAACAAGTTTTTAAAAGCTGCAATATCAGGGTGAGAATTATCAGAAAGCAGTAGGATATTGTATTTAGAATCAAGAATATCCACAAAAATTTCATAACGATTATTGGCTTTGTTTTTTTCGCTTGCTAAACTGCTTATTTGCAAAGTGTATTTTTGCAGTCCTTTTTGTTTTGCAAATATTTTTAGTGGAATTTTAAGATGAAAATAATCTTGATTAATATTAATCTTTTGTTTGTACAAAAGCAATTCCCCATTATATAATTTTAATTCAGCTATTTCATTTTTGCAATTAAAACTCTCCACCAGTACATCAATAGGAAAATTGTTTCCAAGAAAAGCAATTTCATTGTATTGCACATTTTTAATAAGCAAATCCTTTTGCTGAATGGTATCGCCCAAAGCAATAGTATAAATAGGAACATTTGTAGCATTTGCCTTGTAAATAGGATTTTCACCAATATTATAAAGCCCATCAGTAGCCATTACAACAGCTGCTACATTTCTGTTTAAAAACCTGCTTTCCAACTCATCAAACAAATTGGTATAATTAGTTTGCAAACCACTCATTTCATTAGTTAATCCTTCTTTGATTGTCTCATCAAAATGAAAGGGGAATACATCAAAATCTTTTTCTGTTTTTTCTACTAACTGAAATAAATCATCATAAATATTATAATCCTTTACAGAAGCGGAAGCATCTTGCGCCAATATAAGAATTGGTTTTTCATCTTGTTTTAGGAGGGTGTTAATAAGCGGACTTAGAAGTAAAAAGCAAAGGAAAGAAACTATAAGCATTCTAAACAGAAAGAGAGTTCTTTTTAGCCAAATACTGACAATTTTATCATCCTTCCGATATAGGAGAGTAGCATAACCTAATCCAATTAATAGGGTAAATAAACTTAATCCGAAAGGTAGTTCTGTGCTTATGTCAAACATAAAATTAAGTAAGCATGCCTCCGCAAACATTCAATACTTGGCCGGTAATATAAGCTGACATATCACAGGCTAAAAACAAAGTAGTGTTGGCAATATCTTCTGTTGTCCCACCTCTTTTTAGGGGAATAGAATTTCTCCACGCATTTACTTGCTCTTCCCCTAATGCCTCTGTCATTTCAGTTTCAATAAAGCCTGGTGCAATGGCATTGCATCTTATGTTTCGTGAGCCCAACTCTAAAGCAACCGATTTTGTAAATCCAATAATTGCAGCTTTGGAAGCCGAATAATTAGCTTGACCAGCATTACCCTTTACGCCAACTACCGAACTCATATTAATAATTGATCCTTTTCTTTGTTTTAACATTGGGCGCATTACGGCTTTTGTAAGGTTAAAAACCGATTTCATATTTACCTGCATTACACTATCAAAATCCGCTTCACTCATCCGCATTAGTAAATTATCTTTTGTGATTCCAGCATTGTTTACTAGCACATCAATACTGCCAAATTCTTCTATTACCGCATCTGATAATTTGTGTGAAGCATCAAAATTAGATGCATCTGATTTGTAGCCCTTTACTTTACAACCGTTAGCAGATAATTCTTTTTCCAAAGCTTTTGCTTTTTCATCAGATGATTGGTAAGTAAAAGCAATATTTGCTCCATGCCTGGCAAACACCTCCGCTATCCTTTTACCGATACCTCTACTGGCACCAGTTATAATTACAGTTTTCCCTTCTAATAATTTCATTAGTTATTTTTGAAGTTTCAAAGATAGAAAAAAGCCTTCAAAAAGATATACTTATTTTTAGTTTGTCAAATTATCTTTTTACTGTAATATCAGTTTTTTATTGACAACCCCACTATTGGTTTCAATCTCTAACATATAGATTCCTTTAGGATAAGTATTAAGATTGAACGCTTTACTGTACTGCCCAATGTATTTTTCTTTTTCATCAACAAATACCACTTCTCCTAATAAGTTTACAATCCTTATTTTTAAGTTCTGAACCTCATCAGAAACGAAACTTACATTGAAGATGTCTCTTGATGGGTTTG
>DASCPP010000088.1:0-2654 GCA_036012565.1 Flavobacteriales bacterium | reverse complement strand
TATTATCACCATTGCTTAGCTTCTCAGTTAAAAAAGAAGACATCTTGCCTCCTTTTACTCTTTTAACGCCAACTGAGATTTCCTCAGAATTTGGAGAAGAACATAATGAATAAGCTCTTCTAACTTCTTCATTATTAATGGTGCTTCTTATTGTTATATACTGACCCGCTTTAAACCTAAACTTATCAAGTAATGCATCCGGAATCTCAAAACTTATCTCAACAGAATCATCTGTGAGCTTTCTTACTTCTTTTACTTTTAGTGGATAAAACTTATTCATTTACTAATATTTAATTCAGCAAAAATATACTTTTTTATATCTTTTAAAGGAATGAGACAAATATCATATGTTTTGAAGCATAATTTAATAAATTTGCAGTATAAATTCTATAAAATGACGGAAGAATATTTTCAAGAACGAATTGATGCTGAAAAGAAAATTGAGCCAAAAGATTGGATGCCGGATGATTATAGAAAACATTTAATTCGTCAGATTTCACAACACGCACATTCTGAGGTAATAGGGATGCAACCAGAAGGGAATTGGATCACAAGAGCTCCATCTTTAAGGTCTAAAATGATTTTACTTGCAAAGATCCAAGATGAAGCTGGACACGGACTTTACTTATATTCTGCATGTGAAACACTTGGAGTTAGCAGAGAGGAATTAGTTCAAC
Source organism: Flavobacteriales bacterium (assembly GCA_036012565.1). Classification (GTDB taxonomy): domain Bacteria; phylum Bacteroidota; class Bacteroidia; order Flavobacteriales; family BACL11; genus DUAL01. The sequence continues at coordinate 1,977 of DASCPP010000088.1, read as the reverse complement.
AACTTCATGATGGAAAAGCAAAATATTCCTCAATTTTCAACTACCCTACTTTAAATTGGGCAGATATGGGAGCTGTTGGTTGGCTTGTTGATGGTGCTGCAATTGTCAATCAAGTTTCATTACAAAGAACTTCTTACGGACCTTACTCTAGAGGGATGATTAGAATTTGCAAAGAAGAAAGTTTTCATCAAAGACAAGGGTATGAAATAATGGCAACTATGGCTGCTGGAACTACTCAGCAAAAACAAATGGCGCAAGATGCTCTGAACAGACTTTGGTGGCCTTCAATTATGATGTTTGGACCTCATGATGCAAACTCTCCTAGAAGCGGAAATGCACTAAAATGGAAAATAAAACGTCAAACAAATGATGAATTGAGGCAAAGTTTCATTGACAAAACTGTTCAGCAAGCAGAATTAATTGGACTTACGATTCCTGATCCAGAATTAAAATGGAATGAAGAAAAAGGACATTATGATTTTGGAGAAATAGATTGGGATGAATTTTGGAGAGTTGTAAAAGGAAATGGACCTTGTAACAAACAAAGATTAGATCATCACAAAAAAGCTCATTCTGAAGGGAGTTGGGTAAGAAATGCTGCATTAGCATATCAGAAAAAATTAGAATTAGTAACAGCTTAAATAAAATAGAATTATGTCAGAAAAAATAGATGTGTGGGAAGTATTTATCCAAAGTAAAAATGGTTTACCACATAAACATGCAGGAAGTGTACACGCTACAGATAAAGAAATGGCTTTACAAAACGCAAGAGACCTTTACACAAGAAGAAAAGAAGGCAGTTCAATTTGGGTTGTAAAAACAACTGATATAGTTGCTTCACAGGCAGAAGATGGCGATTCATTTTTTGACCCTTCTGATGATAAAGTGTACAGACACCCAACTTTTTACACAATGCCTGATGGCGCAAAAAACATATAAATGAGCAACTTATTAAATTATACTTTAAGAGTTGCGGATAATGCTCTTATACTGGGACAAAGAATGAGTCAATGGTGTTCTAACGGACCAACTCTAGAAGAAGATATCGCAATGATAAACATCTCCTTGGATTTGTTTGGGCAAGCAAATGGTTTTTATGAGTACGCTTCTAGTATTGATGGAAATAAATCTGCAGATGATTTTGCTTTTTTAAGAAGTGAGAGAGAGTACTTTAACAACTTAATTGTAGAACAAAAAAACGGTCATTTTGGAGATACAATTGTAAGAAACTTTTTGTTTGATGTTTATGCAGTTTTATTTTACACTAAATTAGGTCAAGGTAAAGATAAGACACTTGCAGCTCTTGGTTCAAAATCCTTAAAAGAAGCAGAATATCATTTACGCCACTCTTCAAATTGGCTTATACGACTAGGTGATGGAACAGAGGAGTCAAATGAGAAAGTTCAGAAATCTTTAAATGATATTTGGATGTTTACTGGTAATCTATTTGAAATGGATACATTAGATTCTGAGATGCTTATTGCAGGAATTGGAGTGGATAACACTGCTTTAAAATCTGATTGGGATAAAAAAGTAAATGAAGTTTTAGGAGAAGCTAAACTTACTAGACCAGAAGATGCTTATATGCAAACAGGCAGCAAAAAAGGAATCCATTCAGAACATCTAGGGCATTTACTTTCTGAGATGCAATATTTACAAAGAACGCATCCTAATGCGAAATGGTGATACAAAGCAAATTTGGGAACTATTAAACACAGTTCCAGACCCTGAAATTCCTGTAATCTCAGTTGTAGAACTTGGAGTTATTCGTGATGTGAAATTTATAAATAATTCTTTTTTAATTTACATCACTCCTACTTATTCTGGATGTCCTGCAACAAAAACTTTTCAAGATGATATAAGAAGTTGTTTAATAAAAAATCAGATTAAGAACTTTGAACTTATCATTAAATATGATCCTCCATGGACTACAAATTTAATGACAGCTGAAACCAAAGAAAAACTTAAAAAATACGG
>DASCPP010000087.1:0-2143 GCA_036012565.1 Flavobacteriales bacterium | reverse complement strand
CAATTTCTACTCTTGGAGTATTATTATCTCCCTTTACTACCTTATAAGGTACTCTTGCTATTTCTTTCTTAAGCTTTGTAAAACTCTCTCCCATAAATCTTTTGATAGAGAAGATTGTTTTTTGTGGGTTAGTAATTGCTTGTCGTTTGGCAGGATCACCTACTTTTCTTTCGCCACCCTCAATAAAGGCGACAACTGAAGGGGTAGTTCTGTTCCCTTCACTATTAGGAATGATAACCGCCTCATTACCTTCCATTACAGATACGCAAGAGTTGGTTGTTCCTAAATCGATTCCAATAATTTTACTCATTTTCTTAAATTTTTATAGTTAATAAATAATTGTGTTCGTTTTCACCTTTACAAAAGGCAATTAGTGTGCCAAAAGCATAAAAAATAAAAAAATGACAAAATTACTGACAGATAGTCAGTCTGCATATAAAAAATCGAAATCAGTTCTAAAATATAAAGAATCTAAATCGATTGATATTCCTTCTTTTGTAGCAGGAGGAAAGAACATTGGATGTGATCTATTATAACGACAGCTAAAAAGTCCTATTCCATTATTAATGTTAGTAAAAACAGGTCTTTCTTGCACAATACCCTCAAAAGGCTCGTTTACACTCATATAAGTTTGCAAATCTTCACTTCCAACAGTAAACAGTAACTTAATAGAAGAAAGTCGCCTTGCAATGAGATTACTGTTGGTATTGGTAATTTTATTTGCCAATGTATTTACAAAAGCATCTCCCTCAAAAGTATAATGCATTTCAGTACTTCCATCATAAATAATTTGAGGTTGTATCCAATCAATTGAATCTATTATTGTATTTGTAGCATTATGAAATTTCTCCTCATAAAAAATCCGAGCAATTATCTGATATATTTTTCCATTTTTGGCATGATACCAATTTACTGTAGTTTGCGATTTTTCAAGTGGCATTGGTATTGGGGGGGGCGGAATATGACCATAAAAACCCATTGGTTTGGATGGAGAAATATCTAGATTTAATACATGAATCAAATTGGTTTTTGCTTTTACAACATGTCCGCTTTTAATGTTATTAATTACAAGTAAGAAAGTTTTATCTTGGTTAAAAAAAGTTTGATTAGTTGGTGTGGTATAAATAATATTTCCTTTTGTAGGAAAATAAGGAGTCGTTAAACTAGAATCTTTTTCCAAAATAGTATCTTTAAGTATTAAGGAATCTTTTAACTCATACCAATCCCCATCAAGTTCAATATAAGAAGTTGTAGAATCATTAGTACTAAAAACTTGAATTACTCTATAAATTTTTACCTGCAAATCTCCTGTAGAATCTACATAATTAAAAGGTGTGTAGTGAGAAGAATCGGTAACCGATGCCATTTGTAAAGCATCTCCTTCTCCTAGATACGCCTTATTAATTTTTATGTATTGCTGTTGTTGGCTTTGGTCCAAAAGCCCATAAACAACAGTAACTTCCTTCCAAGAAGCGTTTACTTCAAAATCGGTTTCACAAGCCACAAAAAAAACACTTACAGCTAATAGAAATATTGTTAACTTCCTCATGTCGGCAAAGTTATTTATTTTAGTCAGATAATAATTGCATTATTTGTAAATTTGTCGCAACACATTAATACCTAAAATTATTATGAAAAAAAATCTTTGCTTTTTTGTTGTAAGTATTTTACTTTCAATGAATTCAAACGCACAAGATATTACGACCGACTCAGTAGCTATTTTAGATTCCATCAGAAATGCAGGAACAAGAGTGCAAATTCGCTATGTTCCGATTCCTAAAGAAAAGCCAAAACCAAATGAATTTTTTAGTGTTCAGTTAGGGGTATATATTGCAGAAATACCATCTACTCAATTCGAAAATGTGGAGAATGTTTACCATATTATTAATGAAGAGGATGTTTATGTTTACTTATCAGGAGAATATGATGAGTTAAATGATGCGGTAAAAGAGAAATATGAGCTTGCAAAAAAAGGTGATAGAAGAAGTATTTATGTAGTAAAAGTAATTGATAATAGAAAAGTGGTATTAGTAGAATAATGTCAGTAGCAAAAAAAGATTACAAAAAAGTAACCACCAAAACTTTAGCTGAAATGAAGCAAAATGGAGAAAAAATCTCCATGCTTACAGCTTACGATTATACC
>DASCPP010000086.1:0-11118 GCA_036012565.1 Flavobacteriales bacterium | reverse complement strand
CTTATTATTATCTTAGGATATAGCTTTACCAAACGCTTTACAGCTCTTTGTCATTTAGTGTTAGGTCTAGGGTTATCATTAACTCCTATTGGTGCTTACTTGGCTGTTAGTGGTGAGTTTGCTATTATTCCCATTCTTTTCTCATTTGTAGTACTATTCTGGGTAAGTGGTTTTGATATTATTTATTCCATGCAGGATGAAGAATTTGATAAAGATCAAAAGCTACATTCCATTCCGGTTCTACTAGGGAAGAAGAACGCATTAATCTTATCAAGAGTGCTACACTTTATCGCAATACTTATTCTATCTCATATTGGCAAAACTGCAAATTCTGGAGAATTTTATTGGATTGGATTCTCCATATTCTCAGCACTACTTATTTACCAACACACTTTGGTAAGAGATAATGATTTAAGCAAAATAAATTTAGCTTTTTTCACCACGAACGGCATTGCATCTGTCATTCTGGGAGTATTTGTAATTTTAGACTATATTATGAAGAATCAATAAAATCGTAGCAGGATTACAACCTAACACCTATTTACATGTTACAGCAAGATTTCAAACTAAAGATTGCTCCTCTAGTTTCTTTAAGCCTCTGCAGTAGGTCCACCAAAATTCATAGGGATACCACCAGTAGGGTCAACATCTTTTATCTCGCCATGCTGATCTTCAAATTTTGAAATATTATCATTCAAAGCTTTCATAAGGCGTTTAGCATGTTGAGGTGTAAGAATAATTCGTGATTTTACTTTTGCTTTTGGAACTCCAGGCATCATTTGAATAAAATCAACTACAAACTCAGAGGGAGAATGATTGATAATAGCAATATTGCTGTAAGTCCCTTCAGCTACTTCCTCACTTAATTCAATGTTTAGTCCGTCTTGTTTTTTCTCTTCTGACATAATAATAAGTTTTTATTCTTCCGTTATTGTTACTTTCTCTTGTGCCAATTCTGCTGTTTTATCCCCTAGTAATTTATCAAATTCTTCTTGTGAACCAACAATTAAATCGCTTCCATCAATAAGGCCAGTTCCTGCTGGAATTTTGTGCCCAACAATTACATTTTCTTTCAATCCTCTAAGACCATCTCTTTTCGCTCTAATAGCTGCTTCATTCAATACTTTTGTAGTTTCCTGGAAAGAAGCTGCTGAAATCCAACTATCGGTTTGCAGTGAAGCTCTGGTAATTCCTTGAAGTACCGGACGAGAAATTGCCGGAACAGCATCACGCGAATCAATGGGCTTCATATCCTTTCTTTTAAGTCGGGAATTCTCTTCTCTTAACTGTCTTATAGTAATTAATTGCCCTCGGTTGTAATCGGTTGAATCACCCGCATCTTCAATGTATTTTTTACCGAAAATCCAATCGTTTTCTTCCGTGAAATCGATTCTGTTTACCAATTGTTTTTCCAATAATTTAGTATCACCAGAATCAACCACTTCCACTTTCCTCATCATTTGTTTTACCACAACCTCAAAGTGTTTGTCGTTAATTTTCACTCCTTGCAACCTATAAACCTCCTGTACCTCATTCACAATATATTTCTGAACAATAGCGGGTCCTTTAATTGCTAAGATGTCTCTTGGCGTGATTACGCCATCACAAAGTGGCGTTCCCGCTTTTACAAAATCATTCTCTTGAGCTAATATGTGTTTTGAAAGGGGCACTAAGAATTTCTTTTCCTCACCAGTTTTTGAGGTTACAATAATTTCTTTATTCCCTCTTTTGATTTTCTTTCCAAATGAAACAATACCATCAATCTCAGAAACTACTGCTGGATTAGAAGGATTCCTTGCTTCAAAAAGCTCTGTAACTCTTGGAAGACCACCCGTAATATCACCTGAAGAACCTTGCACCCTTGGAATTTTAGCAACTACTGTTCCTGCCTTTATTGTTTTTCCTTCATCAACCGAAATATGCGCTTTTACAGGAATACTATAAGACCTTTCCTTACCTTTTGCTTGAATAACAATAACAGGATTTTTCTTTTTATCTCTACTATCAATTATTACTTTCTCTTGATGCCCTGTTTGCTCATCCGATTCAATTCTATATGTATATCCTTCCTCAATATCTTGGTATTGAATCTTTCCAGCAATCTCAGAAATGATAAGTGCATTGTAAGGATCCCAATCACAAACTACATCTCCCTTAACAACCTTTCCGGATTTTTTGTAAATATTAGAACCATAAGGAATAATATGAGTAGCAATCGTAACGCCTGATTTTTCATCAATTATTCTAAGTTCAGCTGTTCTAGAAATTACAATTTCAACATCTTTACCACTAGCCTTTTTCGTTTTAATGGTTTTTAAATCTTCAATCTCAATCTTACCATCATTTTTAATAGTAATACTCGAATCTGCTGCAGCTCTAGAAGCCGTACCCCCAACATGGAAAGTTCTTAGCGTAAGCTGAGTACCCGGTTCTCCAATGGATTGAGCAGCAATAACACCAACTGCCTCTCCTCTTGCTGCCATTTTTGCAGAAGCCAAACTTCTACCATAACATTTGCTACAAATTCCTTTTCTGGTTTCGCAAGTAAGAGCAGAACGAATTTCAACTGCCCCAATTTCTGCTTCTTGAATCTCTTTAGCAATTAATTCAGTTATCTCACTTCCCGATTCAACAATAACATTATTATCGTTTGGATTGTAAATATCATGCAAGCAAACTCTTCCTATAATTCTTTCAGATAAAGTTTCTACAATATCTTCATTGTTTTTAAGGGCAGTAGTTACAAGCCCACGCAAAGTACCACAATCTTCTTCTGTAATCACCACATCTTGCGAAACATCAACCAATCGTCTTGTCAAATAACCAGCATCTGCAGTCTTTAGAGCCGTATCGGCTAATCCTTTTCTGGCACCATGGGTAGAAATAAAGTACTCTAAAATGGAAAGCCCTTCTCTAAAGTTAGTGATAATAGGATTTTCAATAATAGAATCTCCATGATCACCTGATTTCTGTGGTTTGGCCATCAATCCTCTCATTCCAGATAACTGACGAATTTGCTCTTTCGAACCCCTTGCACCAGAATCCAACATCATATAAAGAGAGTTGAAACCTTGCCTTTCGGTTCTAAGTTGGCTCATTACAGTTTCGGTCAATCGAGCATTTGTATTAGTCCAAATATCAATTACCTGATTATATCTTTCGTTATTGGTAATTACACCTAAATTATAGTGAGAAAACACCTCATCTACTTTTTCATAAGCATCTTTTACCATTTGTTTTTTCTCTAGCGGAACAACTACATCCCCTAAATTAAAAGAAAGGCCACCTTTAAAAGCCATTTGAAAACCAATATTTTTAATGTTATCTAAAAATTCAACTGTTTTGGCTACACCACATTTACTTAAAATATCACCAATAATGTTTCTTAAAGCTTTTTTGGTTAGTAATTCGTCAATAAAACCAATATTTTCAGGAACAAATTCATTAAATAATACTCTACCTACTGAAGTTTCTAAAAGATAATCTTTTCCTTTTTCATCTTTTACACGCACTTTTATGATGGAATGAAGTGCTACAATTTTTTCATTGTAAGCAATATTCACTTCCTCAGCAGAATAAAAAGTCATTCCTTCTCCTTTAACGATAACCGCCTTTTCTATTACTTTTCCTTTTTCATTTTTTACCTGATCTGCAGTTACTTTTTGCTTTGTCATATAATAAAGTCCAAGCACCATGTCTTGTGAAGGAACTGTAATTGGAGCTCCATTTGCAGGATTTAGTATATTATGAGAAGACAACATTAAAATTTGTGCTTCCAAAATAGCAGCCGTACCAAGTGGTAAATGAACCGCCATTTGATCCCCATCAAAATCGGCATTAAATGCAGTACATACAAGTGGATGTAACTGAATAGCTTTTCCTTCAATCATTTTTGGCTGAAAGGCCTGAATACCCAATCGGTGAAGAGTTGGAGCCCTATTTAAAAGTACAGGATGTCCTTTCATTACATTTTCTAAAATATCCCAAACTACTGGTTCTCTAGCATCAATAATCTTTTTGGCAGATTTTACTGTTTTTACAATTCCTCTCTCAATCAGTTTTCGAACAATAAATGGTTTGTATAGCTCTGCAGCCATTTCTTTCGGCAAACCACATTCATGTAGTTTCAAATTAGGACCAACAATAATTACCGAACGAGCAGAATAATCTACCCTTTTCCCTAAAAGATTTTGACGGAATCTACCTTGCTTTCCTTTCAAGTTATCCGATAATGATTTCAGTGCCCTGTTTCCATCTGTTTTTACAGCAGATGATTTTCTGGAATTATCAAAAAGTGCATCTACAGATTCTTGCAACATCCTTTTTTCATTTCTTAGAATTACTTCAGGAGCATTGATTTCCATCAATCGTTTCAATCTGTTATTTCGGATAATAACTCTTCTATATAAATCATTCAAATCAGAAGTTGCAAACCTTCCTCCATCTAGTGGAACAAGTGGACGCAACTCAGGTGGATTAACAGGGACAACTTTTATTATCATCCACTCTGGTTTATTTTCGGTATGCTGATTCGCCTCACGAAAGGCCTCTACTACTTGCAATCTTTTAAGTGCTTCCGTTTTTCTTTGCTGAGAAGTTTCCGTATTTGCCTTATCTCTTAACTCGAACGACAAGGCATCCATGTCAATTCGTGCAAGTAAATCAGCAATTGCTTCTGCACCCATTTTAGCAATAAATTTATTTGAATCTTCATCAGGCAAATACTGATTTTCTGTTGGGAGTGCATCTAATATATTTAAATATTCTTCCTCAGTAATAAAATCATTATCCTTAATTGGATCTCCTTCTTCATTTAGCCCGCCAACTCCTGCTTGAATCACAACATATCTTTCATAATAGATAATCATGTCCATCTTTTTGGTTGGAAGCCCTAAAAGATATCCTATTTTATTAGGTAGCGTTCTGAAATACCAAATATGAGCTACCGGAACAACCAATTTGATGTGCCCAACTCTTTCTCTTCTTACCTTTTTCTCAGTTACTTCCACCCCACATCTATCACAAACAATTCCTCTGTAACGGATTCTTTTATATTTACCACAATGGCATTCAAAATCCTTTACTGGCCCAAAAATTCTTTCGCAAAAAAGCCCATCTCTTTCAGGCTTATATGTTCTATAATTTATAGTTTCTGGTTTTAACACCTCACCAGATGAACTTCCTAATATATCTTCCGGAGAAGATAAACTGATTTTTAGGTGTGAAAAATCTTTGTGTTGTCTTTTATCTTTAGTTATTGGCATAATATTATTAAATATTTTTATTCAAAAGATACTTTTAATCCTAATCCACTAAGCTCATGTAACAATACATTGAATGACTCTGGAATTCCTGCTTTTGGTAAAGGATTTCCTTTTACAATGGCTTCATAAGCTTTTGCTCTTCCTATTACATCATCCGATTTTAAGGTTAGCATTTCTTGTAAAATATTGGAAGCACCATAACCCTCTAATGCCCAAACCTCCATCTCACCCAATCTCTGTCCACCGAATTGCGCTTTACCCCCGAGTGGTTGCTGTGTAATAAGGGAATATGGACCAATAGAACGAGCATGCATTTTATCATCAATTAAGTGTCCTAGTTTTAGCATGTAGATTATTCCCACTGTTGCGGGTTGATCGAATTTCTCTCCAGTTCCACCATCATACAAATAAGTTTCTCCATAAGCTGGTAATCCAGCTTCTTTCATTTCTTTATTAATGTCCTCAATACTAGCGCCATCAAAAACAGGAGTAAAATACCTTTTATCTAATTTCTGACCAGCCCAACCTAAAATGGTTTCGTAAATCTGACCAAGGTTCATTCTTGAAGGCACACCCAAAGGATTTAATACAATATCAACTGGGGTTCCATCTTCCAAAAATGGCATATCTTCATCTCTTACAATTTTAGCCACAATACCCTTGTTTCCATGTCGTCCTGCTAATTTATCTCCTACTTTTACTTTTCGTTTTTTAGCTACAAAAACCTTGGCTAATTGCAGAACGCCTTTTGGTAGTTCATCCCCAACAGTAATAGCAAATTTATCTCTTTTGTGAAGACCATAAATCTCATTATACTTTTTGATATACCCAAGAAGAATTTGATTTACTATTTGATTATGCTTAATGTTAGTAGTCCATTTTTTAGTGTCTACTGTTAAAAAATCAACTTCATGAAGTAGTTTTTGCGTAAACTTTGTGCTTTTTGGAATAATCGTTTCACCTAACACATTCGTTACCCCCTGTGAAGCTTTTCCTCCAATCAATGTATATAATTTATCAATTAGTACTTTTTTCAATTTAGCAATTTTCTTTTGAAATTCTAACTCTAGCACATCTATTTCATCTTTATCTTGTGCAACTAATCTTTTATCTTTAACTGATTTTGAGAATAATGTTTTATTAATAACCACTCCTTCATAGGATGGTTTGGCTTTTAGAGAAGCGTCTTTTACATCCCCCGCTTTTTCACCAAAAATCGCTTTTAATAATTTTTCTTCAGGAGTAGGATCGGACTCTCCTTTTGGTGTGATCTTTCCAATAAGAATATCGCCCGCTTTAATCTTAGCACCTATTCTAATCATACCATATTCATCCAAATCTTTTGTAGCTTCTTCACTTACATTCGGAATATCGGCTGTAAGTTCTTCCATCCCTCTTTTTGTTTCCCTTACAGAAACACTATGCTCTTCAATATGCAGTGAAGTAAATAAATCTTCACGAACAATTCTTTCTGAAAGAACAATAGCATCCTCAAAGTTATATCCTTTCCAAGGCATGAATGCTACTTTTAAGTTTCTACCAATAGCTAATTCTCCATTCTGAGTTGCAAACCCTTCACAAAGTACTTGTCCTTTTTTTACTTTATCCCCTATTTTTACAATAGGTTTGATATTCATACAAGTACTTTGGTTTGTTTTTTTGAATTTAGTAAGCTCATAAGTTTTTATATTCTCATCAAAAACCAAAAGTTGTTCGTCAGGAGTATAATTGTATCGAATCGTAATTTTACAAGCATCTACATATTCTACTACTCCATTTCCTTCTGCATTTATAAGCACTCTAGAATCTCTTGCAACATGTGGCTCTAATCCAGTTCCAACAATTGGAGCATCTGTTTGCATAAGCGGAACTGCTTGTCGCATCATATTAGATCCCATCAAAGCCCTGTTGGCATCATCATGTTCCAAAAATGGAATAAGGGATGCCGCAATAGATGCAATTTGGTTTGGTGCCACATCCATTAATTTTATTTCTTTTGGACTTGCAACCGGATAATCTGCCTCTAATCTTGATTTAATTCTTTTACCTTTAAACTTTCCTTGTTCATTAATTGGTGCATTTGCTTGGGCAATCATTTTATCCTCTTCATGCTCCGCATTCATATAGATTGGTTCTTTATCTAATTGCACCACCCCATCTTCTACTTCACGATAAGGGGTTTCAATAAATCCTAAATCATTAATTTTTGCATAAACACAAAGGGAAGAAATCAGTCCAATATTTGGTCCTTCAGGAGTTTCAATTGGGCACAATCTTCCATAATGCGTATAGTGTACATCACGTACCTCAAAGCCCGCTCTTTCTCTGGATAAACCGCCAGGCCCTAATGCAGAAACTCTTCTTTTGTGTGTAACTTCTGCCAGTGGATTGGTTTGATCCATAAACTGAGAAAGCTGACTTGTTCCAAAAAAGGAATTAATTACAGAAGAAAGTGTTTTAGCATTAATCAAATCAAGTGGAGTAAACACTTCATTATCTCTTACATTCATTCTCTCACGAATCGTTCTTGCCATTCTGTTTAATCCTACAAAAAATTGGCTTGAAAGTTGCTCGCCAACTGTTCTTACTCTTCTGTTAGATAAATGATCGATATCATCTACATCTGTTTTGGAGTTTACCAATTCAATCAAATTTTGAATAATGGAAACAATATCCTCATTGGTTAAAACTTGTTTTGTTTCTGGAACATCTACTCCTAATCTTTTGTTTATTCTGTATCGACCAACATGCCCTAAACTATATCTTTGATCGGAAAAGAATAATTTATCAATTACACTTCTTGCCGTATCTTCATCTGGCGGCTCAGCACTTCTAAGTTGGCGATAAATATATTCTACTGCCTCTTTTTCTGAGTTGGTTGGATCTTTTTGAAGCGTATTGTAAATCAGTGCGTGATCGGCAGCATTAGCATCTTCTTTGTGAAGAAGGATAGTTATTGAACCGGAATCAATAATCTGATTGATATGCTCTTTTTCTAAAACAGTTTCTCTATCAATAATTACTTCATTTCTTTCAATGGAAACCAATTCTCCTGTATCTTCATCTACAAAATCTTCAATCCAAGATTTTAAAACCCTAGCAGCCAATCTTCTTCCTACCAATCTTTTCAAACCACTTTTTGTTACTTTTTCTTCATCCGCCAAATTAAAAATTTGCAAGATGTCTCTATCGCTTTCATATCCGATTGCTCTTAAAAGAGTGGTAACCGGCAATTTCTTCTTTCTATCAATATAGGCAAACATGACATTATTGATATCAGTAGCAAATTCAATCCAAGATCCTTTGAAAGGGATTACTCTTGCTGAATATAATTTGGTGCCATTTGCGTGAAAACTCTGTGCAAAGAAAACCCCAGGGGATCTGTGGAGTTGAGACACAATCACCCTTTCTGCGCCATTGATAACAAAAGTACCTTTTGGCGTCATATAAGGAACATTCCCAAAATATACATCTTGGATAATGGTTTCAAAATCTTCATGGTCTTCATCAGTACAATATAGCTTTAACTTTACTTTTAGGGGCACTTTGTAAGTAAGCCCTCTATTGATACATTCTTCAATAGAATATCTTGGAGGATCAATAGTATAATCAACAAATTCTAGAACAAAATTATTTCTAGAATCTGTAATTGGGAAAATACCTTCAAAGGTTTGATAAAGCTCCTCTTTTTTTCTTTCTTCACTTGTTGTCCCTAATTGGAAGAAATTATTGAATGTTTCTAATTGTATGTCTAAAAAATCTGGATAATCTATCTGATTTCCTATTGATTCGAAATTTATTCTTTCTGAAATATTAGTATTAGTCAAGGAAGTAATCTTTAAATTAAAAAACGGTTTCTATAAAAAAACAAAATAGATCAGACCTTATATTATTACAAGATCTGAACCTTTATTTTGCGAGTAGAATTATTTTAATTCTACTTCAGCACCTGCTTCTTCAAGCTGAGTCTTCAAAGCTTCTGCTTCATCTTTAGCAACACCTTCTTTTACTGCTTTTGGTGCACTATCAACAATATCTTTAGCTTCTTTTAGTCCTAATCCAGTAAGTTCTTTTACAAGTTTAACTACTGCTAATTTAGAACCGCCCGCAGCTGTAAGGATTACATCAAACTCTGATTGTTCCTCACTAGCTGCTTCACCTCCTCCAGCTACCGGACCGGCAACTGCAACTGCTGCTGCAGCAGGTTCAATACCATATTCATCTTTTAATATGTTTGCTAGTTCATTTACCTCCTTTACCGATAAATTCACTAACTGTTCTGCAAATTCTTTTAATTCTGCCATTTTATTTGGGGTTTAATTGTTCAACTTTGATTAATTATAAATGTTGGAAGCATTCTCTTTATTTAATTTTCTTTTTTGTCTTCTTCTGCTGCTTTTGGTTCCTCTGCTGTCTCTTCTGCTTTTGGCTCTTCTGCTTTTGATTCCTCTGCTGGCTCTTGATCTATTTTTTCCTTCAAAGTAGTCAAGATTCCTGATAATTTGTTTTCTCCAGATTGCAATGATGAAATTACATTTTTGACTGGAGATTGTAATATGGTAATGATTTCGCTAATAAGCTCTTCTTTCGACCTTAACTCTACTAAAGCATCTATATTCTCATCTCCTAAATAGAAGCAATCTTCAATAATTGCTGCTTTCAAAATAGGTTTGTTATGTTTTTTTCTGAAATCCTTAATAATTTTTGCTGGGGAATTACCAATCTCTGTAAACATAATAGAAGTATTACCACTTAATGTTTGGTAAAACTCCTCAAAATTAGAATCGTTTCTTTCCATTGCTTTTTTCAGCAAAGTATTTTTCACTACTTTCAAAGTCACATCTCTTTTGAAACATAATCTTCTCAAATCGCTAGACTCTTCCGCTGTAAGCCCTGAGATATCTGCTAAATAAAAATTTTTATTCTCATTAAGCAGAACATCCAGATCCTCAATAAACTTATTCTTTTCTTCTTTTGTCATCTTTATTTATCCTTTAATAAGCATTTGTAGAAACCGAAATGCCTATCCCCATTGTACTTGAGATAGAAATACTTTTAATATAAGTCCCTTTTGATCCAGATGGTTTCATCTTCACAATGGTCTGAATTAATTCTTCAGAATTTTCTGCAAGCTTCTCCGCATCAAATGATGTTTTCCCGATAGAAGTATGCACAATCCCAGTTTTGTCAACTTTAAAATCAATTTTACCTTTTTTGACATCTGTTACTGCCTTACCTACATCATTACTTACCGTACCTGATTTTGGATTTGGCATCAATCCTCTAGGACCTAATACTCTTCCTAATGCACCAATCTTACCCATCACAGATGGCATAGTGATAATTACATCAATATCAACCCATCCGCCTTTGATTTTTTCAATGTACTCGTCTAAGCCAACAAAATTAGCGCCTGCCTCATTTGCCTCAGCTTCTTTATCAGGAGTTACAAGTGCTAACACTTTCAAATCTTTACCAGTGCCATGAGGGAGTGTTACAACTCCTCTTACCATCTGGTTAGCTTGTTTTGGATCAACACCCAGTCGGATTGCCATATCAACAGAAGCATCAAAGTTTTCAGGAGCTGTTTTTTTAACAATATCGGTTGCCTCCTGCAAACTATAACTTACAGCTGTATCAAGGCCATCTAACACAGCCTTTCTTTTTTTACTCAACTTACTCATCTTTAATTTTTAATTTAAAGTGGTTAAGTAACTACTTTTGTATGTATTTAAGCAGCAGCTACTATATTCTTTGCTACAGGACCTTTTTCTCCATCTGCTACTTCAAAAGTAACGGACTGTCCTTCTTTTAATGTTTTAAAGCCCTCCGATTGGATTTCTCCAAAATGAGC
>DASCPP010000085.1:0-4116 GCA_036012565.1 Flavobacteriales bacterium | reverse complement strand
ATCCAATGCAATCATCAAATCAACACCTTCTCTTTTTACTTCTTCCATTTTTGTGCCAATTTGAGGGTTGCTTATGCCAATAATCATGCTTGTTATACACAGGAAGATAAGCAAGAATTTTAGATTCTCACGACTTTTTGAATAGAAAGGGATTAATCCTTTTTTTACAAGTCCCTCACCAAAACTTTTGAATGCTTTACTTTTCCATTTACTGTAATAAACCATTAGTAAAAACAGAGGAATTAGTCCGTAAAGCAGATTCAAATATTCTATGTTTTCGTATCTGAGCATTCTAAGGAATGGATTTTAGATAAGTACTTTTCAGCAGAAAAGAAAGTGTTAAAAACAATAGTGCTAAAAGAGCAAAAGGCAAAAATTCTTCTTTTCTTTTGTGGTATTCAGTAGTTTCAATCTTTGATTTTTCTAACTTATTAATGTCCTCATAAATTTCTTTTAAGGATCTGTTATTGGTAGCACGGAAATATTTTCCGTCTGTGATGGTAGCAATATCTTGTAAGGTTTTCTCATCTATTTGTACTTCAACATCTTGGTATTGTATACCAAAAGCAGTTTGAAAAGGGTAGGGTGCATAACCTTCCGTTCCCACACCAATTGTGTAAACACGGATGCCGAATTTTTGTGCAATTTCAGCAGCAGTAAGTGGTGCCACCAAACCTTGATTATTCACACCGTCTGTAAGTAAAATAATTACTCTGCTAATGGCTTTGCTATCTTTTAACCGATTCACAGCTGTTGCTAATCCCATTCCAATAGCAGTTCCGTCTGCTATCATGCCACTTTTTATGTCTTTAAACAAATTGATAAGTACATTATGATCTGTAGTAAGAGGACATTGGGTAAAACTTTCTCCACTAAAAACAACTAAACCAATTCTATCATTTACTCTTTTTGATATAAAATCAAGCGCTACATTTTTAGATGCCTCCAATCTATTTGGTTTCAAATCTTCTGCTAACATACTCCCAGAAATATCCATGGAAAGTACAATGTCAATTCCTTCTGTGGTGGTATCTTCCCAACTTGAAGTAGATTGTGGTCTAGCTAAAGCAAAAACAAGTAGAGAAATAGAAAATAATTTCAAAATAAAAGGAAGATGAATTAATCTGTTTTTAAGAGTTTTTTCTTGCTCAAAACCTGTTGTGTCCGAAAATAAAAGATCGGATTGTATTGTTTGTTTTCTAAAGAAATACCAAATTATAAATAAAGGAACAAGAAGCATAAGGTAAAAATATTCAGGATTTACAAATGCAATATTAGCCATTTACAACCTCCTTCTCTTTAGTGTTTTTTACAAAATCAACTGATAAATCCATACTTTCATTATTCTCTGAATCTGTGGGTTTACTTTTAGCATATTTTGCTAAATCAGCCCTTTGCAAGATGGTAGTTAACATAATCAAATCTTCTTTTTGCAAATTTCTGTTTTTCAAATTTTGCAAAATATCGTATGTAGGTAATTCTAATGCTAAGATTTGAAACCTCTCTTCTAAATAAGCTCTTAGAATTTCTGAAATTTCAGAATGATACTGCTTTAATTTTCCGCTTTCCCACAATTTTTTATCTTTTAGAATGGCTAATTCGTTTAAAGCAATTATATCAGATGGAATGACAACTTTCGGTTTAATTTTCACTTCTTTTTTCTTTTTTGTAAATACATACTTTTTAAGAAGGTAGATAATTAAAGTAATTATTAAGATTACTAGAAGCCATGGCCATATATCACTCCATCCGTATGGTGCTTCCATTGGTGGTTTGATATCCATTAATTGCGAATCTTCTGCTAATTCTACGGTTTGAACATTCAGTATTAATCCTTCTGTTTTTTTATTTTCATTAAAAATAATTGGAGGAATAAAATACGTTCCACTATCGAAAGCAGTAATAATAAAATTTTGTGAAATAGTAAGTAATCTTTCATTCTCCAAGCTGTCAATTTCTCCTTTCTCAATAATTTCAATCCCAGTAATTAAAGTATCATTAAAGCTAGGCCAAACAAAAGATTCCTTTTTTTCAAAGTCGCAATTAATACTGATTTTTGTTTGCTCACCAATTCTAATTAATGAAGTGTCCAAACTTTGATTCTGTGCAAAAAGTAAAGCGCTTGATATTAATAAGATGATAAAAAGAATTCGCTTCATTATCTTCTATTTTCTCTTTGCTTAAAAAAGTTTATAAGTGGTTTGATGTAAGATTCAGCTGTGTTGATATTAATATGATCTACTCCACAAAGCAAAAAATCTTGTTTTAATCTTTCTGCTCTTTTTTTATATTTATCACTAAAATCCATACGAATTCTTTTGGAAGAAGTATCTACCCAACTGCTTTTCCCTCTTTCAGCATCCAACATTTTTATCATGCCAACATTTGGCAAGTATTCTTCCCTTTTGTCGTGGATTCTTACAACTACAATATCATGTTTTTTATTGGCAATTTGTAGTGGTTTTGTAAAATCATTATCCAAAAAATCAGATAGGATGAAACATACACTTCTTTTTTTAATTACAGAAGAAAAATACTCCAAAGCAGCAGAAATATTGGTTCCACTATTTTTAGGTTCAAAAGCCAAAAGTTCTCTAATAATTCTTAGAATGTGTGATTTCCCTTTTTTTGGAGGAATAAATTTCTCAATAATATCAGTAAAGAAAATCACTCCAACTTTATCGTTATTCTGAATGGCAGAAAAGGCCAAAACAGCAGATAATTCAGTAGCAATTTCTTTTTTTGTTTTTTGCTTAGTTCCAAACTTTCCGGATTTGCTAATATCTACAAGTAGCATAACGGTCATTTCTCTTTCTTCTTCAAAAATCTTTACAAAAGGACTGTTGTATCGAGCCGTTACATTCCAGTCAATAGTTCTTATATCATCACCTAACTGATACTCTCTTACCTCAGAAAAAGCCATACCTCTTCCTTTAAAAGCAGTATGGTATTCGCCCGCAAAGATATGGTTAGAAAGTCCTTTTGTTTTTATTTCAATCTTTCGGACTTTCTTTAATAATTCAGTTGTGTTCATTACGGAATCTCTACTGCATTCAGAATATCATTAATAATATCTTCTGTTGTAATATTCTCAGCTTCTGCTTCATAAGAGAGGCCGATTCTGTGTCGTAATACATCATTGCAAAGTGCACGTACATCTTCTGGAATAACATAACCTCTTCTTTTGATAAATGCATAGGCCTTGCTCGCTATTGCCAAATTGATACTTGCTCTTGGTGAGGCCCCAAAACTTATTAAGTCTTTTAGTTTCTCTAAACCGTATTTCTCAGGATTTCTTGTCGCAAAAACAATATCGATAATGTACTGTTCAATTTTCTCATCCATATAGACCTGTTTTACAATATTTCGAGCTTTGGTAATAGCATCTTTACTTACTACTTGATTAGCAGTTGGGAAAGTTTCTGCTAAATTGTTTCGGATAATTAATTTTTCCTCTTCCTTCTGAGGATAATCAATTATCACTTTTAGCATGAAACGATCTACTTGTGCTTCAGGTAGAGGGTAAGTTCCTTCTTGTTCTACTGGATTTTGAGTTGCCATTACTAAAAAAGGTTCTTCCAATTTGAAAGTCTCACCGCCAATAGTCACTTGTCTTTCTTGCATTGCTTCTAATAATGCAGATTGTACTTTTGCTGGTGCACGGTTAATTTCATCTGCTAAAATAAAGTTAGCAAATATAGGGCCTCTCTTTACCGAGAACTTTTCATTCTTAGGACTATAAATCTGTGTACCTATCAAATCGGCAGGAAGCAAATCAGGAGTGAATTGTAATCGACTGAATTTTGCATCAATAGTTTTGGCAAGCGTACTAATTGCAAGGGTTTTAGCAAGTCCAGGAACACCTTCTAGTAATATGTGTCCATTTGATAATAGGGCAACCAAAAGGCGTTCGCTCATTTCCTTTTGCCCTACAATTACTTTCCCTATTTCCAAAGTAAGCATATCAATGATAGCGCTTTCTTGGTTTATTTTTTCGTTTAACAGCTTAATGTCGGTTGTTAGTGTTTCTTCCATTTTGTATTTTTAATTTAAGGGAGGCAAATTTACTTTTTGTTTAATTAATTTCAAGGTTGAACGATATTTTTTTTTAAATAG
>DASCPP010000084.1:0-10659 GCA_036012565.1 Flavobacteriales bacterium | reverse complement strand
AGATAATTACTTTTTTGATAAATGAGGGTTTCTTCTTAAATCTTCTTCTTTTTTTCAATTACAGATTTTCTAGAATTAATTTTGCTTTATGATTTGGGGCAATTTCTAAAATTTTATGCAAATAAAGTTTTGTGTCTTCCATTTTATTTTGGATTTGTGCAGAAAGTACTAAGTTCTCATAGGCCAAAACATAATCCGGATCTAAAGCAATGGCTTGTTTTAAACTGTTCTCTGCAGTAATGAAATCCTGATTTAATATAGCGATATAACCCAAATTCAAATGTATCTCTTTTATGGTAGGATTTAGTTCTAGCGCCTGATTAAAAACCTTAGTTGCATCTTCTTTTCTGTTATTTTTAAGTAAAAAACTACCATATTTTATTTTGTAATCCATTATAAATGGCATTAAATGAGTCCCTTTCCTAAAATAGGTGTCTGCATCTTTATTTAAATCCTTGGAAGCAAATACTTCTCCCATCATGCTATAGGCTAAAGCCAAATCAGATTTTCTATATTTTGTACTATCAATAGTATTGCTCATAACAAAATTAATAAGCCCCTTCTCATCATTTTTCAGATAATAATACTGAATGTAACTGGAGAAATTACATGTAGAAGATTGTAGAAATTGCAATGCGCTATCCAAATATATTGGGTTTGCTTCAAAACTCTCATAACGCTTTAAATAAGCTTTGGCTTTTGATAAGTTGGTTGGCTTAGGATTGTTAATTGCAAAAAGCCCTAAAAAAGTACCTTTCTTCTTTTTATTCTCTTTATGAATGCCAATTTTATGATCGGTTATGGCAACATGCATAATATCGGAAGAAGAAGATTTAGGCATATGGCAAGAAGTACAATTCTGGCTTTGCTCATCTTTACATTCTAAATGGCATTTTTTACATTTATTATCAAAGTAACTTTCCTTTAATGTAGTAACGCTTTTATGTGGATTATGACAAGACACACAACTAAGTTCAGCACTGTTATAGCAAGCAGATTGCTTTAATCTATCTACATGAGAAGCCATAATAAAGGAGTCGTCCTCTTTATACTTTGGCAAATATGTATCCATTACATCTTTCAGATGCATTCCTGCTTTGAAATCAGTAAATGACGCCAAATTATTAAGTACTGTTGTGCCTTGCAAGTGACACCTCTGGCAAACATCAAATTGTAAATCGGCTGGTAATCTTGCAGGATTTACAATAGAATAATCTATGTGTATTGAGGTATCAATAATCTCCCCTGCTAACTTACTTTTTACATGCAACTCTCCTGGACCATGACACCTCTCGCAATCAATTCCATTTGGTATGGTATTATATTTGTTTGTTGAACCACTTTCATGATTTGGATAAGCATTATGGCAACTCATACATTCTATACCAATCTCACGAGAGAATCGACTGTTTTGTCCGTTTTCAAATCCTGGTGGTAAATCAGCTATTAATCTTTGGGTGTAGTATGTATAAGGCATTTGATGCATATAACCATTTATCTCAAATAAATGAGAATTGGTATGTTGTCCACTCCCTATTTTGTAAGTCACTTTCTGGATAAGTTTGTGTGTAGTATCTTTCCCTTTTAAGCGATACTCCAAAAGATACAAACTATCTTTCTTCCAAAAGGGTTTGTAGGAAAGATTTTTTATAGAATCCTGAATAATAGGCATTTTAGAATTTGATAATTCACTATGCTCTTTAGTTGCAAAATGGAAGGACTTACCCATTCCTGTTTGCATATAGGAATCATAAATCTCAGCATGGCACATTCTGCACTGCTCTTTTCCTACATATTTTACGGTATCATTATGGTTTAAGTAAGCGGTATAATTGCTTACCTCTCCCCTTTGGCAAGAAAACAACAAACAAGCAGCAATTAAAGAAACAATGCTCCTCATTATTTTAATTTTTCAGCTAATTTAATAAAATATTGTAAATCCTTTACTTCTTTTTCTAGTTCAAAGCCACAAGAAGTAAATAGTTTAATACTAGCCAAATTATCTTTTGTAATACTACAATACAATTGGGTTATATCTAAAATAACAAAAGCATAATCGGCAAGTAGGTTTAAAGCCTCTTTTGCAAATCCTTTATTTCTGTGATCTTTGGTAATAATTACTCCCACTCCTGCACTATCAGTAGTATAGTCAAAAAGGTCAATAAAGCCAATGGGTGTGCTATTTAAATCAATAACAAAACGGTATTGTTTAGCTACTGTAATATCAGTTTTGGCATTTGAAATATAATCCAATAACTCCTGTTTATTGTATTCCTTCTTTTCACTCCCAAATTGCCAATTTTTTGTATTGTTCTCTACCTCAAACAAAAAATCTAAATCAGAGTTTTGCAAAGGCCGTAATACTATGTTTTTACCCTTTAACATTCAAACTCGCCTGCATAAACCATACTTGCTTCACCGCTTAACCAGATATTTCGATAACTGCCATTAAACTCCTCAAAACTAACACTTAACTCTCCTCCTTCTGTTTTAACGTCTATCAAATTTTCTTCAATACAATTAGCATAATGCATAGCTATTGCAGTTGCTACTACACCCGTTCCGCAACTAAGAGTTTCCGCTTCTACTCCTCTTTCGTAAGTTCTTACTTGTAAATCAGCACTATCTTGCACAAAATTCACATTTATACCTTCCTTTCTAAAAGGTTTAGAATTCCTTATTCTTCTTCCCTCTTTTTCAATATTCATATTTCTCAAATCATCCACCATCTCAATATAATGAGGTGATCCTGTATCCATCACTAAGCCATCACCTACCCCTTCAATATCGCTTACATCTTGCATTTGTAAAGCAATGGTATCTCCAAGGAATTGTCCTTTATGTTCTCCATCAATAGCCAAGAAAGTTGTTTCTTCATCAATAATCTCTAGTAACTGAGCAAAAGCAATAATACATCTACCACCATTGCCACACATTGAAGATTGATGTCCGTCAGAGTTGAAATAAATCATTTCAAAATCATATTTATCATGCTCCTTAAGTAAAATAAGCCCATCAGCACCAATTCCCATTCGCCTTTGGCAAAGAGCAGCAATCAGGTTATGGTCGTTAATGTCAAAAATATTTTCCCTATCATCTATCATGATAAAATCATTACCAGTTCCTTGGTATTTGTAAAACTCAACAATCATGGGGTAAAAGTAACAATAAAATCAGCTATATATTTTGAAAGAAAAACTATTTTTGCAGCAAATTCTAATACCTCAAAACAACAAACAATGGCAGCCTCTTATGAAAACCAATTAAGCAATTGGATAAACAAAGAAAAATCAGGTGTAAATTTACTAAACTCAGTAGGAACATTAATGTATGACAAAGGGATTGAACTTATCCTTTTCAGAAATCAACTTCTAGAGATTGGCGTGTCAGAATTAATGAATTTATTCTCATACGCTAATAATGTAGTAAAACGAAAAACAGATGTTTCCACTGCTGCTATACTAGCTAATAAAATGCTAAAAATGGATTTAGCACCATCAAAATTAGATATTGGTTTGCTTACTGCTGAATATATTGAAAGTGGGGCTAATGATGCTAATGCATTTCTAAGTGACAAATTAAGCACTATGTTAGGTGCAGAAAATTCAAGAGTTGCGCCAAAAGATGTTATTCTTTATGGCTTTGGCAGAATTGGAAGACTGACCGCCAGAGAACTAATAAAGCAAGCAGGGAAAGGGCAACAATTAAGACTTAGGGCTGTTGTTGTAAGAAAATTAACGAATGCGCAAATTGTTAAAAGGGCTGATTTATTAAGAAACGATTCGGTTCATGGTGCATTTAAAGGTGTTGTTGATGTTGATTTAGCTAACCAATCAATAATAGTTAATGGGCAAGTTATCCGATTTATTGATGGAGGAAATCCTGAAGATATTGATTATATATCTTATGGAATTGAGAATGCTTTATTAATTGATAACACAGGTGCATTTAGAGATAAAGAAGATCTTTCTCGTCATCTGCAAGCAAAAGGAGTAAGCAAGGTATTACTTACTGCTCCAGGGGCTGGAATTCCTAATATTGTATATGGAATCAACTCCAAAGAATTAGATATTGATAATACGAATATTTTATCTGCAGCTTCTTGTACTACAAATTGCATTGCTCCTATACTGCATATTGTAGAAAATAAATATGGTGTAGAAAAAGGACATTTAGAAACTGTACATTCTTACACAAACGATCAGAATCTACTTGATAATATGCACAAGAAGCCAAGGAGAGGACGCTCGGCAGCTATTAATATGGTAATTACATCAACTGGTGCTGGGAAAGCCGTTACCAAAGTAATACCTTCTTTGGAAGGAAAACTTTCTGCAAATGCTGTGCGTGTTCCTACTCCTAATGTTTCATTAGCAATCTTAAAATTAACATTAAAAAATAACACCTCCGTTGAAGAGATGAACGCTAGTATGCGTAATGCTGCTTTACACGGAAGTTTAGTAAATCAGATAAACTACCAAGTGGAACCAGATTTAGTATCTACTGATATTATAGGAAACTCCTGTTGTTCGGTTTATGATAGTAATGCTACCATTGTAACAGATGAAGGAAAAGATGTTGTGCTTTACATTTGGTATGATAATGAATTTGGCTATACAAAACAAGTTATAAGATTAGCAAAACTAATTGCAAAAGTTAGAAGGTTAACTTATTATTAGAATTATATAATGCTCGACACATTAAAAATAAATTACAGAGCATTTATTAGTTATAAATTCTTCAATTCATTATTTACAGGAATTTCTGTTGGAAGTATATTTATTATTTATACTCCTTTATCTCCTTCTGTCTATTCTTTAGGAGGTATTGTTTTGGCAGCTCTCATGCTTGTTGTTGCTATGTTTTATGCTAAGATTCTTAACAATCATTACTTTTTTCGAATCTCCTTATTTGTGGAATTGGTGCTTTTGGTTATGGTTGTTTATTTTCTCCTTTATTCTTATAGTTACCAAACTGCTTTAATGATTTATATAGGATATCAATTGTCTTTTGTATTTGGATCCTATTTGGTAAGGGCAGAAACTTTGGCCCTGAAAAAAGATAGAATTTTAACCTTTGTGGATGTTGCTAAACAAGCAGGATATTTAATTGGCTTGGCTATTTCATTCTTATTTTATAAGGTATTAGAATATCGATTTGGTATTATAGATAATCAGCTCCAAGTATATAACCTCCATTATATACTTGTACTAGTAGAAGTCCTCATTATTTATCTTTTGGTAAAATCTTTTAGTAAAGTTAAAGCAAATCAACCATTCTAGCTTTCTAATTTTTCCTTTAGTTTGTCCATTATTAAAGCTGGAGGCAGACAAGGCTTTTTAGTGACTTTATCTACAAAGACCAAAATCACTTTTCCAACATTTAACAACTCTTTTGCGACATTATAAGTTTCATATTCAAATGTAATTCGTGCTGAAGGAAGCTCCTTAATTGTTGTTCTAATTGTAAGTTCATCATCATAAAGAGCTGCTTTTTTATAATTAATTTCAAAATCTACAACTGGAAGCGCAAATCCACTTTTCTCTAATTCTTTGTAACTCACCCCAAGTGAGCGTAATAATTCCACTCTTCCCACTTCAAAATATTGAGCATAAACGCCATAATACACATATCCCATTTGGTCGGTTTCGCCATATCTCACTCTTATTTTAGTTTCCTTAGAATACATGCTGCAATAATACGCACAATAATTTTAATTTCTTAATATTGTAGCTCAATGAAATTCAAACAATACACTATATATATATTAGCTTCTTTACTAACTGCTTGCACAGTTCAATACAATTTACAATCACATTCTGAAAGTAGTTTTGATGTAAAATCCGCAAGCGATAGTGCAATTGCTGCAATAATTGCCCCATATAAAGCGAGAGTTGATTCTGTGATGGATAAAGTACTTTGTATTTCTGATGTAGAAATGAAAAAAGGGAAACCTGAGAGTTTACTCGGAAATTTTGTTTGTGATTTATGTTTGAAAAGATACTCAGACATTGCAGATATTTGCATAATGAACACAGGAGGATTACGCTCTACACTTCCAAAAGGAAAAATTACAAGAAGGGATATCTTTAAATTAATGCCTTTTGAGAATGAGTTGGTTGTTTTGGAATTGGAAGAAAAAGATTATTTAGAAATGCTTCAATACATTACCAAAAGAGGTGGAGAACCATTTGCTGGAACAAACATTTCAATGGATAAAAACGGAAATGCCATCAGCCAAAGTTTTGATTTGAGCAAAGGAAAGATTAGGATTTTAACTTCTGACTACTTAGCAAATGGAGGCGATAAAATGAGTTTCTTTCAAGGGAAAGAACAAAATCTAGTTGGCGAAAAACTTAGAGATGCAATTTTAAATTATTGTATTTCAAAAGATACTATTTCCTCAAAATTAGATAATAGGTTAATTATAGTAGAATGAAAAGTAGAAGAAATTTTATAAAGCACGTAGGATTAGGTGCATTAGGAATGAGTATAATTCCTAATGAACTGTTTGCAAATTCTGATTTAATAAAACTTACTATTCTGCACACTAATGATATGCACAGTCACATTCAGCCATTTACAAGTGGAAGAAATAAAGGGCTTGGTGGTATGGCACAAAGGGCAACACTTATTAAAAAAATACGACAAGAAAACGAGCATGTTTTACTTTTGGATGCTGGCGATATTTTTCAAGGAACCCCTTATTTTAATATGTATGGTGGAGAGTTGGAACTGAAACTGATGAGCGAAATGCAGTATGATGCAGCCACCATTGGTAATCATGACTTTGATAACGGACTAAGTGGTTTACATAAGCAACTATCTCACGCAAAATTCCCGTTTTTGTGCGCTAATTACGACTTTTCTGATACGCTTTTAAATGGACAATTTGAGCCCTATAAAGTGTTCCAAAAAGCCGGTCTAAAAATTGGTGTTTTTGGCATAGGAATTCAGCTGAAAGGACTGGTTCCTAAAGCATTATATGGTAATACTATATATGCCAATCCTGTGGAAAAGAGCAATTATTACGCCAATCATCTGAAAAACGAATTAGACTGTGATTTAGTAATTTGTTTGTCGCATTTAGGTTATAAATATAAGAGTGGGAGAATATCAGATTACATCCTTTCAGGGCAAACAAAAAACATTGATTTAATTATTGGTGGGCACACACATACTTTTTTAAATACACCCGTTACTAAAATTAATAGCGAGCGAAAACAGCTGTTAATTGCACAAGTAGGTTGGGCTGGCATTAAAGTCGGGCAAATAGACTACTTTTTCAGTCAAAAAAAAGTTATAAAAAACTCTTTTGGAGCCTCAATTTATGTAAATAATGAGAAAAAATGGAGCTAAAAGAATCTTTTTTTTTGTACTCTAAACTGATAATTTTTGAATAAGTTAAAAAAAATAAAGTCAAGTGCTGAAAAACTTTTTTTATAACAAAATTGTTTTAATATTTGCTTCACAATTTGTCGCAGGACAGATTTTACGACTTGAATAAAAACTCAAAACAGAAAACTAAAACCACTAGGAAATGACAAAACGGTCTTGTGAGGAAATATGGGAAAAATGCTTGACAGTCATACAAGACAATGTGAGTTATCAAAATTTTAAGATGTGGTTTAAGCCAATCGTACCAGTTGCAGTTAAGGACAATATACTCACTATTCAAGTTCCAAGTCAATTTTTTTATGAGTGGCTCGAGCAACATTATATTACGCTCATAAAAAAAACAATCAAGAAAGAATTAGGAAAAGAAGGAAAGTTAGAATACCATATCATTATTGAGAACTCCACTGGTTCTAAACCCTATATTACAAAGATTCCAAGTAGTAATAGTAATACTCTGAAAAATAATCTGGTTAGCATGCCGATTAATTTAAACGAAACTTCCATAAGAAATCCTTTTATTATTCCAGGGCTTCAGAAAATAAATATTGATCCTCAGCTAAATCCTTCTTACACACTTGATTTGTTTGTGGAAGGAGAATGTAACCGATTGGCTCGTTCAGCTGCTTATGCTGTGGCGCAAAGCCCAAGCGGAACATCTTTTAATCCACTACTTATTTATGGTAAGGGAGGATTAGGAAAAACACATTTGGCCAATGCAAGCGGTATTGAATTTAAAAAACAATTCCCTGATAAAACGGTTCTTTATGTTTCAGCTGATAAATTCCAAACTCAATTTGTAGATGCTATAATGGATAATAAGAAAAATGATTTTGTTCATTTTTACCAATCTATTGATGTATTAATTATTGATGATGTTCAGTTTTTCTGTGGAAAGGAAAAAACCCAAGATGTATTTTTTCATATCTTTAATCACCTGCATCAAAACGGCAAACAACTTATCTTAACCTCTGACAAAGCTCCTGTGGATATGGTGGATATGGAACAAAGATTACTATCTAGATTTAAGTGGGGATTATCTGCTGATTTACAAATTCCTGATTTAGAGACTCGCCTGGCAATTTTAAAAAAGAAACTCCATAATGATGGCATTGAAATGCCTTATGAAGTGATTGAATATATTGCTTATTCTATTACAACCAATGTGCGTGAATTAGAGGGTGCGCTTATTTCCCTTTTGGCACAATCCTCTTTAAACAAAAAAGAAATCACAATTGATTTGGCAAAAAACATGCTCGATAAATTCGTGAAAAACACCGTCCGTGAAGTTTCAATTGACTACATACAAAAAGTAGTTTGCGATTATTTTGATATCCCTATCGATATTATGAAATCGAAAACTCGAAAAAGAGAAATTGTACAATGCCGACAATTAGCCATGTTCTTTTCCAAGCAAATGACAAAAAGTTCTTTAGCAGTGATTGGCAAACATTGCGGAAACAAAGACCATGCCACTGTGTTGCACGCTTGTAAAACGGTAAATAATTTGGCCGATACCGATAAGCAATTCAAAGGGTATATTATCGATATTGAAAAGAAACTCTCTTTAGCTTAACCACTAAATCATGAGCAAAATTTTAATGGTTTGCTTAGGTAATATTTGCCGTTCACCATTAGCGGAAGGTATATTAAAAGCTAGAACAAATCATTTAGATGTTGTGGTAGATTCAGCAGGAACAGCCGCCTATCATGTTGGGGAACAGCCCGATATTCGTTCCATTGAAATTGCTAATAAATATGGTATTGATTTAACTTCTCAAAGAGCAAGACAATTTTCGATTAATGACTTTGATGAATTTGACAAAATCTATGCAATGGACACAAGCAATTATGCTAATATCATTGCATTAGCTAGAGATAAATCAGATAGAGATAAGGTCGATATGATACTTAATGAAAGTAATCCGAAATCTTTTAAATCAGTACCAGATCCTTATTATGGTGGTCCTAATGGCTTCCAAGATGTGCACAAAATGTTGGATGATGCTTGTAATAAAATAATGGAAAACCTTGAAAAAATATAAGCAACATCTCATTTCCGCCTTGTTCAAAGAATATTAGGCTTATTAAGAATAAAAAAGATATTTCCAAGCCTACTATATTCATGATAAGACAATTTACATTATCAATTATCTAAAGATAAACAAAAACAGAAAAGCTGGCTTTTTTTATTTAGGGTTTAATGATTATGTCCCTTATGAGGGTCTTCTTTATCTTTAACAGAAGCAGCTTTTATTTCTAACAATTCTACCTCAAATATTAAAGTGGCATCTGCCCCTATTCCTGCTTGGGGTATACCTCTTTCACCATAAGCTAAATTAGAAGGAATAATAAATGTCCATTTATCACCAATCACCATTAATTGAACTCCTTCTGTCCATCCAGGAATAACCTTGTTAAGCGGAAATGTAGTTGGCTCTCCTCTTTCTACTGAACTATCAAACACCTTGCCATTGGTAAGCTTCCCTGTATAATGAACTGTTACAGTACTTTCAGCAGTCGGATGTACTTTACCACTTCCTTGATTGATTACTTTATAAGCCAATCCGCTAGCTGTAACGGTTGATCCTTCAGTAATTTTTTTCATTTCTTTAGCTGATTCTGCAGCTTTTTCAGCTTCATCTTTTTTTATTTTCTCCAATGCAGAGCTAAAAGTTCTTTTAGCATCAAAGTTTTTTGCAGAACTACCTTTTTTGATGATAGTAACCGATTCCAAAACATCATCTTTCTCAATTGCATTTATCACATCTAACCCCTCTATTACATGACCAAAGACAGAATGTTTTCCATCAAGCCAAGGAGTTTCTTTATGAGTAATAAAAAACTGACTACCATTTGTAGCAGGACCTGAGTTAGCCATAGATAAAATTCCAGGACCTGAATGCTTTAGATCTGGATGAAACTCATCAGGAAATTTATAGCCAGGATCTCCACTTCCATTTCCATCTGGACAGCCACCTTGAATCATAAAATCAGCTATTACCCTATGAAATTTTAATCCATCATAATATGGAGTTCCTTTTGGTTTTGCTTTGTTTTCAATTTCTCCTTCTGCTAATCCTACAAAATTAGCTACTGTTAATGGTGTTTTCTCATATTCTAATTGAATTAAGATTTCACCTTTTGTTGTTTTGATTTTCGCATACATACCGTCTGTTGTTTGTGATTTTGTTGTTAAAGTTAATCCTGCAATAATTGCAAGTGTTAAAAGTATTCTCTTCATTATTCTAAAGTTTTGTGTTA
>DASCPP010000083.1:0-4256 GCA_036012565.1 Flavobacteriales bacterium | reverse complement strand
GTTAGGGTTTCATTAGGCGGTTTGCGTGATGAGGCAGAAATAAGAGGGCACAGAAAAACCTATATTGGAGCAATGCCAGGAAGAATTATCAAATCTATCAAAAAGGCAGAAACTTCCAATCCTGTGTTTGTGCTTGATGAAATTGACAAAGTAACAAGAGATATGCATGGCGATCCATCCTCAGCCCTTTTAGAGGTACTCGATCCTGAACAAAACGAGAGTTTCCATGATAACTATTTGGAATTAGGATATGATTTATCTAAAGTGTTATTTATTGCAACTGCCAATTCCTTAAATACCATTCAACCAGCACTATTAGATAGAATGGAAATTATTGAAATGAGCGGTTATACGGTAGAAGAAAAAGTTTCTATCGCTAAAAAACACCTTCTTCCAAAACAACTAAAAGAACATGGACTTGGCAGTAAAGATTTGCAATTACCTAATAAAGTGTTAGAGAAAATAGTAGATGGATACACCAGAGAATCGGGCGTTAGAGGTTTGGAGAAAGTGATTAGTAAAGTAATTCGATTTGCTGCAAAATGCATTGCAATGGAACAAGAATACGAAACAAAAGTGAGCGTATCAGATTTAGAAAACATATTGGGCCCTATAAGATTTGATAGAGATCGACTTTTAAATAATGATGTGGCAGGTGTGGCAACTGGTTTGGCATGGACAAGAGTTGGAGGAGATATTCTTTTTATTGAATCGAGTTTAAGTAAAGGAAAGGGGAATTTGACCATTACTGGAAATCTGGGAAATGTGATGAAAGAATCTGCAACTATTGCTTTGGAATACTTAAAATCTCACGCAAAGGATTACAAAATTGATCATGATATTTTCCAAAAATGGAATGTACATATTCATGTGCCAGAAGGTGCTACTCCAAAAGATGGTCCTTCTGCTGGTATTACCATGTTCTCGGCTTTGGTTTCTGTTTTTACTAAGCAAAAAGTAAATAACAAATTAGCCATGACAGGTGAAATCACATTAAGAGGAAAAGTTCTTCCAGTTGGAGGTATAAAGGAGAAAATATTGGCTGCCAAACGTTCAGGAATTAAGAAAATTATTCTTTCTAAAGACAATAAAAAAGACATTGGAGAAATTAAGGCATCTTATTTGAAAGGATTAAAATTTCATTATGTGAGTAGTATGAAAGAAGTAACCGATATTGCGCTTAACTAATTCGTTAATTTGATAATGTGCAGATGAGCTAATTTATTATCAAATCAGCAAATTAGCACATTAATCTTTATCTTTGTAAAAAAAATGACAAAGTAAAAAAAATGACAAAGTAAAAAAAATGACAAATTCAGAAACAGTTCTTATCAACCAGTCTGTTGCTATTTTAATTGATGGCAACAATATTGAAATGAGCTTACATTCCTTAATGAATGATAAAATGGCCATGATTAATTTTGATGTACTTATTCCAAAATTATTAGATAACAGAGGGCTTAATCGTCTCATATATTTTAGAGAAGGAAAAAGTATTTCTTCCAAATTGGCCGATAGATTGCACGAGCATTATCATGGTTCAGTAGTGCCTTGCCACAAATCTGCCGATATTCCACTTACCATTAAAGCCACACAACTCGCCCAAAAGGTAGATACTATTATTATACTTTCAGGCGATTCAGATTATATTGAATTGATCCGTCACTTAAAAGGAGAAGGGGTAAGGGTAGAGGTGGCAGCAGTAGAAAAAACTACCGCGCCTATTGTAAGGGCAGAAGCAGATTATTTTATCCCAATAGATGGGGATGATGTATTTGTATATAATAAGCCCGCTGGAAAGCCGTTTAAAAAGCAACAAAAATCATAAATTGAAACGCGCATTCCTTTTTATTTTCCTGCTTTTTTTTACCACTAATATATTCTCCCAAATAGGAGGAGAAAACACTTTTGCTATTTTGGATTTTTCTACTTCCCCACGCACAGTTGCTATTGGAGGTGAGCTAATAGCAGTTTTTGATAATGATGTGGATATGGCTGCAAATAATCCTTCATTATTAAGTAAAAGAATGGATAATCAGATCTCCTTTAGTTTTGTAGATTATTTTTCTGACATTAATGCGGTTTCAGTAAATTATGCAAGAGAAAGTAAAAAGTTAGGCATGCTATTTTTTGGAGCAAAATCTCTGAATTATGGCAGCTTCACTAAAACAGATGAAACAGGAATTGAACTAGGAGAATTTACTGCCAATGAGCAAATCATCACAGCAGGAATTAGCAAGCTCTTAAATGATAAATTTACTATTGGGGTGAACCTTAATTTCATTAATTCTAACTTAGAAAATTATTCTTCTATTGCTTTGGCAAGCAATTTGGGCTTAACTTATTATAATAAGGAACGAAAGTTATGTGTTTCTGTTCTGGCGAAAGATTTTGGAAGACAATTAAAATCCTATGCAAATGAAAAAGAAATATTGCCTTTTCAGTTGCAAATGGGCGTTTCCAAGAGGTTGGAACACTTGCCTTTTCGTTTCTCCATTGTAGCGCATCACCTTAATAAATTTGATATCAGCAACAATTATTTAGATCCATTAACTACCGATCCTATTTCTGGTGAAAAAGTAAAAAATGAAGAGACTTTTGGTAAAAAAGTTTTAAGACATTTTATTGTTGGTGGGGAATTAAATCCATTCCAAAAAAGTTTATTTATAAGAGGCGGATTTAATTTTCAAAGAAGGCAAGACATGATGGTTTCAACTCGCCCTGCTATGGTTGGATTTTCTTGGGGCTTGGGCTTTAGAATTTCCAAATTTCATTTGAATTATTCCAGAGCAACTTATCATTTGGCGGGCTCTATGAATATTTTTAGTTTTACTACTAACCTTTCTTCTTTTGGCTTTTAAAATGAGTGTTAAAATAAATATAGCTATTGACGGGCATTCTTCATGTGGAAAAAGCACTATTGCAAAGGCAATTGCTGTAAAATTCGGAATGCGTTATATAGATACAGGATCAATGTATCGGGCAATTACCCTTTATTGTATCGAAAATGAAATCGTAAAAAATGGAGAAGTAAATAAGGAAAAACTTCTTATTCATTTGAATAAAATACAAGTTTCCTTTCATTTTAATACAGAAACAGGAGAATCAGATACTATATTGAATGGAAAAAATGTAGAATCAGCAATAAGGAAACATGAGGTGTCCTCTTTTGTAAGTATTGTTAGTCAAATAAAACAGCTAAGAGATAAATTGGTGGTATTGCAAAGAGAAATAGGAAGAAAGAAAGGAGTGGTGATGGACGGAAGAGATATAGGGACCAAAGTTTTTCCATCTGCTGAATTGAAGTTTTTTATTACGGCAAAAGCAGAAATAAGAGCACAGAGGCGATTTGATGAAATGAAAAAAACAGGGGTTAGTTTTCAGGAAGTTTTAGATAATTTAAAGCAAAGAGATGAAGCTGATAGCAGTAGAGAAATAAATCCTTTAAGAGTTGCAAAAGATGCTATTGTAATTGATAATTCTGAAAAAACAGAGAAAGAGCAGAATATTTTTATTCTTGACATTGTAAAAAAGAAAATCGTAAATAACTAATGAAAGTTACCATTGATAAATATTCCGGTTTTTGTTTTGGAGTAGTTTATGCTATTGAAATGGCAGAAGCGGAACTTTCTAAAACAGGAAAATTATATTGTTTGGGCGATATTGTGCATAATAATATGGAGGTAGACAGATTAAATGATATGGGATTAGAAATTATCAATCATCAGGATTTAGATGAGTTGAAAGATTGCAAAGTGCTAATAAGGGCGCATGGCGAACCACCAGAAACATACCATACTGCCATCAAAAATAATATTCAACTGCTGGATGCTTCTTGTCCTGTTGTACTAAAATTGCAATATAATATTAAAGAAGGGTATGAGGAAATTAATAAAATAGATGGTCAAATTATTATTTTTGGAAAAGAAGGACATGCAGAGGTGCAAGGACTCTTAGGGCAAACAGACGGTAAAGCAATTATTGTTGCCTCTGCAGATGATTTAGATAAGGTAGATTTTTCTTCTCCTATCTATATGTATTCACAAACTACAAAAAGTCCTAAAGCTTTTGCCGATTTACAGCAGGAGATTAGAGAAAGAAAACAAATCTTTGGCAATACTGATTCTGTGAAGTTTATTGTGAACGATACACTTTGTAGACAAGTTTCAGGGAGAGAGCCACAACTAAAAGAATTTGCAAAGGAGAATGATGTAATTGTATTTGTAAGTGGTAAAAAGAGTTCAAATGGCAAAATG
>DASCPP010000082.1:0-3496 GCA_036012565.1 Flavobacteriales bacterium | reverse complement strand
TTATGGCCCTAAACTTGACTTTATGGTAAAAGATGCTTTAGGAAGAGAATGGCAATTAGGAACTATTCAAGTAGATTACAACTTACCTGAAAGATTTGAATTAGAGTACACTGGTGCGGATAACAAAAAACATAGACCTGTTATGATACACCGCGCTCCATTCGGATCTATGGAGCGATTTGTAGCAGTTTTAATTGAGCATTGTGGAGGCAACTTCCCTCTTTGGCTAGCCCCTGATCAGTTTATCATATTGCCTATCAGTGAGAAATATCACGATTATGCCGAAAAAGTATCCAAATTATTAAAAAATTACGATATTTGCGGCCCGATTGACCATAGGGCTGAAACTACCGGTAGAAAGATAAGAGACGCAGAAGTTTCAAAAATCCCTTACATCATTATTGTGGGAGAAAGAGAAGAAAATGACGGAACTATCTCAGTTCGTAAGCATGGAGGTGAGGATTTAGGAAGCATTAAGGTTGATGGATTGATAAAAATAATAAAAGAAGAAATAAATAATTTAATTACTTTTAATAACTAAAACGATAAAAAATCGCAAAAAGAACTTTTAGAAGGGGGCCAGCAAAGAAGTTGCACAAAACTGGAAGAGAGATAACAGCCGCATTCGTAAGAATGGTAGGTGATGGAGTGGAAACAAACATTGTCTCCCTGGAAGAAGCACTAAAGACTGCTAATCGTTTAGGGTTAGATTTAGTAGAGATTTCTCCAAAAGCAGAGCCGCCAGTTTGCAAAGTAACTGATTATAAAAAGTTCATTTACGATCAGAAAAAAAGACAAAAAGCCATAAAGGCAAAAACGGAAAAGGTTGTAATTAAAGAGTTAAGATTTGGACCAAATACAGGAGAGCACGATTTTAATTTTAAATTAAAACATGCTGAGAAGTTTTTACAAGATGGAGCAAAAGTAAAAGCCTTTGTATTTTTTAGAGGAAGAACTATTATTTTTAAAGAAAATGGAGAAATCCTTTTACTAAGATTGGCTCAGGCTTTAGAAGAATATGGGGTAGTAGAAAGCATGCCGAAACTAGAAGGAAAGAGAATGATAATGTTAATAGCACCAAAAAAGAAATAAAAAAAGAGAAGAAAATGCCAAAAATGAAAACAAAAGCTGGAGCAAAAAAACGGTTTAAAGTAACTGGCTCTGGGAAAATCAAAAGAAAACATGCTTTCAAATCTCACATCTTAACCAAGAAAGAGACAAAGCAAAAAAGAAACCTTACAAAATCGGGCTTAGTACACAAATCGAACGAAAAAAGTGTAAAGCTTCAACTTTGTATATAATTAACATAGGTTATTAACCTGGTATTTAGCCAAACAAGTGCTTTGAAAAAAAGCCGCTAACTACCAAAAAACTAAAACGAAATGCCAAAATCAGTAAATTCAGTTGCTGCAAAAGCAAGAAGAAAAAAGATTATCAAAGCTGCCAAAGGGTACTTTGGTAGAAGGAAAAATGTTCATACAATAGCAAAAAATGCTGTTGAAAAAGCAATGCAGTATGCATATCGTGACAGAAAAAACAAAAAGAGAACATTCCGTGCACTTTGGATTCAAAGAATTAATGCAGGAACAAGACAATACGGAATGTCTTACTCTCAATTTATGGGAAAAATACATGAAAACAAAATTGAGATTAACAGAAAAGTTTTAGCTGATTTGGCCATGAATAATCCAGAAGCTTTTAAAGCAATTGTAGATAAAGTAAAATAGATTTTTAGCTTAGGCTGAAAAGAAAAGGCGAACATCTGTTCGCCTTTTTTATTACTTTATTTGTTTATTTTTATAATTTAAAGATTTAAGTGCATCTTTTGCATTTTTATATTCAGGATTAATATATAATGCTTTTTTGTAATCCGACTCAGCACGAGCAATATCGCCAAGTGTTTCATAACAATGTCCTCTTGAATAAAAGGCCTCAAAGAAATTAGGATCAAATGAAATGGCTTGTGAGAAATCATTTGCGGCTATATCATGCAAGCCCAATTTGATATGTACAAATCCTAAATTGTAATAGCCATCCGTATAAGTAGGATACACTTGCAAAAGTGCAGTATAAGATTCAATAGCCCCATTCCAATCTTCTATATCCTGATAATATTTTGCTAAATTATATAAAGCCATTTTATTTTTAGGATTCACTTTCAGTGTATTTCTGTAATATAAAACAGCTATGGAATCTTTTTTTTCTTGATAAATAAGTCCCAATTGCACATAAGCATCTTCTTGGGCAGGATCAATAGTAATTGCATTATGAAAAAACTGAATTGCCCTATCTTCTTCCCCTAATACTGAATAAATATATCCTTTAAAAAGATGTGCTTTTGGGGTATTATAGTTCAACTCAATTACTTGATTTAGACAAGCTATCGCCTCTTTTACTTCATTAAATGCTAAATGCAATTCGCCTTTTAAGAGTAAAGCAGGAATGGTATCTGTGTGCAACTGAATGGTTTTTTCCAGATGAATTAAAGCTTTTTTTGGATATTGTTGTTTGCTCATATCTATCTTTGCAATTTCATAATAAAGATTGGCAACCTCATAATGATAGTGTCCATTTTCAGGTGATAATCTTACACATTCTTGAAAATC
This sequence comes from Flavobacteriales bacterium, assembly GCA_036012565.1. Lineage (GTDB taxonomy): Bacteria > Bacteroidota > Bacteroidia > Flavobacteriales > BACL11 > DUAL01. The sequence goes on along the minus strand of DASCPP010000082.1, from coordinate 890 downwards.
CATTAATGCTGATTCCAAATTATTTTCAGACAAAAAATATTCTGCTCGCTTTTTAAATAGCTGAGGGTTGTTTGGAGTATTACTAATATCTTCTGACAAAAGTGCAAGTACCGATTTCTGCACAATCTGTTTCTCCTTTACATGATGATTACATGCAAAAAGAGCAATAAAACTAATAAATAATATAAATCTCATCTTGAGAATAAAAGAGGAAATTACTCAGCTAATTGTTCGCGAACTTTAGATTCAATTTCTTCCGAAAGCTCAGGGTTATCCTCTAGCATGGTCTTAACTGCATCACGCCCTTGCCCCAATTTGGTGTCATTATAGGCAAACCAAGATCCGCTTTTATTTACAATGTCAAGGTCAACTGCCAAATCCAAAATTTCACCAAATCGAGAAATGCCTTTTCCAAACATAATATCAAACTCTGCCATTCTAAATGGTGGAGCAACTTTATTTTTTACCACTTTCACTCTGGTTCGATTGCCAATTATTCCCTCTCCATCTTTTATGGCACCAATTCTTCTGATATCTAAACGAACAGATGAATAAAATTTAAGTGCATTCCCACCAGTTGTAGTTTCTGGATTCCCAAACATAATGCCAATTTTCATCCTAAGTTGATTGATAAACATACAAGTACAACCAGTTTTACTTATTGTTGCTGTTAGTTTTCTGAGTGCTTGCGACATCAATCGAGCGTGTAACCCCATTTTAGAGTCTCCCATCTCTCCCTCTATTTCTGATTTTGGTGTAAGAGCAGCTACAGAATCTATTACAACTAAATCTACAGCTCCTGAGCTAATAAGATGATCTGCTATTTCAAGAGCTTGTTCTCCATTATCAGGTTGTGATATATATAAATTATCAATATCAACCCCAAGTGC
>DASCPP010000081.1:0-16164 GCA_036012565.1 Flavobacteriales bacterium | reverse complement strand
ATGTCGATAATATAATAATCCCAATATTTATAAAATTATTTGTGATAAGTATTGTGGCTAAAAGCTTGTTCGGCTTTTCTAGAAGTTTTAAAGTCAATAATGCTTTTTTTGACTTCTCCTGATTTAAATATTTAACATTATTTGGTGTTAAGGAAAAGTAGGCTACTTCAGCACCAGAAATAAGAGCGGAGCAAAATAACATTAGTAAGATGACGATAAAATTAAGCGCAATACCGATTGATATTGGCTGTAATGTGATATCAAAAAAGATGCTAAGTAAAAGTGGACTAAATTCTTCTTCCAATTTTGGTGTTATTTATCTAGAAAGGTAAATCGTCTCCTTTTTCTTCTTGAGGGATACTTTCTTGTTCAGGAGTTGTTTTTGTTTTTTCAGCAGAACTATCCTCTTTTTTGCCTAACATGGTCATGTTGTCGCCCAAAATTTCAGTAGTATATCTAGTATTTCCTTCTTTATCTTCCCATTTTCTATTTCTTATTTTTCCTTCAATATAAACAGAAGATCCTTTTTTCAACCACTTTTCAGCCACTTCTGCTAATCCTCTCCAAAGCACAATGTTGTGCCATTCAGTTTGACTTACTCTTTCCCCTTCTTTGTTTTTATAGTTTTCGGTGGTTGCCAATGAAAAGTTTGCAACTGCAACCCCACTATCTAAATACCTTACTTCAGGGTCTTTCCCTAAATTTCCAATTAAAATTACTTTATTTACGCCTGCCATAATAAATATTCTTAGTGATTAACAAATATAGTAAAATAGCTATATCATTCCAATCTTTTTAAGATATTTTTCTAATAATTTTGGAATTGGGTATCTCTTGAGATCTTTTTTTTGGATAGAGATTGTATTTTTATTAGCTGGAACTTTTGAATCAATATGCCAAAACTGAGCAAAAATAGTTTGATGGGTGAGTTTGTATTTTATTCTAGGAGATATTTTAATGATATTCGCAGTAACTCCTTTAAATAGATCTCCCCAATCCTTTGAAGCACAAATCTCTTTCTCCGATTTTTCTTCCGTATTTTCAATAAGCGGAAATTGATAAAGCCCCTTCCAGATTCCATTTTTTCTTTTCTGAATTAGTATTTTTTTCTTTTCTGAAATGATTAAGAATTCAAAATACCTTTTTCTGATTTGGATCTTCTTTTTCTTTTTCGGGAAATATAAAAGTAAATTATTATTAAAAGCAAAACAACTATTTTGCAAAGGACAAACGTTACAATTTGGAGATTTTGGCACACATTGCAAAGCCCCAAACTCCATTATTGCTTGATTATATTCTGCTGAATTTTCCTTACTAAGTAGTTTTTGTGCTAAAAGTTGAAACTCTTTTTTGCCTTTTGCGCTATCAAAAGCAGTAGAGATACCAAAGTATCGACTTAAAAGTCGGACAACATTTCCATCAACCACAGCAAAGAGCAGATTAAAAGCAAAAGAAGAAATAGCAGCTGCAGTATATGCACCAATTCCTTTCAGTTTCAAAATTGTTGTATAATCATTTGGAAAAATTCCATTGTATTTCTCTGTAATTTCCTTTGCCGTAAAATGCATATTTCTTGCTCTAGAATAATAACCTAATCCTTGCCATAAATTTAAGACTTCATTTTCTGTTGCATTGGCCAAATCATTAATAGTTGGAAAAGCAAAAATAAATTTATTGTAAAATGGGAGCCCTTGCGCTACTTTTGTTTGCTGTAAAATAATTTCAGAAAGCCATATTTTATAAGGATCTTTACTATTGCGCCAAGGCAAACTTCTTTTGTTTTTTCCATACCACTCCAATATTTGCTGAGAAAAGTTCATAAAACACTGAAGATTAAACTAATAATTCATAAAAAAGAGATAATGATGTGTGTCATCATTCAAAAATAGTTGGTATATTTGCACGTTTATAAAAAAACAAGAATATAAATATTTATATTAATATCAAAAAAATAAAAAAGAATGACAAAAGCAGAGATAGTAAGTAAGATTTCTGAGAAAACAGGTATAGAAAAAGTGACAGCACTTGCAGTAGTTGAAGCATTTATGGCAGAAGTGAAATCTTCTATTTCCAGCAATCAATCTGTTTTTTTAAGAGGATTTGGAACATTCAAGCCTAAAAAGAGAGCAGAAAAAACAGGAAGAAATATTTCAAAAAATACAACTATTATTATCCCTGCACATCATATTCCAGCTTTTAAACCAGCAAAAGTTTTTGTTAAGCAGGTAAAGGAAAGTATAAAATAAAAAAATAAATCAGAAATAAATTCTGAATAAAAGAAATTAAAAAATTATAGCATGCCAAGCGGAAAAAAAAGAAAAAGACATAAGATGGCCACTCACAAACGCAAAAAGCGTTTGAGAAAAAATAGACATAAAAGTAAGTAAGCTTTTTCTATTAATCAATAATTATACTAGCCATGAAATTCGAACTTATAATCGATTCAAGGCCATCTGAGGAGGTAGTAATCGCACTTTTGCGAGACAAACGCCTTATTGAACTTCATAAAGAAAACAATAATAACAACTACTCAGTTGGCGATGTATATCTTGGAAAAGTAAAGAAAGTAGTTCCCGGATTAAATGCTGCTTTTGTAAATGTAGGGCATGAGAAAGATGGGTTTTTACACTATCTTGACCTTGGCCCTAATGTGAATTCTTACAAAAAATTTACAGACAAAGTAATCTCTAAAAAAAGCAATACAGCTTCATTAAAAAATTTCAGAAAGGAAAAGGAAATTGATAAAACTGGACAGATTGCAGATGTGCTAAAATCAGGAGACAGGATCTTGGTTCAAGTATCCAAAGAGCCAATTTCAACAAAAGGACCAAGATTAACAACTGAAATTTCAATTGCTGGAAGAAATATGGTTTTACTTCCTTTCTCCAATAAAATATCTCTTTCCAATAAGATAAAATCACAAGAAGAAAAAGTGCGATTAAAACGTCTTCTAAAAAGCATAAAGCCTGAAGGATTTGGTGTGATTGTTCGTACGGTTGCGAAGGGGAAAAAAGTAGTTGAGTTGGATTCCAATCTTAAAATTTTATATAAAAAATGGCAAAACGTTTTCAAAGAACTAAAAAGGGTACAAGCCCCAAAAATTATTCTGAAAGAACTTAATCGTTCCACTGCTATTTTAAGAGATATTCTAAATGAGGGTTTTAATAGTATTCATGTCAATGACAAAGATTTGTATTTAGAACTAAAAGATTATGTAATAAGTATTGCTCCTGAACAAGAGAAAATATTAAAACTTTATAAATCAAAAGCTCCCATTTTGCAAAATTTTAATGTAACCAAACAAATAAAATCAGCTTTCGGTAAAACGGTAAACATGAAAAACGGCACTTACCTTGTGATTGAACATACAGAGGCAATGCATGTGATTGATGTAAATTCTGGTAAAAAAGTAGATTCTAAAAAAGACCAAGAAGAAAATGCATTGCTTGTAAATTTAGGCGCCGCAGAAGAGATTGCCCGACAACTAAGGTTGCGAGATATGGGTGGAATAATTGTCGTTGATTTTATTGATTTGTATTCTGCAAAAAACCGCAAACTACTTTTTGAGAGAATGCGAGAAGCCATGAAAGAAGACAAAGCAAAACATCATATCTTGCCTCCTTCAAAGTTTGGGTTGATACAAATTACACGGCAAAGGGTGCGTCCAGAAATGAATATCAACACAAGGGAGAATTGCCCAATGTGTGTGGGTAATGGGAAAATTGATTCTAGCTTGCTATTAATAGATACTATCGAAAATAAGATTAAGAATTTGGTCGAAAAATCGGATAATGGAAAGATTAGAATTTCTACTCATCCTTTTATTGCAAGTCACATTAATAAAGGTGTGTTTTCAAAAGGAATGAAGTGGAGTTTTAAATATAAACGCCTTATTAAAATCAACCCTGATGATAGATTGCACCTTCTGCAGTATAGTATAGTATAGGGTTAATCTTTTTTAGTTTTACTTAAAGTTACTAACGCTTTATATTGCAGAAGTAAGTGGATAATAGCCAATGAAATCATGGCGGTTCCTACCAAATAGCCAAAGCGAATATTATCATCTGTAGTGAAAAATGGCAAAGCAAAAAGCCCAATCAAGCACATACGAACCATAATATTTAAGGAGTTAAAAACTGAATTTGTTCGCCCCATTACATTGTTGGGAATATGATTAAAAAGATAAGTTGTCCTTAGCACCCTTACTCCTGCATTGGTTAATCCTAAAATTAGATTTGCGATAAAGAAATACCAAAGCGATTTGTAAACAGACATTCCGGCAAAAGCAATTGCCACAAAAAACATTAAAATGATAATACCAATAACAGAGTTAAAACGCTTGAATACTCTAATTACAAACATCCCTGCTAGGATTGCTCCTAAGGAATAATACACTTCTGCTGAAGCGTAAATGTCGCCTTTCCCTTGTAAAAAGTCATGAACATAAGTAGGCAATAAAATATGTATTTCTACCAAAAGGAATGCAAAAAGCATGTATGAAGTCAGACCAAAACGAAAAATAAGAGGATTCTTTTTTAGGTAAAGAACGCCATTTTTTAATCGGCTAAATAAGGTGCCAACCTCCACTTTATCTGTTACTATTCTACTGTATTTTATTTGCATAAAAATTAGTATAACAAAAATGTAAGTAATGGCATCCATCAGAAATACTTCATGAATTTCCCAGGGCTGAATCTCAAATGGGAAAGTAATGGTAAATCCGCCCAAATTCATGGTTTTATTTATTGTGCCTGTAAGCAAAAGGGCTGCAAATGCCCCAGCCAAAATACTAGTAGATTGTCCCTGAATTTCTATATAGGAATTTAGTTTTCCATAATTCCTTTTTTCCGTAATTTCTTGACCGAAAGCATAAAGATTTGGGTAGTGCACATTATAGTTAAAAATGGTAGTAGCAAATACTAAGATCACTAATAAATCGTTTGTATTACTAGTGGAGAATCCTAAAATAGCAACACCTCCAACAATTAGCCCGCAAACTACATTCGTAATAATAAAAATTGTTTTTCGTGAATATCTATCAATTAAAGTTCCGGCATACAAGCCCCAAAACAAAGTAGCAAAGGTAATGATGATGTATGCTGTGGCAAATACTTCTGGCCGCTCCACCACTTCCACAAAATACCACGGAATGGCAATCATGCTAATGCCTTGGGCAAAGCCAGAAATAATATTGGAAAGAAAAAGTAAGCTGATTGCTTTTTTATTTTTCATCTTGCAAAAGTAAAAGAATATGTATTTTTGAGTCGGTGCAAAACAAAAGAGTTTATAAAATAAGTGAGGCAATAAGTAGAATAAAAAATTATTGTGCCATGCAAGACAGATGTCAATGGGATGTTCGACAAAAATTGACCGAATGGGGGCTTTTAGAAAACACTAAGGACATCATAATGACAGAGTTAATAAATGATGGTTTTATTGATGAAGAACGATTTTCTCGTTCTTTTTGTAGAGGAAAGTTCAGGATAAAAAAATGGGGAAGAAGAAAAATTAAATTTGAGTTAAAAATGAAAAATATTTCGTCAGTTTGTATCAAAAAAGGAATGGAAGAAATTGATGAAAAGGAGTATTTAAAAGCATTGGAAAATCAGGTAGAAAAGAAAAACGGATTGATTAAAGAGAAAAACCATTTCAAGCGACAAACTAAGTTAGGAAATTATTTAATAAAAAGAGGCTTTGAATCCAATTTGGTTTGGGAAAAATTAAAGGAAATGTCAGATAAATAATTACTTTTGAATAATGATTACCGACCAACAAATTTCAGCATTAAATAGAAGAAAGGAAGACCTATTTAAGTTTTTAAGTATTGAAGAGAAACAATTAGAACTTCAAGATTTGGAAAAACTAACCCATGTTGCTGATTTTTGGAATAATTCTGATAAGGCCCAACTTACTTTAAAGAAAATCAGCAAGCTTAAATTTTGGGTAAACACTTATAAGATGGTTGAAAATGAATTGGATGAGCTTGGGGTTTTGCAAGAATTTTATAATGAAAATGAGGCAAGTGAAGAAGACTTGGAGAAGCAACATCAAAAAGCATTAGCATCTATTGAAAGTTTGGAATTTAAAAATATGCTCAGTACCCAAGAGGATGAATTACCAGCAGTTTTAACCATAAATCCTGGGGCAGGAGGAACGGAAAGTCAAGATTGGGCAGAAATGATAATGCGAATGTACTTGATGTGGGGAGAGAAAAATGGATATAAAGTGAAAGAGTTAGATCTGCAAAAAGCAGAGCCGGCAGGCATCAAATCTGTTACGCTTGAATTTGATGGCGATTTTGCTTTTGGTCATTTAAAAGGGGAGAATGGAGTTCACCGATTGGTCAGAATTTCACCTTTTGATTCCAATGCCAAACGCCACACCTCTTTTGCTTCTGTTTTTGTTTATCCTTTGGCAGATGATAGTATTGATATTACGATTGATCCATCTTCTATTTCATGGGATACATTTCGTTCGAGCGGTGCTGGGGGGCAAGGTGTGAATAAAATTGAATCAGCAGTGAGGTTGAAACATAAGACATCAGGAATTATTATTGAAAACTCTGAAACGCGTTCGCAATTAGAAAATAAAGACAAAGCATTGAAACTTTTAAAATCTCAATTGTATGAATTAGAACTAAGAAAAAAACAAGAAGAGAAAGATAAATTAAAAGGAAATAAGAAAAAAATTGAATGGGGTTCGCAAATCAGGAATTATGTTTTGCATCCTTATAAAATGGTTAAAGATTTAAGAACAAATTATGAATCTTCAAATCCAGATGCAGTATTGGATGGAGATTTAAATGCTTTTATAAAAGCGTATTTAATGGAATTTGGACAGAAATAATTAGTGTAGCAATGTAAAAATTACAGTTACTAATAAATAAATGAAAATATATCACAATCCAATATGCAGTAAAAGCAGACAAACACTTGCTCTAATTCAAGAAAAAGGACAAGAAGTTGAAATAATAGAATATTTAAAAGAGAGTCTTTCTTTTAAAGATTTAAAATCAATTTTAGAGATGCTAAACATAAAAGCAATTGAACTTATTAGAACTAATGAAATAATCTGGAAGGAAAATTATAAAGGAAAGGAAATGACTGATCAGGAGTTAATAAATGCAATGATGGAGAATCCGAAACTGATTGAAAGACCTATTGTAGTAAAAGATGGGCGGGCAATTATTGGTAGACCTCCTTGGAAAGTATTAGGTTTACTTTCTTAGGATGGAAGTTGATCGTTTTCTAATTTCCCTTCTTTTAGCCAAACAAAAATCATATAAGGAATGACACCAGAAAGAAATATAATAGCCCAAAATGCCATTAAAAAAACAAATAAAAATATTAAGAATCCTAGAAATTTCATAATCATTAACTTTGCAGGCAAAGAAACAACAAGAAATAAAACTATCAAAACAATTTTGCTATGAATTATAGAATAGAAAAAGACACAATGGGAGAGGTAAAAGTTCCTGCCGAGAAATATTGGGGAGCACAAACCCAGAGGAGTATAAATAATTTCAAAATTGGAAGTGAAGCATCTATGCCACTCGAAATTATTTATGGTTTTGCTTACCTTAAAAAAGCAGCAGCCCATACCAACTGTGAACTAGGTGTTCTTTCTGAAGAAAAAAGAGATCTGATATCAAAAGTATGTGATGAAATTCTGGAAGACAAGCATGACGATCAGTTCCCACTTGTAATTTGGCAAACAGGAAGCGGAACCCAAAGTAATATGAATGTAAATGAAGTAATTGCCAATCGTGCCCATGTAATTGCTGGAGGAAAATTGGAAGATTCTGAAAAAACAATACACCCCAATGATGATGTAAATAAATCGCAAAGCTCAAACGATACTTTTCCAACAGGAATGCATATTGCTTGCTATAAGATGCTAATTGAAAACACTATTCCTGATGTGGAACAATTAAGCAAAGCTCTTAGAATTAAGGCTAGAGAGTTTATTAATGTGGTGAAAATTGGAAGAACGCATTTGATGGATGCCACTCCACTTACTTTAGGACAAGAATTTTCAGGGTATGTGTCGCAGTTGGATCATGGTTTACTAGCTTTAGATAATACATTGGATCACCTTTCAGAATTAGCTTTAGGAGGAACAGCAGTAGGTACTGGAATAAATACTCCTGATGGTTATTCAGATTTGGTCGCAAAAAAAATTGCTGATTTTACAGAGCTTCCATTTGTAAGTGCTAAAAATAAGTTTGAAGCACTTGCTGCACATGATGCCATTGTAGAAAGTCATGGAGCACTTAAACAATTAGCAGTTTCCTTAAATAAAATTGCAAATGATATTCGTCTTTTAGCATCAGGGCCAAGAAGTGGAATTGGAGAAATTATTATTCCATCTAATGAGCCAGGATCATCCATTATGCCAGGAAAAGTTAACCCTACACAGGCGGAAGCCATGACTATGGTTTGCGCACAAGTAATGGGGAATGATGTTGCTATCACAGTTGGTGGAATGCAAGGACATTATGAATTGAATGTATTCAAACCCCTAATGGCGGCTAATTTTTTACAATCTGCCAGATTGATTGCTGACGCTTGTATTTCTTTTGAAAGAAATTGTGTATCTGGAATTTTGCCTAACCATGATAATTTAAAAAAGAACTTGGATAACTCCTTAATGTTGGTTACAGCACTAAACACTAAAATTGGATATGAGAAAGCAGCAGAAATTGCTAAAATAGCACACCAAAATGGGACAACTTTAAAAGAAGAAAGTGTTAATTTGGGTTACTTAACTGCTGAAGAATTTGACGCTTGGGTACGACCAGAAAATATGTGCTGAAAATGTTTTAATTATTTGTTTTCTTTTTTACATCCAACACAAACTGCTTGATTTTTTGCTCATCTTCTTTTTTGCAAACAAGCAAAGTACCATCATTTTCTACTACAATATAACCGTTTAGTCCGTGCAATACAGCCACTTTACCATGTGGCATTTTTACAATATTATCTGTTGAATCATACAACAATACCTTATTACCTTGCACGGTATTTTGGCTTTTATCTAAATCCAAATGCGTATATAAAGAGCCCCATGTCCCTAAATCGCTCCAACCAAAATCAGCAGGATAAACATAGACACAATCTGCTTTTTCCATTATACCGTAATCAATAGAAATGTTCTTACATCCTGGGAAAACCCTATCAATAAATTCAGCTTCTTTATTGGTATTATAGTATTGTTTCCCTTCTTCAAAAACAGTATACATATCATGCAAATACTTACGATATGCTAATGTTATTGATTTGGTACTCCAAATAAATATTCCTGAATTCCACAAGAAATCACCACTATCTAAAAATTGCAAGGCCAACTCCTGATTTGGTTTTTCGGTAAATGTTTTCACCTTTTTTATGGTTGTATTACTCTCCAAAGGATGCTCATTAAATTGAATGTATCCATAGCCAGTATCTGGTCGGCTTGGCAAAATCCCAATAGTTAGAAGGATATCATTTGCAACACTTGCTTGCATCCCTTCTTTTATCACCCTTACAAACTCATCTTCATTTGTAATCAGATGATCAGAAGGCGCTACAATCATATTAGCCTCTGGATTTTGCTTGTGTATTTTGAATGCAGCATAGGCCACGCAAGGCGCAGTATTTCGCATGCAAGGTTCACACAATATATTTTCTTCTTTTATTTTTGGTAATTGTTCCAAACATAAGTTCTTGTAATTTTTGTTTGTTACAATCAGGATATTTTCGTTCGGGCAAACCTTACTCAATCTTCTGAAAGTTTGCTGTATAAGCGTTTCACCTGTTCCTAAAATATCAATAAATTGTTTTGGTCGCGACTGTTTACTCATTGGCCAAAAACGAGAGCCAATGCCACCTGCCATTATTACTGCATAATTGTTTTTATTCATAAGTTTCTATCGTTTAACGATTTGATAACCAAAATAGTCTAACAATTCTTTTTCTTTTTCAAAAATACGATTAATTGTTTCTATTTGCTTACCGGTTAGTTTTTCCATTTTTTCTTGGTTAAGATTTACAATCCCCATTTTACTTTTTGTTTTAAAATTGTGTGCTTTGTATTTTAAATCCATTTTTATATCTGAAAGCTCAGGAAGGAAAGCTATAATTTTCCTCTTTGTTTTTTCAGGATTTTCAGTTAGTTGTTCGTAAGAGATAAAAAGTGAAGACTCTTTGTTTTTAATATTTTGTCTCTGATATTGTAAACATTTAAGTGAAAATATTGCTGCATTTTTTGCCGACTCATCATTTCTTCTCATTACTCCTTCTACTTGAGCATAAGGATTTCGCACCATGCAGATAAAGTTTATATTTTCAAATTCTTTTTTTATTTCTGATACTCTCATTATATTAGGAATACTTTTGTCTAATAAAACAGGTTTTGATAAGTCCCAGTATTTTAGCCATACTTTTTTTACCTTATCCCAGGGGTATTTTACATGTTCATTCCAACGATTTTTTTGGAACATAAAGTGCCGTACACCTGGGAGTAATTGCCCCTCACGAGTTCCAAGATTATTATTACAACTCACATTTTTTGAAGTAGATAATAGTTGGCTCAAAAGCGTAGACCCGCAATATGGAGGACTTAAAATAAAGAGGAACTTATTGTTTTGTTTTTTTAAAAAAATGGATTGGAAAAACCGGATGAATCTAATTAAAGAAAAATAAATATCTCTTTTTAGTCTGTAAATTAAACTCAATTTCTTTTTCTTTATTCTCATAAAAAATGAATCTGAATAATTTTAATTTGTTATTGTTTCTCTAAATCAATTACCGCTAAAGGATTAAACAAATAAATCTTTTCAGAATTAATTGCTTTACACTTATATCTTTTTCGTAATTTATTCAGCTTAATGAATTGCTTTCCGTTAAGTGTTGAAAAAACACTCCCATCAGGTATTTCTGATAAAATTAATTGGGTGTTGTTATCATACTTTCTTAGGGCATTACTTAAATTGTAATCATTTACAGTTGATGCTTTTGCATTCTTGATATGCTTGCTTAGGGCCCTTAATAGGTCATCTGGAAAAATATCATCATTTATGAAATTTAGCATCATTTCTTTAAAAGTATTTTTCCATTCTGCTCCATGAGGCGATACTTTTCTTTTGTATTTTCTCCAAACAAAAGCGTGGGCTATTTCATGTGTAAGAGTAATAAGAAAAGCATATTTATTTAGGTCTTCATTAATGCTAATTAGGCATTCTCCTTTTTTATTTACTGTGAAATCTCCTAATTTAGTATTTCTACTTTTTTTAATTTTCACTAAAATATTTAACTCCTTAATCCACTTCTCAATTAAAGTAAAACTTGCAGTTGGAAGATAAGATTTTAAATTTTCCATTAGTTTAATAACTGATAAGAAATAAAAGAGGAAAGATAGGCGAGTACTCCCATATATACAAACTGAACTACTGGCCATTTCCAACTATTAGTTTCTCTACGAACGATTGCAAGTGTGCTCATGCATTGCATGGCAAATGCATAAAAAAGCATCAAAGAAATTCCGACAGGTGTAGTGAAAAATACTTTTCCTGTATCTGGGTTTTTAACAGATTCTAATCTCTCCCTAATAGACTGAATATTAGAATTATCTCCTACACTATATATGGTTGACATGGTGCCAACAAAAACTTCTCTTGCAGCAAATGAAGTGATAAGAGCAATTCCAATTTTCCAATCAAAGCCCAATGGCTTGATTGCTGGCTCAATGCTTTTCCCAATCATCCCAGCATAAGATGCTTCTAATTTTTCAGCAGCAATATGTGTTTCTGCTTTTTCTTGCCCAGCCCATTTAGTTTCAATTTTCTCAAAGTGATTCCCAGGGCCGTAGGAGGACAAAAACCAAAGAATAATCGAGATGGCAATAATCACTTTTCCGGCATCAAATAAAAATACTTTTACCTTTTCCACAATAGTATAAATGACAGTTCTCCAATCCGGTATTTTATAAGATGGCATTTCCATAATATAATAACTTCTCTCCTTTGCTTTGAGAATAAATTTCATGATAAAAGCAGTCCCAAGAGCCGCTAAAAATCCGAGCAAATAGAAAGCCATCATTACCAGTCCTTGTAAATTGAAAGGACCACAACTTTGATCGGAAGGAATTATCATGGCAATAATTAGGGTGTAAACAGGTAGGCGTGCCGAACAACTCATCAGTGGTGTAACCATTATTGTTATCATTCTCTCTTTCCATGATACAATAGTCCTAGCAGACATAATTGCAGGTATAGCACAAGCCGCCCCACTTAAAAGAGGGATAATTGATCTGCCATTCAGTCCAAATACTCTTAGTATTTTATCTGTAATAAATCCTACACGAGCCATATAGCCAGTATCTTCCAAAAAGGCGATAAAGGCGAATAAGAAGGCGATCTGTGGCACAAAAATGATAATACCACCAAGACCTGCCAAAATTCCTTTTACAAGCAAATCGTTAAAAACACCTTGCGGAAGTGTTGTTGCAACCCAAATGGAAAGGTCTGTAAACCAGTTATCAATCAAATCCATTGGGTAAGCCGACCAAGAAAAAATAGCTTGAAAAATTAGAAATAAAACACCCAAAAATATAAAATAGCCAAAAACAGGATGAATCAAAACATCATCTAACCATTTTGTAATGGATCGGTTGGCTTTTATTTGCATTTTTGTACTGCAAAAATCAACAACTGTATCTATTTTTTTATACCTTCTTATTGTTTCTTGCGCTTGTGCTCTACTAGGAATAAACTGATGTTCTTTGCTAAGAATATTAAATTCAGAGTGCAACTTATTTTTACTATTTACCTCTTGCATACAAAGTGCAAGAAATGAGCCGTAATCATTGTCTGATTTTCTTAAAGTATTTGTTTCTTCAATTATATTTTTAAAGAGCGTTCTGACATCAAAAAATGAAGTTGCTGTTCCTTGCAAATTAGCTTCAATAATTGCTTCTTTCAGCTTTTTTATTCCCTCTTGTTTTCTGGCATTAATGGCAACAACAGGAATTTGTAACTGCTGAGAAAGCTTGCTGACATCAATAATAATCCCTTGTTTTAAGGATAAATCGACCATGTTTAGAGCCAAGACCACTTTCATTTTTAGGTCAATTATCTGAGTGATCAGAAAAATAGATCGCCTTAAATTGGTGGCATCAGCAACCACAACAGTTACTTGCGGATAATCTTTATCTTTTTTGTTACAGATTACTTGCTGGGCAACCTTTTCATCAATGGATTTTGGATATAAGCTATAAGCGCCAGGAACATCAGTGATTTCTGCTTTTGTTTTTTCATCTAAAAAACAGCTTCCAGTTTTTTTCTCTACCGTAATGCCCGGATAATTTCCCACTTTCTGTCTAAGGCCTGTAAGGGAATTGAAAAGCGTAGATTTCCCGGAATTTGGATTTCCAGCAAGGACTACTTTTATTTTTGCAGTTTCCATCTACAGTTGTTTTACAATTATTTTTTCTGCATCTTCTTTTCTTAAACTTAGCATAAATCCAGAAACCACAATGGCGATAGGGTCATTAAAAGGCGCTTTTCTTTCCACAACCACTTTTTCCCCTGGGGTACAACCCATTTCTAGGAGTTTTTGTGCCAACTGAGAATCATTAATCGAGTCAATGATGTATTCTTTTCCTAGGGCTATACAAGAGAGATTTTGCATTCGGCAAATTTAGTTATTTAGAATGACTCTAAAATAAGTAATTAGGGATATTTTAAATGTTGTGTTTTTGCTCTGTTTTTCCAGAGAAATTAGGACAATCGCAACTGCTGTTTTTACTTAAAAAACAGGAGGTTATAAAAACAGACAAAAATAAAAATACTAATATGAGCTTTGTTTTATTCATAAAGAAAGTTCAAAAATAAATAAAAGTGCTAATAGTTTGGGTGCTTATCTCACAAATTATATATACTTTTATTTTCAATGTATACCGCTTTAAAAAATATAGGGCAATATTTCATGCTCTTGCGCAGGGTATTTTCTCTACCTGAAAAAAGAGCAATTTTTTCTAAACAAGTTATTTTAGAGATTGAAAAAATTGGCTTAAACTCCTTAGGAATTGTAATTATTATTTCCTTGTTTGTTGGGGCAGTTGTTACGATTCAAACGGCTTTTAACCTTGACAATCCTTTTCTGCCTAAATATTTAATTGGGTTAGCCACCAGAGATTCTTTGATTTTAGAATTTTCGCCAACTATGATTTGCCTTATTTTAGCAGGGAAAGTAGGCTCGAATGTTGCATCAGAAATTGGGAGTATGCGCGTAACTGAACAAATTGACGCCCTAGAAATGATGGGTGTAAATTCTGCTAGTTTTCTTATACTTCCAAAAATTATTGCAGCCGTTTTCTTCTTCCCTTTTTTAGTAATCATTAGTATGGGGATAGGCATGTTTGGTGGTTGGTTAGGTAGTATATCGGTTGATGTGACCACAGCCGATTTTTTATACGGTTTAAAATACGGATTTAATCCTTTTTATATTACTTATTCGCTTACTAAAACAGTGGTTTTTGCTTTTATCATTACTTCTGTCTCTTCCTATTACGGCTATTTTACCAAAGGTGGGGCATTAGAGGTAGGCGTATCGAGCACCAAGGCAGTGGTTTATAGTAGTGTGGTGGTACTTATTTTTAATTTCATTCTTACTCAATTATTATTGGCATGATAAGCATAGAAAATATAAACAAGCATTTTGGAGAAAATAATGTTTTAAAGGATATGTCTTTTGTATTTGAGCCTGGGAAAACGAATTTGATAATTGGAGAAAGTGGATCCGGTAAAACGACATTATTAAAAGTGATGATTGGATTGCATGAAGCGAATAGCGGTGTGGTAAACTATAACGAGCGGAATTTCATAGAAATGAATTTTAAAGCCAGAAAAGAGTTACGCAAAGAAATAGGTATGTTATTTCAAGGAGGCGCATTGTTTGATTATATGAGTGTGCAAGAAAACATCATCTTCCCCCTAAATATGTTTGCTGAAAAATCAGAAGAAGAAAATTTGGAAAGAGTAAATTTTTGTCTAAATAGAGTGAATTTAGAAAATACAAATCATTTGTTACCTTCTGAACTTAGTGGAGGAATGAAAAAAAGAGTCGCTATTGCAAGGGCAATTGCACTAAATCCAAAATATTTACTTTGTGATGAGCCAAATTCAGGGCTTGACCCAAAAACTGCCATTCTGATTGATAATTTGATACAGGAAATTACTGAGGAGTATAATATCACAACAATTGTAAATTCACACGATATGAATTCGGTAATGGAAATTGGAGATAAAATTGCTTTTATTCATCAAGGAAAAATTTGGTGGACCGGAAATAAGGAGAATTTAATTGCAAGTGAAAACCAAGAATTAAATGATTTTGTATTTGCTTCAAAGCTTTTTAAAAGGTTAAGGCAAAAATTCTAACATTTACTGCAAAAACGGATTGTGTTCTCTTTCGTAATTTAGTACAGTGGAAGGGCCATGTCCACAATGGATTTGTGTTTGTCCGGGAAGTGGAAATATTTTTTTTGTTATACTATTTATCAAAGTATCATAATCTCCAAAGGGTAAATCTGTACGCCCAATACTCATTTGAAAAATAACATCACCACTAATTATAAAGTTATGCTGCTTGCTATAAAAGCAAATATGACCTGGGGCATGTCCGGGAGTAAAGATAACATCCAACTTGCTTTTTCCAAATGAAAATGTATCGCCATCCTTTAAAAAATGTTTCGGATAGGGAGAACCGCTATAATTCTCCAACCAGTACATTTTGCTAATTTGTCCAGCATTTTCTAAAAGCGGCAAATCATTTTTATGCATTTGTAGTTCTACTCCCCACTTTTCTGCTACAAATTGATTACCCAAAATATGATCGATATGACAATGGGTATTTAAAAGGGCAACTGGTTTTAATTTCTTCTCTGTGATGAAATCTTCCAATTCTTTTTCTTCTGCTTTTTCATAACAGCCAGAATCAATAATTACGCACTCCCTGCTTTTATCATAAAGCACAAAAGTATTTTCTTGAAAAGGATTAAAAATAAATCTTTTTATTTTCATTAATTGTAAAATCAGAAATACAAATATACCCCTTTCTTTTACTTTATTATCTTTACATTTTAAAGAAAATGCGATTTCTTATAATTATAATAAGTGTTATTTTT
>DASCPP010000080.1:0-5251 GCA_036012565.1 Flavobacteriales bacterium | reverse complement strand
AAAGATGTCCAAGTCGAAATAAAAGACAAGATAATAGAAAGAGATACTTTAGATTTAAAAAGTATAGAAAAAGCAAAAGAATCTAGTGAATCTGAAGCTAGAATACTACGTGAAGAGCTTAAAAGTTTAAAAGAATTAAAGAATCTTATATAAAATAAAAACCCACTCAATTGAGTGGGTTTATTTTTGGTGGAGCTGGCGGGTTTCGAACCCGCGTCCAAACAAGGAATTAAATAATTTTCTACATGTTTATCCTATTTTGTTTTTCGAGAAAGGGTAGGTAATAAGCAACCAAAACCAATCCTTAGCTTCTAAAATTTTGCCTACAAACAGAAGCTGTTTGTAAACTATCCTAACATTAATGATGCCTCATAAATCAAAGGCGTCAGGAAGTCCTTTGATGGAGACAAAAGCTTATCTAATTATAAAAATTAGGCAGCTAAAGCGTAGTTATACTCGCCAATTAAAAAATTTGAATCTTGATATTTACGAGCCAAAATACAATGCTCGACATGCTTACTATTCAACGCATCTTGCTGTCAAATCCAGTCAGCCCCAATATATAAAAGAACGTGTAAAATTTTTGCAAAGTTAGTAAATAAGCCCTTTTTATCTCTTGCCTTTTCTATTTTTGTAATCAAAATAATTTATAGATGAAAATTGGTATTTTAAGAGAAGATAAAGTTCCATTTGATAAGCGAGTGCCATTATCACCTAACCAGTGTAAACGATTAATAGCACAATATCCATCTGTTGCACTTTTTGTGCAAAGCAGTAAAATCAGATGTTTTCATGATCAGGAGTATGAAGATTTAGGCGTAAATATAGTAAAGGATATTTCTGATTGTGATGTGCTTTTAGGTATTAAGGAAGTGCCTATTGAAAGTTTAATAGCTGATAAAACATATCTTTTTTTCTCGCATACCATGAAAAAGCAAGATTACAATAGAGGGCTTTTGAAAGCCATGATTGACAAGAAAATAAAGATGGTAGATTATGAAGTTATCAGAAACAAAAAGGGAAAACGATTACTTGGTTTTGGTAGATATGCTGGAATTGTTGGGGCTTATAACGGGTTACTTACTTACGGATTAAAATCAGGACAATACAATTTAAAGGCAGCTCATTTATGCAGTAATCGGCAAGAAATAGAAGCAGAATTAGAGTGTTTAAATTTCAATAAGGAAAAAATAATTGCAACAGGAAATGGCAGGGCTGGTAATGGTGTTTTAGAAACTTTGCAAAAAGCTAGAATAAAAGAAGTAAGCAAAGAAGAATTTGTTAATGAAACTTTTGAAGAGGCCGTTTTTGTTCAATTAAGTATTGAAGATTATAATCAAAGAATAGACAGTACTACATTTAATAAATTTGAATTTTACAATCAGCCAGAGTTTTATGTATCCTCTTTTATGAAGTATGCAAAACATGCAGATATTTTCATAGCTGGACATTATTATAGTGAGGGCTCTCCATTCTTTTTTACCAGAGAAGATGTAAAGAGTCACCATTTTAAAATAAAAACAGTTGCTGATATTTCTTGTGATATTAATGGACCAATTGCTTGCACCATTCGTTCTTCAGAAATTAATGCGCCTATTTATGGCTACAATCCGATTACCGAAAAAGAAGATGATTTTACAAAAGAAGGCGTAATTGCAGTAATGGCTGTAGATAATTTACCCTCAGAATTACCGAAAGATGCATCAGAAGATTTTGGTGAGAATTTGATTGAAAAAATATTTCCACTTTTATTAAATGAAGATAATGATGAAATTATAGAAAACGCAACCATTTGTCAAAATGGCGATTTAATGCAGAATTTTGAATATTTAAGAAATTATTTAGACGGGAACTAAACTGCCTTTAAATCGGCAATCGTTTGTGCAGGGTTATCAGATTTAAAAACAAAACTTCCAGCAACCAATACATCAGCACCAGCATCTAATAATTTTCTAGCATTTGTAGTGCTAACCCCTCCATCAATTTCAATTAAAAAATTAGTATTATTTGTTTTTCTCAGATGTGCTAATTGCTTTACTTTTTCATATGTATTTTCTATAAAAGATTGTCCTCCAAACCCAGGATTAACAGACATAATGCAAACCAGGTCTAAATCATTAAGAATATCTGCAAGTAAATTTACAGGTGTATGCGGATTTAGAGCAACTCCTGCTTTCATTCCCTCTTCTTTTATTGCTGAAATTGTTCTGTGAAGATGAGTACAAACTTCATAATGTACAGTTAAAACATCTACACCTATCTTTTCAAAAGTTTGAATGTATCTATCTGGATCCACTATCATTAAGTGTACGTCTAAAGTTTTAGTAGCATAAGAGTTTACACTTTTGATAATTGGCATTCCAAACGATATATTTGGAACAAAAACACCATCCATTACATCAAGGTGGAACCAATCAGCTTGGCTATTGTTTACCATTTCGCAATCTCTTTTCAGATTGCCAAAATCGGCTGCTAAAATGGAAGGGGCTATTTTATGGCTCATATTTTTTTGGCAAATGTAAAAAAAGAGGGCGAAAGCCCTCTCTAAAATTTTAACCTAAATAGGTTTTTAGTATTTTACTTCTTGAAGTATGCTTTAATCGCCTCACCGCTTTTTCTTTAATTTGCCTAACTCGCTCACGAGTCAAATCAAACTTCTCTCCAATTTCTTCTAAAGTCATAGCATGCCCTTTGTTCAGTCCAAAGTAAGAAGAAATCACATCTGCTTCTCTTGGCGTTAGGGTATCTAATGCTCTTCTGATTTCGTTTCTTAAAGACTCCATCATTAGCTCAGTATCAGGGCTAGGACTTTCATCACTTCTTAAAACATCATACATATTACTGTCCTCTCCATCAATAAGTGGCGCATCCATAGATATATGTCTTCCGGAATTTTTAAGTGATTCTTTTACTTCTGTGATGGATAGTTCAACATAATCAGCAATTTCTTCTGCTGTTGGAGGGCGTTCAAACTTTTGTTCTAACCTAGCAAAAGCTTTATTTATTTTATTTATAGATCCAATTTTATTTAAAGGCAAGCGTACAATTCTAGATTGCTCTGCTAATGCTTGTAGAATAGATTGACGAATCCACCAAACGGCATAAGAAATAAATTTGAAACCTCTTGTTTCATCAAATCTTTTAGCTGCTTTTATAAGTCCTAGGTTTCCTTCATTTATCAAATCAGGAAGAGTAAGCCCTTGGTTTTGGTACTGTTTTGCTACCGAAACTACAAAACGCAAGTTTGCTTTTGTCAATTTTTCTAAGGCATTTTTGTCTCCTACCTTTATTTTCTGTGCTAATTCTACTTCTTCTTCAGCAGTAATTAAGTCAACCCTTCCAATCTCTTGTAAATACTTATCTAGAGATGCAGTATCTCTGTTGGTAACCTGTTTGGTGATTTTTAATTGTCTCATAAAAAAATAACTTTTAGATTAATAAACTGTGCGCTTATACGCACATATTTTAATAAGGTTACAAAATTTTTTGAAAAAATTATGATTCTTTTCTTTCAGGTTTTGGAAGTAGTACTTTCCTAGATAGTTTTAGCTTACCACTTCTTTCGTCAATAGCGATAAGTTTAACCTCTATTTCCTCTCCTTCTTTTAGAACATCCTCTACTTTTTCTACTCTATCCCAATTTATTTCAGAAATATGTAAAAGTCCATCTACATTGTTAGAAATACCAACAAAAGCGCCATAAGGCATAATCGATTTAACTTTTCCTTTATAAGTTTTTCCTTCCTCAGGAACAAATGCTATTTCTCTAATTTTAGAAATGGCATTATCAATTCTTTCTTGATTCGTTCCTAAAATCTCTACTCTTCCGTGTCCATCAATTTCTTCAATGGTTATTACCGTTTCAGTAGCTTCTTGCATTTCTTGAATTACTTTTCCGCCTGGGCCAATCACTCCACCGATAGTCGATTTTGGAATTTCCAAAATAACAATTTTTGGTGTTTGAGGTTTTAACTCAGTTCTCGGTTTTTCAATTACTTCCGTTAATTTACTTAAAATATGTAATCTACCA
Source organism: Flavobacteriales bacterium (assembly GCA_036012565.1). GTDB lineage: Bacteria > Bacteroidota > Bacteroidia > Flavobacteriales > BACL11 > DUAL01. The sequence goes on along the minus strand of DASCPP010000080.1, from coordinate 1,221 downwards.
TCTTTTGCTTGATTAAGAGCTTGCTCCAAGATATCATAAGATAATCCTTGTACTTTAATATCCATTTGACAAGCAGTAATTCCATCAGCAGTACCACAAACTTTAAAATCCATATCTCCAAGATGATCTTCATCACCTAGAATGTCAGAAAGTACAGAATAGTTATTTGGGTCCTTTTCATTAGAGATTAATCCCATAGCTATTCCTGATACTGGTTTTTCAATTTTTATACCAGCATCCATAAGTGCTAAAGTACCAGCACAAACAGTTGCCATTGAAGATGATCCATTTGACTCTAAAATATCAGAAACAATTCTTACTGTGTAAGGATTATCTGCAGGAATCATCTTTTTTAATGCTCTTTGCGCTAAGTTTCCGTGTCCGATTTCTCTCCTACTTACATTAAATTTCATTCTAGCTTCTCCTGTAGAGAATGGAGGGAAGTTGTAGTGTAAATAAAAGGACTCATGGCCTTGGTAAGTTACGCCATCTAATCTGTTTACATCCATTTTTGTACCGAGCGTTACAGTAGTGAGTGATTGCGTTTCACCTCTAGTGAATACTGCCGAACCATGAGGACTTGGTAAGTAGTCAATCTCACACCAGATAGGCCTGATTTCAGTAGTTTCTCTACCGTCTAATCTTTTCCCTTCATTTAAAACTAATGCTCTAACTGCTTCTTTTTCTACGTCATGGTAATATTCTCCAATTAATTTAGAATCGTATTCTTCAACTTCTTCTGTTAAAGAATCAATCCAATCTTGTTTTACTTGTTTAAATTTAGTTGATCTTTCATCTTTTCCTAAACCTTCAGCAGCAACTGCATAAACTTTATCGTAAGTTTCTTTTCTGACTTTTTCTCTCAAAGCTTCATCATGGGTTTCATGACAATATTCTCTTTTTGGAGAAGAAGTAGTAATTTCAGACGCTAATTCAGTTTGCATTGCACACTGAACTTTAATAGCTTTATGTCCAATTTTTATAGCTTCAATCATCTCTGCTTCCGATACTTCACTCATTTCTCCTTCTACCATTGCTACACTATCAGCTGAAGCTCCAACCATAAGGTCAATATCTGCTTTTTCCATTTGAGCAGGAGATGGGTTCACTATGAATTCTCCATTTAATCGGATAACTCTAACTTCAGAAATAGGTCCGTTAAACGGAATATCTGAAATAGCAATTGCAGTTGAAGCGGCTAATGCAGCTAAACTGTCAGGA